>NZ_CP049869.1:1877500-2177500 GCF_011300455.1 Sphingomonas piscis
ATTTCTCCGTGAAGTAGTACTCCATCCACTCCATAGTGCTGCTCTGTCGTGGCAATCGCTCGAACTATGTCGCCTTTTCGAACATCGATCCCACGGTTGGAGAACGCAGACAGCCAACCTTGATCATGAATAGCAACTTCTACATTCGTTCCGTTATGCTGCATTTTCCAGACACGCCCACCCGAGTAGTCAGGTTCCTGGACAACCAGGACTATCTCTACAGCCGTGTTCTTAAGGTGCCAGTGCGCGGCGAGTTGGAGCAAATGGCCAACAGGGACATAGGATGAAGCGTCTAGCTTCACGTCTCCTGCTAGTGCAGTAAAAAGTATTCGTTTGAAGTCAGGAAAAGTGGCGCGAACTTCCTGAAGCTCACCAAGCGAAGCGAGGAGGTCCGCGGCGTTCAAGTGAATGGGTAGGTTGTTTGCCGCCCGCTGCTCTCCGATGATGCGTAGAAGCTCTTGATAGGGCACACCGGCTCGACAATCACTTAGCCATCTTAAGCAGTCGACAATATTGCCGACCGCGGCTTCTCCTAAAGTTTGGGATCTAGTGTCTTCTGCATTTTCCTCTAACCGAATCCAGGAAATTACAGACCGTGAACCAAGGTCCTCTAGGATGGCACGAGGTTGAAGCAGGAGAGGCGCTCCAGGGAACAACGCTACGACCAACTTAGTACAAGTGCTTACGATCAGCTCGGTCGCTCGGAATAGGTGAGCCAGGTCACCGTCTTTCCTCGAAGTAACGACTTCAATCGTTAGATCCGCCTTGAGATCGCGCCACGAATTATCCGCCGTAAGACTCTTCATGAAAGCTCCAATCGACTCAAGTGCGTACGTTCGAAAGCTCCAGTCAGCACCATGATTGAATAAGCCGTATCAGATTGGGTCAACTAAGGGCGGCAGGAGTAGGGGCGCGTAGCTCTCGAATGCCTTCAAACAAGCAAACGCCGCCGGTTTTTAACCAGCGGCGTTCACTTCTAACATTGCCTGCGGCGACCCGCGCGCGTGGAGAAAGCGTTGATGGCTAGCCGACTTGCAAGCTTGTACCGTTTCTTGCCTTTCGACGCATCGAGAAGCCAATACCTCCAAAGCCCATCAACATCATCGCCCAGGTGGTAGGCTCCGGAACACCGCTCTGTACTGTGCTGCGATTTCCAAAAAACGCCAGATGTGACAAACCGTTCTTACCAGGCACGGCCCAAGTATTGCTTCCGGTGTACTGGTATAGGGCGAACTGATTTCCTGCCTTCACCGCGTAGTATTGAACATCCCAACCGGGAAGGTTGAACGTGCCACTTTTACCCTTTTCGCCGGTGAAAGTCCCAAAAGACGAGAAGTTGCTTGCGTCTGTGCCGGTGATCCAGTTCAGGGTAATGTCTGGATTCATCAGCGCGTTGTACGCAGCTTCTGCGTTCTTGTAAGAATTCTTGTTCGTCGGATCGGGGCTCTCGTTTATGTTCCCCGAGAAGAGACAGCCCTGAGCATCTCCATCCGTCACAGAGTCGCATTGGGCTACTACGACCGTTGAGGCTGTTGCCGGAGCAGCAATAGCAGCTGCGCCGAACGCTGCACTTACCAAAGCGACCTTTAGTACACGGTTCATAGATAATCCCTCGTCTGATGAGTCTTAGCTCTTCGGAGCCTCGCCTCGTTGGTCGCTCTATAACGAAAATTTAACGCGACAAAGAACGTTGAGATTCAGGTCATCGACGCTTTGCCCCAAATTGGCACAGGCGAGGGTATATAGACGTGCATCAACCGAACGGTTGAGGGGCGTGTAGCGGCAAGGGTCGCCTCTTAAGGCACTACGCGATGTGTAGGCCGCAACCTTCATGATGAAAGGCTCTAGGTTCGGGTGCGATGCAGACGACGGGCCGGCGAGCTGCGGCGCGGGAACAGTGCCGGCTACGCCTTGGGAGATTAATTTCCTTTAGTTGATGGGTAGTTAACTGCTATGATGCAATCTCACCGCCGGGACTCGCAAACATGGCCGTAGCTGAAGCGTTGCCCTCTAAAGCTCTCGCGTCGTTACGCGTCGCAGCTAAGAGCCGTTCCGGAAAGATCGCCCTTGGTGTTGCGTTGGCACTTATTGCGGCTGCCGTGGCGATCCAAACACTAGCCCCGCCCGGTGGAATCCCGTTCCTGCGAGGTAAAGATGCCATCGCCAACCAGGGGGGGGCAAACCCAGCTCATTTCGCTCGATCTTGGACTTGCTTGCTGGACGATCTCCGGGCGAAAGAACGCGAGCGGAGTTGATGAAGCACCGCCGTCAACAGCTCGCAAGGCGTCCGCGCGAGAGGGCGCTCGGGAAAGTGTTTAGACCGTCCAGTCCCGAGAATCCCTCGCTAGGGCCTAGTCTGGTTGTGCCGTACACTTCAGAAGTTTTTGTGTTCCCCCCGGCTCAGGACAGCAGTTTATTCAGTCCAGCGCTTGTTGAGCCAACGCCCTTCTTGCCGGGAACGGGATTGCCCGCGGTCCCCGGCTTCGTCATCACGCCCGCGCCACCTACCACAATTGTCGGACCTGCGAGTCCCGTTCCTGAACCGAACACGTGGACTAGCATTCTCGTGGGCTTTGGAACGGCTGGTTCTCTGCTACGTCGGCGCCGTCGGGTGGCACGGGGCTCAGAGAAGGGTACCTCTCGTTAGTTGAATCTAACGCCAGGCGCCGACCAGCCACCTGTCTGACGCAAGTCTGAAGGTTCAACCGCTTTCACCTACACGTGTTCTGTTCAGACCCGCGAGAGTAGGCGTCAGTATATCAGTCGGCTCGTACACCTGTTCGTGGCCCAGTAGCCATAGATGGTCGTTTTTCCGTCTCGCGAGAGCGGCGGTAAATTGCGAAAATGCCATCGTGAGCGCAGCGACGCATGCAACGGGCGCCTTTAAGCAGCAGGTAGCAGACCGCTAATGCTGTACTAATCAGATCACCTAACCCGTTTGAAATCGATTGTTGGTGGCCAGCGGCAAAGCTTGGTTGCTAGGATAATGATCACAGCTCGCCCCACGGAGACAAGTTTCATCTTTCCCTAGGCTCACTTGCTTAAGGGGCAAGCTCGCACGTAGCAGGCGTCAGTCGCCTGCTCAAAACTAGGGGTATGATGGTAGTGGAGAAATTAGCCCGGGAGTTCGGGCCGGAGAAGATGCAGGCCAGCCGCTCTAAGTGGCTGGTAACGGGCGCGGCCGGCTTTATCGGATCCAACTTAGTCGAGTCGCTCCTAAAGCTCGGCCAACAGGTGGTTGCGCTTGACAACTTCGCGACAGGTCACCGTGCTAATCTAAGGGGAGTGGAGGAAGCCGTCGGCGCGGATCTATGGGCTAACTTCAAGTTAGTTGAAGGCGACATTCGTGATCGCGAAACGTGCGATCATGCAGTCTCCGGGGTAGATTACGTGCTGCACCAGGCGGCGCTTGGGTCGGTGCCGCGATCGATCGAAGATCCGCTGACAGCAAACGAAGTCAACGTAACAGGATTCCTGAATGTCTTGGAGGCGGGGAGACGTGCTGCCGTTAAGCGGGTTGTATACGCCGCTTCAAGCGCCACCTACGGCGACGAAACCACTCTGCCCGCATCGGAAGAGCGGATCGGAAATCCTCTTTCTCCTTACGCGGCGACGAAGCTGATCAACGAAGTTTACGCGGGTGTTTATGCGAGAACCTACGACCTTAAGATCGTAGGCTTGCGTTACTTCAACGTATTTGGTCCTCGACAAGACCCTGCCGGTGCTTATGCCGCAGTCATTCCCAGATGGGTGGCAGCAATGATCAAGAACGAGGAGGTGGTCATCAACGGGGATGGCAGCACTACTCGGGATTTTTGCTACGTAGCCGACGTCGTACAAGCAAACCTCAGAGCCGCACTGGCCGATGATATTGCATGCGCGGAAGTGTACAACGTTGCGGTAGGTCAGAGTACCAGTCTTAATAAGCTGTACGAACTGATCAAAGGATCACTTCAAGATCACGACATTGCCTATGAAAAGGAGCCATCTTACGCTCCCTTTCAAATGGGTGATGTACGTCACTCTCGTGCTGACATCAGCAAAGCCAAGGATCGTCTCGGCTATTCACCACAATATGTGCTAAGTTCCGGGATAGCCGAAGCCTTGCCGTGGTACATCCGCTCGTTTGAGAAGCACCATGCTTAAGGCTTTCAGGTCACGGATGCTCAAGCCGAAGTGAGTTTTGTCGCCCACGTCCGGAAGGTAGGGCCTCTTGGGCCAAGCATAGGTGCTCCTTGCCTGCGGGGCGTGATTCTAGGGTCTAAATGAAAGCATGTCTGTCGCAAGCCACGAGCTTACCCTACATCGGCGTCCCTTAAGGTCGCCTCCACGGGGAGCTCCTGGAGAACGTATTTATGCCATCGGCGACATTCACGGCCGAGCTGACCTGCTAGCTGAGATGTTGGAGGCTATCGAGCGGGACTGCCTAGCCCGACCCACGCAGGGGCGTAAGGTCCGCTTAGTTTTTCTAGGTGACTTTATCGACAGAGGTCCGTCGTCGAAACTGCTTATATTGGCACTAAGGGAGGCCTCACGATCAGAATTCGCGACAGTGCTACTTGGCAATCATGAGCAAGCAATGTTGAGCTGTGCGTCAGGGATGGACGAGGCGCGCGATAGTTGGTTGATGTATGGTGGTGCGGCTACTTTGGCCAGCTTCGGGATCCGCGAGCCGGCCGAGTATGAGTCGACAGAGGAATTTGCGGGAAGGCTCTCAGAAGGTTTGGGTGAGGGCATTTTGAATTGGCTACGAGACTTGCCTCTTTATTGGAGATCAGGTGACTTCTTCTTCTGTCACGCGGGGGTCAGACCCGGGCGTGCCTTACACCGGCAGCGTCCGCGCGACCTCCTCTGGATCCGAAGCGAGTTCCTCGAAAGCAGTCGCTATCACGGAGCGATAATCGTCCACGGCCATTCAATCACGTCCACGATCGATGTGCAGCGCAACCGAATTGGTATAGACACCGGAGCTTACCGAACCGGACGGCTGACAGCCCTTGCGATAGAAGACGCTCAAACGTGGTACTTAGCGACGGAGCCGACAATCTAGTTGCCGCATGCGGATATGAAGACCGATCGTCCCCGGCTGCCGTCTACCTTCTGCGGGCCGGGCGAACTCCAATATCGATTCTGCAAGCTGAAAGATTGAGGTGTCTCATCATGCGACCTTGCTGAGCGCATGTTTGTGGAACTTTAATTTTTGCTTAACCGTTTCGCAGGGAGTCAGACGGGAGCGTTCTGTTGGGAAAAAGCAAGCTGAGCAAAGCTCAAGTCGGAGCGGCCTCGATCGCTGCGCTTTCACTGCTGACTGCCACGCCACTCCTCGTACGAGCCGTCAACAAGCAGGCGATTGAACTCGGGAATGGCACTGCGGCAACTGCTTTAGAGGTCTTATTGAATGCACGATCTCCTGGCGCACGAGACAAAGGCGCACTCTTCATAAACAAGGTTGCCGCCAAGAGAAAATCAGAGTCTCCACCGGCACGGCCCTCGCAAAGGGCTTTGGGCAAAATACAGCCGAAAGAACGTGCATTGGGCAAGGTGACTCAGAATCCGCCGCAACTCTCCGACGAGTTTGTGAGCGCAATAATTCCCGTACTGCCGATATTAGATCTGCCGGGTTCATCTGACTCTGTGGGCCCGGTCGAGACATCAAGCCCGTCGGGCACCTTAAGTTTGCCCGCTCCATTGCTTATCGCGAGTGGAAGCGGCGGCGTAGGAGGTGGAGGAGGCATCGACGTAGGCGGGAGCGGCGGCGGAGGAGTCGGTGGAGGTATCGGCGTAGACGTTGGCGGAGGCATTGGTGAAGGCATCGGCGGAGTCATCGGAGAAGGCGTCGGCGTCGTCGTGGGCGTCGACGTTGGGGTCGGAGGAGGCGTGGGTGGGGGCACGCCTGACCTTCCTAACCTTCCAGTAACTGGCGTTTCGCCTCCGCCGGTATCAGCGGTTCCTGAGCCAGCAACTTGGATGTTCATGCTGATTGGCTTTGGAGCCATAGGTGCAGGTTTGCGGGCGCGCAGGCGAACTTTCTGCGTTCAGCGGTAGCCTGGTTGAGACCTCGCTTACGCCCTTTCTTGCTGTCCGTTCTTTTGATCGCGGCAATGGCGTTCAGCATCCACGCATTGATGCAGGTTAATGCTGCGAAATCGGCACCTGCGCGCGTTGGAACTGCGCATGCTAAAGCACCTAGATTAGAAGCGAGAGTTTCTGGGCCCCGCATTTGGCTCACTCCTAGTCAAAAGAAGGAAGCTTTGGGTGCGGGCGGGTTCGTAGGTCCAGTCCAATCCTTACTCATCGTTGAGCGGCCAATGAGGTACGGTGACTTCATCTGGAATGATCAAGGCATCCCATCCGGGCCAACTTCGGTGCGGGTCGACTTGAGGACTCAATTGCTAAGTGTTTTCCGCGGGGGGCACGAGATTGGCACTTCAGTGATATTGTACGGCGCCGACACGAAGGAGACACCGCTTGGTCAATATCCAGTTCTTTGGAAAGGTAAGGACCATCGCTCCAGCCTATACGACGCGCCAATGCCGTACACACTTCGACTTACGGGAGACGGTGTTGCGATACATGGCAGCGACGTTCGTTGGGGCGCAGCCACGCATGGTTGTATCGGAGTGCCAACCGACTTCGCACGGCGACTATTCTCGGAGGTAAGCGTAGGCGAGCCAGTAGTTATCCTCCGCTCAGTCGCGACCTCAGAGAGGCTCAAAGCTAACAAAATTTTCACTTTCTAGCGGCAAATGTAGGCCTCGAACGAGGCCAAACCATGCGCTTTTACCGCCGCAGCAACGTTGCTACGCTTGCACTTGGAATCTTAGCACCATTTCTCTTAGGGGCATCCGACTTCCGCGTTGATTTCAACGAGCGGATCCTTGCCGAACACAATCGTGAACGTAAGGAGATGTCGGTTGCACCACTGCAATGGGACGACGAGTTGGCCGCGGGGGCGCGGGAGTGGGCGCGGTACCTAAGTCGAACTGGTCGATTTGAGCATTCGCCTGACAGCCCGGGCCAAGAACCCCTTGGCGAGAACATCTGGGGCGGGACGCCAGCACACTACTCGCCCGAGCAGATGGTCAGGCTGTGGATCGCCGAGAAGAAAAATTATCAACCTGGCGTTTTCCCGTCGAACAGCCGCTCAGGTCGCGTGGAAGATGTGAGTCACTACACGCAACTTATATGGCGGCGCACCACTCGAGTGGGCTGTGCGTTGAGCGGCGAGGGCGAGGAAGAGATCTTGGTATGTCGCTATAGCTCGCCCGGCAATGTTATTGGACAGCCCGCCTAAGCCTTCACAAAAGTAGGCAGAACGTCAGCTTTGCCTACCCGGGCGTCCCATACTGGAGCGTTGAAGAAGCCCAGGGTGGGTCGCACGACCCTGACTGCTGGTGAAAGCGGCCTGCCATTTGCTTATAAGCCGATCAGCATACTTTTTTAAAATAATCGATAGTAGAAGCAAGACCTTCGGCGAGGTTGATGTTGGGCTTCCAGCCTAGAAGCTCCGCCGCCCTTCGTATATCAGGTTGCCTTTGGCGAGGATCATCGACAGGCAAAGAGCGGAACACAAATTCTGATCTGCTTCCAGTTTGATCTCGCACCAACTCAGCCAACTGCAACATCGAGAATTCATTTGGATTGCCGATATTTATCGGACCGGTGATTTCGTCTGGGCTATTCATCAGCCGGATCAGACCATCGATCAAATCGTCAACATAGCAGAAGCTGCGAGTCTGCTCGCCGTTTCCGTAGAGAGTGATAGGTTCGCCCCGGATCGCCTGCACAATGAAATTTGAGACAACCCTTCCGTCCGCGGGATGCATGCGTGGACCATAGGTGTTAAAGATCCGAGCGATCTTTATCTTCAACCCATGTTGGCGGTGGTAATCAAAGAATAGTGTCTCCGCGCAGCGCTTGCCTTCATCATAGCAAGAGCGCGGACCAATCGGGTTGACACGCCCCCAGTAGCTCTCTTCCTGCGGATGAACATCGGGATCGCCATACACTTCACTAGTAGAAGCTTGCAGGATCTTAGCGCCCACGCGCTTTGCAAGACCCAGCATGTTGATTGCCCCGTGAACACTGGTCTTGGTAGTTTGAACCGGATCATGTTGGTAGTGGATGGGAGAGGCCGGGCACGCGAGATTGTAGATCTCGTCGACCTCTAGATACAGCGGGAAGGTCACGTCATGGCGAAGCAGCTCAAAAGATGGATTTGGCAGCAGATGCGCAACATTGCGGCGGCTACCCGTAAAGAAGTTGTCGGCACATATGACGTCATGACCGTCGGCGAGCAGGCGATCGCAGAGATGCGAGCCGAGGAATCCGGCTCCGCCCGTTACAAGGATGCGCCTCGTCTCGTTGTAAACACGCGTCATTCATCAACCCCCATGTGCTTGCCCGTCACAACATTCAGGAACTCGCGGTATTGTTGCGCGATGGAAGTCCACGAAAATTGCAGCGCCCGACGTGTGATTACATCCTTTGATTTTGGATGCTCTATGGCCTCTATTAATTGACCAATCAACGCTGCTTCGTCACCATCCGGCGATAGCATTGCCGTTTCACCCGTGATCCAACGTGTTCGCTCTAAGTCCCAGGCGACCGTTGTCACTCCCGACGCCATGGCTTCTACGAATACGTTCCCGAAGCTTTCATCGCGAGAGAGATGCAGGAAAACATTCACGCTCCGGTAAAGCTCTGGCATGCGGTCGGCGGCTACAGTGAAGTTGTGATAGCGGCCGGGCATGATGGCCTCCGCCTTCGCTCTAAGCTGTTCTCTCAAAGGACCGTCGCCTGCAACTACGAGGTGTACGTCCGACATTGAACTGACCGCTCTGATACCGGTCTCGACCATTTTGCTCTCGATCAAGGCGCTGACCATGAGAACGATTGGGACACCAGACGGCAAACAAAATTGCGCTCGGCTATCTGCTCCAGGGTGAAACTTGGTAAGATCAACGCCATTCGGAATGAGCGCAACTTCATAGCGACTTTGGTTGTGCCGATAGTAATCTGGATTGATGCAGATAAGTCCATCACAATCGAAGTAACGGAACTCTGACCGTTGTGAGCGCGCGGGCCAGTCTCCGTTCTGAGTCACAAATACATGCGCGGGACGCGTTCCTTTGAACTTACGCGCCCTTAGCGCCCAATTGAGGAACGGATACGAGCACGTCAGCGTCACGTCGTATTGTTGCGGCCGATAGATTTTCAGGAAGCCTGCCAAGAATGTCGCTTCTTCCCAAGCTGTCTCGCTGCGAAAAACTGGTAGGCTCGGAATTCGCTCGAACCGCTCACGTGGGATTAACGGTGCACGCAGATACCTATAGGGGATATCTGATCGGCAATCGCCCGAACCGATGAGCGTTACTTCGTGGCCCAGTCGCGCAAGCTCAGAAGCGACCGCCATAAACGCCACCTCTGCTCCGCGCGAAACCCTGTGCAATCCCGGGAGGGCAAACAGTATTCTCAATTGAATTGCTCCGAATTGCCTGTCCACGAAGGGTTGATGTCGAATATGCCGGCCCAAGACCTAAGAGTCTTTAAAACAGGGGTATTGCAGGTCTGAATATTCGTGATCGGTTCTAACGAAGGTGAGCGTCTCCTACATCGGCAGAGCACACCTATGTCAAACGTCGTTGCAGATCCATCAAATCGGAGGCCTCGTAACAGCTCGTCTAGGAAGCTTCGGCAGGGGATGGGCTCTCCTCCTTGCAGCGTTTCCCCCCCCCCCAGCGATTTCGAGCCTCATCTTTTTTTCTATCATTTCAAGCGCGAGGTGAGGCGCCGACGATTGGAGCAGCCGGTGCTATCTGCAGTCTGGTAGACTTGCTGCTCGGCAACTTCTCAACGAAGAAGTCGAGTTTGTTTCAGTCCGCATGCCACCTCGAGCAATCGCTCATTCATCAGGAGCAAAACGCTCTTTTAACTCCTGCTGGTGCTTGGCGGACGGCTTGCCCGTCTATCCAGCTGACGATAGGGAAGCTTCTTTGGTAGCTTTCCTTCGGCTTATGTAGGCCGATGTTTTGTGCCACTGACAAGATGAGCGAGTGTTCGGAGTTAGACGGAATGTGCTCTTTGTTCTCGTCTACTTGCGACGAACAAATTCTTGCTCGTATGCCTCGGTCAAGCATTGTCGAACCTGCACGCTTCTAGACATTAATCTTGCACACGCTCACATTTCGAGCGGCGCAAGCGCGGTACTGGTTATCGTATTGCTTCTGATCTCCGGTTGAGCTTCGCAGCGCACGGTGCGCCGCTCTGTTCAAACAGCCAATTTGGGCAGATGATTTCCGGAGCCGCATAGCCTGACGGTGCCGATTTATTGGTGGGCTTCGACATGTGCGCTGCTCTTTGCTTACGTTATAAGGAAGGCGACAGGAACCTGACCGCGGCAAACAAAAACCGATTGGAACCTTTACGAGCCGCGGGGGCCACATGGCGTGTTTCGCTGAATCACGTTGCTCTGTTGACGGCAGTTGTCCGGCGCTGACCCAGCTTCTGGATGGGGCGCTCAAAATACTTGAACGAGAGGTGTGCAAACAAGAAGGTTACAATAAACAGCAAGGGTCGCTTAACATACTTCACCAGCTTGTCGCCACTGCCGAGCCAGGTATCTACCAACACACCGTGCAAGACATAGAGTCCGTATGATATTTCGGCGATCCATCCGGCTAGCCTACTGGTAAACAGGGCGGACATGAGACCTGGTGCAGCATAGATGCTGGTTCCTACCGCGGCTGCCGCCAAATACGGGCGAAGATAGGCTACCGGGGTGGGATAGGCTGCTGCAACGATCAGAGGCGCAAGCAGCACCGTGGCAAATGCAGGAACTCTCACTTTCGGGTAGTGGTGGACCACAAGGGCCAGGCAAGCACCTGCTAGAATTTCATCAACCCGAAACCATGTCGTGATCGACATCGTTGTTCCAGTGAAGACCCGAAGCGCAGTGACCGAGAGCGCAAGGGCAGGAATAAGGTACAGCGCCCTCTTGCCACCCAACGCGACCATGATTGCGATGACTGCATAGAACTGGACCTCCACACAAAGGCTCCAGAGGTGTCCGCCACCATTCATCAATGGATGGGGAGGCAGGTTAGACACAAATAGCAGATTGCTGATCGCCACAGACCAGCTCGTGTTATTCAAAATGATCAAGACCAGCATCGCCACCCATGCGAGGGGAAGAATGCGTAACAAGCGCCTGGTGAGAAACCGCGGCACATCCTGGTTCGCAAGCAACATGCTGGCAATCAGGAAGCCGGACAGAGTGAAAAAGATCGCCATTCCCGAAGCGGCAATGGCTCCATTGAGTCCGAAGCGCGATGGCCCAAGCGGCAGCAAGTGACCTCCGAGAACAAGCAGGATGCTCACGGCCCGCCAGCCATCGAGGATTGGAATACGCGGCAATGTGATGAACATTAACACACACCCCAGAAGAGGAATAGATGGCAACACGCCTCATCTATACGGCGCCGCTGACCGCACGGATAACTTCAGGTTGTCCCATCCCAGCAGAAGCTGACATCAGACCGAACTTAACGCAGCTGGCACGTCGGCTCGGTCCACCACCTCGGCCAATGGTGTGTCGATGGTCGGCGTACCGCCCACCAAGCTGTGCAGTTGTTCTCGGTCATTGCTGGCTGGAAGTTTCCAGAACGCACTCTAGTTAGCCAAGAGCTGGGCCAAAGCTTCAAGCCGCCGAATTGGCGGAAAGGGGGATTGATGTTGGCAAATGCTAACCCGCCCACAGCAGGGAGAGGCCGCTCAAGGGTTTACCTAACAAGACAAAGCAAATTGCCCAGGATGCGATTGCTTTGGCTGCCGACAAGCTGGGGCGGTGTCGATCGACTGATCGTGTGGGCCAAGGAAGAGCTGCCCAATAGGCGCCCGATCGAGAAAAGAATACGAGCACTTCAGCGTCGCTTCGTGATGTTGAGGCCGATAGACCTCCAAAAGTCCCGCCAAGAACGTCGCTTTCTCCCAACTGCCTCGCCGCAAAGAACCGGAAGTTTGGAAATCACTCGAACCGCTCACTTGGAATACGCGGTGCACGCAGGTACCTGTAGGGAACTTATGACCGCTATCGCCCGAACCGATGAGCGTTACTTCGTCACCCTCGTCGTGCAAGCTCAAAAGCGACGGCCATAGAAGCCATGTCTGCTTCACGCGAAACCCTATGAAAACCCGGAAGGTCAAACAAAGTCCTCACTTGAATAGCTCCGAACTGCCAGTCCACTGAGGGTTGATGTCGCATATGCAATTGGAAAACCTAGAAGTCGCTAAAACGCAGGTAACGCAGATCGGAATAGTCGTAATCGGTCGTAACGAGGGTGAGCGATTGCTACTCAGCCTCGGTGCTGCGAAGTCTCAGTGCCAGCACGTCGTTTACGCCGATTCTGCGTCAACAGACGGCAGCGTGGAAGCCGCTCTGGGCATGGGTGTTACCGTAGTTTGTCTAAGCGCCGATGGGTTGCTCACCGCAGCTCGGGGCCGACGTGCTGGATTTGAACAACTAGTCCAAGACGCGCCAGAGTGTCGTTTCGTGCAGTTCATCGACGCTGACTGCATTTTGGAGGAAGAGTGGCTCGCTACTGCATCGAGCTTCTTGGACAGTCGCAAGGAAGCTGGTGTAGTATGTGGCCGACGCTATGAGGCCTTTCCAATGGCTTCCTTATACCATCGCCTCATCGATGCCGAGTGGGATACGCCTATCGGTCTCGCCAAAGCGTGTGGGGGCGATGCCCTGATGAGGGTAGAGGCGGTTCGGTCGGCAGGATCTTTTCGTGCGGATTTAGTAGCCGGTGAGGAACCCGAACTCTGCACCCGACTGCGAGCAGCCGGCTGGGAAATTTGGCGAATTGATGCACCTATGACGGAACATGATGCTAAAATAAGCAGACTTCGCGAATGGTGGAAACGTTCTGAGCGGGGTGGTCTTGGCTACGCACAGGCTAGAGCCGCTACGCAGAGGACCGGCCAACCACTTTATGGACGCCAAATTGCGAGCGCCCTGTTTTGGACAGTTATCCTGCCTTTACTCGTCGCAGCGGCTGCTTCACTAGAACAAGATTGGCGCGTGCTACTTCTGCTTCCAGCTCTGTACATGCTGCAGGGTTGTCGTATCTTCGTGCGTCGAGGAGGTGGCACAGACTTCGCTTTTCGAGTGAGCGCCGCCGCCGTCATGATGTTAATGAAGATAGCCGAAGCGAAAGGCATCTTCAGTTACTTGGTAGGACAAAAAAAACTAGAGGCCAGAGCTCACCGAAACGGCGAGGTGCGGGTTCTTAGGCCGACTGCCCGGGCCTGAGTATGCGGATTGCCTACCTGACTAGCCAATACCCGGCAACGTCGCACACGTTTATACGTCGTGAAATTAGTGCCATGCGACAGCTCGGGTGTCAGATTGACACCTTTAGCGTGCGAGCCCCCGCACATGCGGAACTGCGAACCGACGAGGATGTCCGAGAAGCGCAGGCTACGTATACTCTGCTGGCCCGTCCATGGCGGGACTACCTCTTGGCACATGTCCAAGAATTAGTCCGGCAACCCGCACGATACCTGCGGACGCTCGTCGTCGCGGCTCGTCATCGGCCGCCAGGATTAAGAGGTTCGCTGCTGTCCGTTGCCTACTTCGGCGAATGTATTTTGCTGGCTCGGGAGATGAAGCGGCGCGGGATTGGTCATCTTCACAATCATTTTGCGAACGCTGGTGCCGCGGTCGGATTACTCGCAAGTATCCACGCAGAGATCGGATGGAGCTTTACAATCCATGGTATTTCAGAGTTCGATTACCCAGCTGGGCTCCTATTACCAGAGAAAATATCTGCAGCTAAGTTTGTTGCCTGCGTTTCGTACTTCGGGAGAGCTCAAGCCGCACGGGTTGTCGGTCCAGAGATGTGGCCCAGACTTAAAGTCGTGCGCTGTGGCTTAGAACTTGAACGACTGCCGCATGTCGCTTCTGTCGAAACGGGCGAAGTCAGACTTATTGTGGTCGGTCGCCTTTCAGCGGAGAAGGGAGTTGCGGGGTTGCTGGAAGCGTTGTCGCTGATGAGGTCAGACTCAGCACCTCGGCTAGCCGTCGTAGGAGATGGCTCACTGCGAGCCGAACTGGCTAGGCAAGCTGAAGCTCTTGGTATCTCCGAGCGCGTGGACTTTTTAGGGGCGCTTTCAGAAGCTGACACTCTGAGCGAGATTGCACGGAGTGACGTGCTAGTTCTTCCAAGCTTCATGGAAGGCCTGCCGATGGTGCTCATGGAGGCTCTGGCGCTCAGGGTGCCAGTTGTTGCTTCCAGGGTGGCTGGCATTCCCGAGTTAGTCGAAGAGGGAAAAACAGGGTTCTTGTTCTCGCCATCAAACTGGCAGGAATTGGCCACCACGTTAGATCGCCTGGTCGTAGATCGTGCACTTCGCCGGCGCTTGGGAGATGCGGGTCCTGCTCGGATCGCGGAGGAATTTGATATCCGCCTTTCCGCAGCTAAGCTCCGCGATCTTTTTCGTCAGGCCGAGGAGTCCGAAGCCACTCCTGAGGAGCTCCCTTCTTAAGCAGCCCGGCATACATAGGCACTTTCCACAGAGCGTAGACGGGAAGGCTGAGGAGTGCTGCTACCCCGATGAAATCTCGACCCTCACGCCACCAAACTACGATCATCGCGACGGTCATAAGCAGACCCAAGCTCGCTAGAATCGCCGGCGGCGTCCAGCTCGATAAATCTAAAACGGTTATGAAGGTGGTGAGCAGTAGAACGACGGCATTCATCGCGGCCAAAAGTGCGAGCGGCGGAACAAACAAGTCCAGGCCGCGCAAAGTCATAGGAATTGAAAGTCGCCGAATTCCGCTAATTAACATTCGAGGACCGGCTACGCGCGCAATTGTCAGAAATCCCCCTTCCCAGCGGCTCCGCTGCGCGAGTGTGTCGCCGACGTCGGCGTGCCCGCTCCAGACATAGCTACTTTGAATAAGTTGCGGAGGTGCCCCGGCCTCACTCATTTCAATACCGAACCGAAGATCTTCTACGATACTAGAGGTCGCGAGATCGGCTATTTCGAACTGGTTCCAAGGCACAGACATGCCCGTGCCTGTCAAATGAACGCCGCCGGTCAGGCGCTGCAGCCCACGCTGTCGGACAAGATTTTTTAACAGGAATGCGAAGGTGGAAATCTGAACCATCGGAGATTTGGTGCGGCAGGGCTCGAACAGGTAAATTGCTTGGCAGGGCTTCTTCTTCTCCAAGCACGCAGCAGCTAGATTTGTGAGGCTCGCCCGGTCTATTCGACAATCAGCGTCAAGGACAATCACAGCGTCTGGTGGTGACCTCCGGAGCCACTCGCGCGCGAACGCAAGCGCGAACCCCTTGCCGCGCTGATCTTCGTCCTTACGCGAAATCACCGCAACGCCATGTTCTGCGGCTATCGTGGCTGTATCGTCGCTGCAATTGTCTGCTACCACCAAGATGTCGAACTCCCGCCCAGCATGGCGCACGAGTGCATCTAGACACGCTTTGATTGTGCGCGCTTCGTTGTGCGCTGGGACGATGATCGTCGTTTTTTGGCTCAGCCGCTGGTGTCCTTCCCGCGCTGCAAGGGGAAGTCCGGCAATTACCTCTGCTAAGAATGTTAAATTCATCAGGAGAAGTGGTGCAACAAGCATCATAATCAGTAAGGTCAATTCTTGCTCCACCCGCTTTGTGATTGTCCGCGCGCACCTCGCGATTGCCAAACATATTATTGCAAAGTAGCGTCCTGGAACAATCTCGCACTCTGCCAATTTCGAAAAGGCATTTCTGCTTTGCTCCTGGCTAGAAGGTACCTGCCCGCAGCTGGGTTAAAAAAGCTACGGTTTGCCGATTTGCTCATCGTCTCGAGCGTGCTGCTTTTCATTGTACCGCCGATGGTGGAGGTTGCGCGATACAACTGGTCTACTGAGCAGGGGGGCACGGGCCCATCGTGCTCGCAACCGGATTATGGTTGCTCGTGCGCGAGTACCGACAGGCGCGCAGTAAGCGTCGACCAGGTAACAAAATTATAGGATTCGGCGCGTTGGCAGTGCTTTTGCCAGCGTATATAGTGATGGGTATCACGGGCATTATCGAGCTGCAGGTGTTCGTGATGTATGCGGCACTTATTGCCGGAGCTTACCTGCTGGTCGGAGCTCGCGTTCTTCTCGCCTGCTGGTTCCCAGTTCTATACCTGGGCTTTGCTGTGCCGCCACCGGACACATTGGTGGCAGTAATCACTCAACCTGTGAAAATAGCGATTTCTGAGTGGGCCGTCGCACTGCTGTATGCGTTAGGCTACCCTGTCGGCAGCGCGGGCGTCGTCATCCAAATCGCGCAATTCGAGATGCTTGTTGCGGCGGCTTGCTCAGGCCTTAACTCGTTGATCAGCCTGTCGGCTATTTGCCTGTTCTACGTTTACCTGCGGCATCGCCATGATCTAACGGCCTTAATCTTGATGTCACTGCTCGTAGTTCCGGTGACGATTTTGGCGAATTTCATCAGAGTGATTATCCTGATTTTGACCACGTACTATGCGGGCGAAGCAGTGGCGCAGGGAATCCTGCACGACTTCGCCGGGTTGGTAACCTTTGCAGCAGCGCTTGCGACAATGATGGCGATCGAAGCTGTCTATACTCGCCTGCAACCTACCCGGTTGAAAGTGGGAAGTGTGGAACGATAGGGTCATGAACTTCGAACCTAAACTCGATCGTCGCAAGATGCTTTTAAGCCTTGCACTGACAGCGTCGGCTGGGATTACTTTCGCTCGGCAACCGCGAAACAAAGTCGATTACCTTGGGTCGCGCAAGCTTGAGCGTCTCATCCCGACGCAGATCGGGGATTGGCGATTCGCCACGACGAGTGGGTTAGTTGTTCCTCCCGAGGACCCGCTTTCTGATGCTCTATATTCTCAGTTGCTCACCCGAGTGTACTCCGACGGCATCAACCCCGACATGATGCTCCTCATCGCGCAGAGTTCTGCTCAGACTGGTTTATTGCAGGTTCACCGCCCAGAGTTCTGTTACCCGGCTGGCGGATTTCAGCTATCACCGATCATCCAGCGGCAGGCGCTTATCGGCGGTGAGCGGACGCTTACCATGAACCAGCTTACAGCAAGTAATCCGGGGCGCGTAGAACGCATCTTATATTGGACGAGGGTCGGCAACGCGATGCCAATCAGCTGGGCTCAGCAACGCTTAGCGATCGCCGTCGACAACTTGAAAGGCCGCATCCCCGATGCTGTTCTAGTCAGGGTCTCGACAGTAGATGCTGATGGCCCCTCCGCGTTCACTCGCCTCGCCGACTTCGTTGAAGCGATGATTAGCGGGATCCAAACTGCCGATCGCAGAATCCTTGTAAGTGACGTTTAAAGAGGCTTTCGGCTCGAGAAGGGCTTGAGGAAGTGAAAAATGAAAGCAAGCGTCACAACGATGGTTCCGATGCCGAGTATATCCATGTCTTTGTTTCCGAGATAGTTCGCGAGCCCACATCCAGCTCCTGCAGCTAGATACATCCAGAGTGAGTCATGCTCATGCTCGGTCTCAGCTGTCGATCGCTGCATGAAAAGTACAATCAGACCAGCGAAGATCCCGACAGTGATCCAGTCGTATGGTGTTTCCACGACAACTCCCTTTGGCTCTCTCTGGCATGAGCGTAGCATCAATGCTATCGACACTGAAGGATAACTTCCGTAGGGAAAAGTTCATGAAATCGCGCTTCCTTCTGGGGCTAATTCTGGTGACCACCACTTTGTCCGGTTGCCAGAAGAAAGCGGATGGTCAGACCGTTGCAGTCGTGAACAACGATGAGATTACCAGCTCAGAACTGAATGCAGAGCTCGCGGGGGCAAACCTTCCTGCAGGCGTGGACAAGAAGCAAGCCACTGCTAGAGTCCTGCAGGGTTTGATCGACCGTAAGCTGGTGGCGCAGCAAGCGCGTCAAGAAGGAATTGATCGCTCACCTGAGTTCATAAACCGGCAGCGCCGTGTGACCGAAGACCTATTGATTGGTATGCTCACCAGTCGACAGCTGGAGACTGGTAAGATTCCTACCCCTGCTCAGATTGCTGACATCCAATCTAAACAACCGCAGGTCTTCGCAAAACGGGAAGCCTGGAAGCTCGAACAGCTGCAGTACGACACGCCAAAGGACCCCAAGGTATTAGCGCAGGTGGCACAAGCTAAGTCCCTTGAGCAACTTTCAGCTCTGCTATCTCAATCAAGCATTCCGTTCCAGCGCGGCACTAACCAGCTTGTAACTAGTGTCATTCCTGCTGAGATTTATGCCAAGCTGGTGACGCTTGATCCGGGCGAGCCTTTTATCGTTCCCGCAGGCAACCGCTCAGTTGCAAGCGTCATTGTTGCAAGACAGCCTGTACCGCTTCCGGATTCGGCTGCCCGTACTCAGGCAGTTGAAATGGTTCGGCGTCAGAGGGCCTCTGACTTGCTTCAGCAGCGGGTAAAGCAGCTGCGGACCTCTGCAAAGATTGAGTATAAAGAGGGCTACGCTCCCGGGAAGTAAGGCCTGGGTGCCCGCGGTAAGACCACCTGCGTTTTGCGTTCAACGTGGCGAGGTAGGCGAGCCATAACCTTGAGCATAGTACGGATCTACTCCGTAGCCATCGCTGACAAGTCCTCCACGAAACTTGTTCAGGATGACACCTGCCAAGCGCTCTCGTCCCAGTGCCGCAACTGCGTCTCGAACTTCTCGTTCAGTAGTCCTACCTTCTTCCGAGACAAGAACGTAGCAATCCAAGTGCGCCATAGCTGCCACGGCGTCGTCGTTCGCGAAAACCGGTGGGAGGTCGCAGATAAATAGATCTCGGTCGTTGCTGCTTTGCAGCGTTTGAAAAAACGCTTCCGCGCGAGGTGATGCAAGCAGCTCAGCAGAATGCATGAATCCTCCCATTGTAGGAACAATGGTCAAGTTTTCCCCGTTCAGCTGGAAGGTTTCTAGCGGCGTGCCGGTTGACAGGTGTTCGCTCAATCCACGCTCCGGTACGATACCGAACTGCGCAGTGAGCGATCCTCGACGAAGATCCAGATCAACCGCAAAGGTCCGTATTCTAGGGTCTCGACTTAGACTCGCGCTGATGTTGGCTGAGACGAAAGACTTCCCGACCTCCGGCGTAGCAGAGACAACGCCGACCGCACGAGAACCTCTTTGCCTCATCAGTTGCAGCAAACGCCCGCGAATAAGATTAAAGCTTCTTGAACGAGGATCTATGCTGTCGAAACCGTAAATCGCGCCTGCCAGTGCTCGTTCGGAACTCCACTGTACATGAGTGGGGTTGTCGAGTGAGTGCCGGACCTCCGACGACGGGGTTGCAGGGGTATTCGCCTGATGCGATCCGCGATGATGCAGGCTGTTATGCAACACTTACTCTTTTCCTCTGAAAGACTTTGCCAAAGCGGTTTGGCTGCTTATTCTCACCTATCAATGGCACAACGCCTATCAACGGCAGCCCCAATGTTTCTATCTGCGATGGGCTGCGTAGCGGCCTTCGAATGAATTCGACTGCGCACGCAAGCAGCAGCCCGAAGATCAGCCCTGCTGCGGCGCCGGCTGCAACGAGCAGCGGGCGGTTGGGTGAATACGGACTGTCCGGAAGACTCGGAGGCTCCACGAGCGAAAGCCGCTCTGCCCTCTGTTCGTTCGCAAGCCGGGCGCCATTTTGAGCCTTCAGCAAGTTGTCTGAAACTAACTTATACTGGTCACGTAGGCCAGAAACCTTATTCTCAAGCTGCATAGCCTGCTCGAGAATGGCGGGGGCTCGTGCGGACCCAGTTGCCGACGCTTGAGCTCGGGCCATGGCAGCTGCACGAGCCTGCTGAAGTGAGGCGATCGTCGCATTGTTGGCGGCAATTTGGCTTCGGATCACTGCGGAGTCGTTTGGGGCCGAACTTTCGCGCGCTAATTGTTGCGCCAAGCGCAAGCGAGTCCGAGCAGCTTGGACGTCCGGATGGCTGTCGCTGTACATAGCTTCTGCAGCCGCCAAGGCAGCCTCTGCTGCTGCGAGCTCTGGAAGCTTGGGAGGGGCGCGGCTGGCCTGTGCGAGTAACTGCCGATTATCGTTTTCTAAACTCGCAATCTGAGTCGAATAGCTACCCAGGTCCAGCATTGGGGGAGCGCCGGTACTAGCAAGCGCCGAGCCGTTCCTCGCCTTCAGGCTGGTCAGCTGGTTCTCGATGGTGGAGATCTGCGACCTCAATTTGGTTGCCTGATCTTCCAAGAAGCGAACACTTAGCTGTGCCTGAGCCGCAACGTCTTCGGTGTCCATCGTCAAAAAGCTATTCACGAAGCTTTGAAGAACCACTTGGGCCTGAGTGGGATCTGAATAGTCAAAACTCATGTCAATAGCGATCGGCGCGCTCTTGGCAGATTGGCCACCGAGATCGTTGGCCTGGGCTCCTACAGTCGTTGAATTCCGCATCTTTTCCACCACCTTGGAGAGCGGTTTCGAGCGGCGAAGATTCGGATATAGGTTGTTCTGCTCAATAAGCTGTATCAGGTCTCCCCGACTTAGCACCCTTTCACGGATGCGAGCGATCCTTTGTTCGATGTCTCCGGCTTCCGGCGATTGCACGAGTGCGTCCGGCAAGTCCTGAGACTGGACAAGCAGGCTGGCTGTCGAACGATAAACTGTCGGCAATGCAAAAGCTGCGATAGTCGCGGCAAGAGACAGTACGACAAACGGCACCAGGACGAGATTTCGACGTTGCCACAGAATTGTAGGCAGGTGATTGAAGAACCACCCCATGCCGCCCTCGGACTGTTCAGTCTCGGAAATCATCGAATGTCTCCTAGACGGTACCGCAGAAAAACAGACCCGCTGAGGTCATTCTTTGGATCGGGACCAAATCTCGTTAGCTTTCTGGCGGACAGGTTAATGCCGCCCGAAAATCGTTGATTGAGCCTGCGATCATAGGAACCAGCAAGGCTAAGGAAGGTCGAGGTAAAATCCTGATCAAGGCTACGCAAGCTACCAGTTTGGATGACAGAGGCTGCCAGTTGCACGCGGTCATCTGCACCCAATTGGCGATAATAAGTTAAGCCGGCAGAAGTAGATGTTCTAGCACCGCCCACAATCGAGGATTGGTTGCGACGTGCGAAGTTTACGCAAATACGCTCATATTCAAGTGTCCGACAGACGGAGCCGTCCAAAGCTAGATCTATAGAGGACTGCGAGCTTCTAACCGTGCCTGAGTCCTCACTCGTCCTTACGAAACCAATCGCAGCAGAGACATCCCATTGAGAGCTGAAGCGAACACGGGCAGTCGCCTGCGGCCCAACTGAGGTAATCGATCGGCCACCGGTGTAGTCTGATAGCTGTGCGATAAGGCGGCCACCGACCGTCACTCGCTCATTCAATTGGTGATCGTAAGCGACCGATCCGTCGTATTGTGCGAAGGAAAGATCATCTTGATTTCCGCTCAGGAACAACTTTTCAGCGGCAAAAGAGCTTGTAACGGAGTCTCTAGCCGACAAGGCAACATTAGCTCCAATCCGTCCGGACAATCGGTAAGTTCGTCGAGAAAGGGCGTAAAGGTCGGGATCGACGACGTCTGCTTGAACAGGATCTGGGGGTACAGAGCCTGCGGGTACGCCGTAGAAGCGAGAACCTAATTGGCCGCCAACATCTCCGCTAAAGCTTAAGTGCCCGAACAGCTGCACCTTTTCAGTAGCGGCCCGACTAGTGTTCGCGCTAAGATCGAATGTCTGCTTGTTGGAATGGCGACGAATGTAACTCGTGTTTTCGATGTACGCCGAAAGACTGCTAGCGCTTCGCTCGGTTGACCATCCATGAAACCCATAAGCGGAGATCCGACCAAAGGAGCTGGATGTGCTGGCGCCAGGTCTCAGTAGAGGATTAGTCGAATAACCTAGGCCTGCCTCCAGATCCACGTAAGATTGGCTGGCCGCGGCCGCGGCGTTCCCCGGGCAAATCAAAACAGCTGCTCCAAGGAAGCGTCCAAGTGTCGGCGTGCGCATTAGGGTACCACCAGCGTGTCGCCGCTAATGATCTGCGGGATCTCTGAAGCAGTCAGTCGACCCGCGTTTCCTCTTAGCGCATCGCCAATCTTCACCCGAATAATCTCAAGATTGCTTCCCGCTTTTCGTACAATGCGGATGTTGCTGAGGTCAGCGAACTCGGTCGGGCCACCGCCAATGCTGAGGGCTTCAAGAGCGTTAACGTAACGCCCTGGCGTAAATGTCCCAGGACCTTTCACCTTGCCAATCACGGAAAATTGAAATCCGGAGGGGTTCTTCACGGATACGCTCACCCTCGGGACTTCCCCCTTATACTGCGGCTGAAGTCCAATGGTGATCGTGCGTTCGAGTTCCGCGGGAAGCCGACCTGCCGCAGAGATCTGGCCAACTAGCGGGAATGCAAAAGTCCCATCGGGCAAGACCCTTACAGTCCGCTGCAGCCTCTCTTCGCCCCAAACCAGCACCTCGAGCTCATCCCCAGGGTTGATGCGGTAAGCTACTCCGGCAGCTGCAGGTAAACCGGGCTGAGCAGCGGCCTGCATCGGCACACCACTTATGATTGCTGCTGCTAGGATAAAAACTCTAAGTAGCCGCACGTGAAAACTCCCATTTTCGCTGATGACACCGATTCGGGTCATAACGGCAAACCGCATCGTTGAGCTTCTGGTCACCTTTGGCTCGTACGTCTAGTGTTACTAACCAATGGCTAACTCCAGATGTATAAACGCGTTGCTGCTTGCTTCGTGCGTCGCACTCGCTGCACTTGCGGGATGTCAATCACGACAGGACCGCGCCGGTGAAGCGTACCAAAGATACCAAGCGGCTGCCGCCGCGGGCGATCTGTCAGGCGTGCGTCAGGCTCTTCTGCGCCTTGTATCCGCTGATGACACTGTTGCTGAGTACTGGGCTGAACTCGGGAAAGTTCAACTTCAGCTTGGCGACTATTCGGCCGCGTACGAAGCTTTTTTGCACGCCCATGAACTTGATCCAGCGAACGCATCGATTCTTGCCATTCTAACCCAAATCACGCTGCGGTCAGGCAACTTAGAACAAGCAGAGCAGCGGGCGCGGGAGCTTGAGATAGTCGCACCTGAAGATCCAGCAGTGCGACTGACCTTCGGGTACGTAGCTTTGCGTCGCGGTGACATAGAGGAAGCAAATAGGCAGGCTGATCTTCTGCTAGCCTCGGCGCCCTACGAGTCCTCCGCCAAGGTTCTGCGAGCTCGAATCTTGCTTCGGTCGGGTGAGTCGCAGCAGGCCATCGACGTGCTGCGAGAGCAAGTACGCCTGCAGCCTTCGGATGAGCCCAGCCTCCGTGCTCTCCTAAGCATTTACGAATTTCGGGAGTTATGGCCCGACGCCGCAGCTACCGCGAGTCATCTGTTAAGATTGCAACCTGCAGACGGTCAGCTAAGGGCTCAGTTGATTGAGAGTGAGCTGAGGGCGGGTAGGGCCTTAGTTGCGGCTCAGGTGACAATTGAAGGGCTTAAAAGCGCGAACGCGACCCAGATTGAAAAGCTGTTGTATCCTTGGGTTGCCTTGGGAACACAGAGGGAAATAGCACGCGCGGTCTTCAAGTTTGGAAAGGCCGCAACTGGCGCTCGCCGAGAAGCGTTCGCGCGATTTCTGATTGCAGCCAATCAACCGCAATGGGTAATCGAACTTACGCAAGATGCTGCAACCCTGCCAATCAATCCGACAAACGCGGTGCCTAATGCTTTGTACGGCCTAGCAATGGCAAGAATTGGTCAGCGCGCCGCTGGTCTGGATCGGCTTAATCAGGTAATCGCAATGGACTCATCGAACGCAGACGCGATCCGTGGGCGTGCCGAGCTGCGCAGTGCGGCCGGGGATCACCGGCTGGCAATTGAGGACGTTCAGCGGCTAATCACGCTTGAGCGTCAATCTGCCCAAGCCCGGCTTATGTTGGCGCGGATCTACCTAGCAGCTGGACTCCCAAATGACACCAGGCGGACGCTCTGGGACGCCTTTCACGAAATTACTGCGGATCGTACGATTTATGTGGCTTTGAGGAACTGGCTTTTGAGGACCGAGGGGAACGACGCGGCTATTCGTCTTTCGAAAGAGTTCGAAGATCAACGAAACCAGCGAATGGCACGAAGTTTCGCATGATGCCCCCAAAGAAAGGTCACTTGCCGATCAACAATGAGTTGCGGCCCAGTTCACGTCAGACTGAGCGTCCTGCTTCAATGTTGGCTCGTGTTCGGTTTACATCGAACATCGTTGGGCCCTTGGTTTTTCTGCGGGACATGCTGAGTTGCGCGTTGTCGATACCAATTGCGCTCATCCTGTATCATTGGCTCTTCGGCGATCGGCTTGTGCTTTCTGTCCATCTGTTCGCCGGCACAGCGATGATGGGAACGTTCATACTGATGCGCGTCTCGAAGGACAGTTATCTCCAAAACCTCTTCACGATCAACGAGCGAGGCGACAGCGCTGAGTTTGACGCTCTCATGAGCGGTCTAGTGGCCACAGCCCTCGTTTTTCTAGCAGGCATGGTAGAAAGCTTTTCACGAGGCTTAAGTACGATTTACCTTGGGACGACAGTACTATTGCTCACCGCGTCGCGAATACCATTCCGTGGTTTGCTCGCCAAATTGGCTTCGCGAGGTGTGATCGGGCAACGCATTGCTTTCTACGGCGCGGACCCTGACTCCATTAGCGGCATCCGCCGGCTGCTGAGTTCTAGCGAACTACTGCATCTTAGCTTTATTGGTGTTGCAGACGACAGACCAAAACTTCAGGCGTACTCCGATCTTCCATTCTTAGGTGGAAGCGAGGAGCTCGCAAACATGGCCCGCGACGGGCTGGTCGATCAAGTTCTAATCAGTGTCCGAAATCTGCCTTCTGCTCGCCTGCAGGAGATTATGAATCGACTAAGCTCCGTGTGCATCGATATCTCGCTAATTCCGGACCAGGCAGTCGACCTTGCGCCGCAATATCGGGTGCGGCTCCTTGGTTCTGTGCCGGTGCTGACATTATGGCAGCGACCTTGGCGCGATGTCAGCGGTCTGCTGAAGCGCTTCGAGGACCTGCTACTTGCCTCCATCGCACTTCTAGTGGTGCTACCCGTCATGGCCTTATCGGCACTGCTGATTAAACTAACAAGCACCGGCCCGGTGTTCTTCGTTCAGCCTCGTATTGGCTTTAACAACGAAATCATCGAAGTACTTAAGTTCCGGTCCATGTACTTGGATGACGCCGACTTTAAAGGTTTGCAAACGACAACGAAAAAGGATCCGCGCGTAACCCCAATTGGGCGCATCCTCCGGCGACTTAGCATAGATGAGTTGCCGCAGCTTTTCAATGTGCTCAGGGGGGACATGTCCATGGTAGGGCCAAGGCCTCACGCGACCCACATGCAGGTCGAGGACCGTTACTATCAGGAGGCGGTAAAGGGGTATGCTGGTCGGCATCGCGTGAAGCCAGGCATCACCGGCTTGGCACAAGTGAAAGGTCTTCGGGGCGAGATCCGAACATTGGAACGCGCGAAGCGCCGGGTGGAGCTTGATCAGCAGTATATCAATCAATGGTCCATCTGGTTGGACCTTTGGATCTTGATGCTAACCCTTCGAGCGGTTTTTCTGGATGCTGATGCATACTAAGCGAACCCAATTCATTGGTGTCGGCTTCGACTGTCTTACGATGGAAGATGTACTCAGTCTTCTCTCCGCTGTCTCAGCGCGCACTCCGTACGTTTACCTCGTGACTCCGAACGTGGACCATGTGGTCCGGTTGAACGATGGCGACACGGGCGAAACGCTGAAGCCCCTCTACGAGCAGGCAGACCTGTCACTTTGCGATAGCCGAGTTCTAAGGATGTTGGCGCGTCTGCAGGGCACAGATTTGCCGGTGGTAGCCGGAAGTGATCTAACCTCGCGCTTGCTTCACGAGGTCGTACGGCCAAAGGACTCGATCGCTATCGTCGGGGGTAGCCTGAAGCTTCTAGACCAGCTCAGACTGCTCTTTCCACATGTACTATTTACTCAACACATTCCGCCAATGGGCCTACGCAACGATTTTGCGGCTCAAGAGGCAGCGGCAGATTTCGTTCTTCGCCAGAATGCGCGCTTTATATTTATAGCTGTAGGCTCACCGCAGCAGGAGATGATCGCCGCTTCGGTTTACCGTCGTGGCGGAGCTGGAGGAGTGGCACTATGCGTAGGGGCAGCTTTGGACTTTGTAGCGGGACTACAGCGTCGAGCTCCCCGCCCTGTGCAGCTACTCGGTTTAGAATGGGCTTACCGCCTTTGTAGAGATCCTAGACGTATGTGGCGTCGCTATCTGGTTGAGGGCCCTCGGATATTCATTTTGGCGGCACGGTATCGCAATTCCAAGCCGACTGATGAAGGCTAATGCGCCGGTGAAGAAAATTTCGAGCGTGGCCCAGCAGCTCCCTCCGTCATGGACTGGGAAGGCCATCCGCAAGTCCCGACTGTTAATACTGTTGGCAGCCTTTACCCTTGCGGTTGCGGCTGCTTGCGTCGCCTTACTGCAAGGGCAGAACAGTGGCGGTACGTTACGAGCGCAAGCAGTTGAGCCCCAACGTGTATCATTGCCGCGGTTACCTGCTCCTGATCTGCTACGAGCGCTCACGCCCGATGATGCAAAGGCCGCCAACGCCGAGCGGCCCATTGTAGAGCGACGCTATGATCCTGCCGCGAGTTTTAGGCTTACCGGCCAGACTGCCAGCCGCCTACGTGCGGTCGAGTGCCTGACCCAGGCCATTTATTATGAGGCAGCGTCCGAAGGCGTGGATGGAGGGCGCGCTGTAGCGCAAGTCGTTTTGAACAGACTGCGTCATCCCGGCTATCCCAACTCCGTTTGCGGTGTAGTTTATGAAGGCAGTGCCCGGACATCAGGTTGCCAGTTCAGTTTCACTTGCGACGGCTCGTTAGCAAAGATCCCGAT
Source organism: Sphingomonas piscis (assembly GCF_011300455.1). Taxonomy (NCBI): domain Bacteria; kingdom Pseudomonadati; phylum Pseudomonadota; class Alphaproteobacteria; order Sphingomonadales; family Sphingomonadaceae; genus Sphingomonas; species Sphingomonas piscis. The sequence goes on from NZ_CP049869.1 coordinate 1,904,425, forward strand.
AGCGTACCTTTGGAAACGTTCTCGCCGCATTGCTAGTGAGGCGTTGGCGGGCCGTGTATTTGGGCCAGTTGGCCACGCGACGCATTATCACGCGGACTATGTCCTTCCATATTGGGCAGATTCGCTTGACAAAGCTGCAGTAGTAGGACGGCACATCTTTTACAGTTTTCGGGGAAAATTGGGAGCCAAGGCAGCGTTTCACCAAGGCTATGCAGACGAAGAGCCCGCTCCACCGTCTCCTCCACCTTCGCTCGAGTTGATCGACCCAGCGCAGCTTTCCATCGCTCCGGAGGCCACAACTGAAGCTATGTCTATACTTGAGGCAGACAAACTGATCGGTCTGCAGCCTCGGGAGAAGGCGAGTACGCAACAAACTACATCACTGAAGGCTGATCAAGGTGGGGGTGTGTTGATTCTTGGCGGATCTTCTGCGGCAAAGACCAAGGTCGAAGAACCTGCTAAATGCCCGAAGGGAGGAGTGGGACAGATGAAGCCACTAGAAGCGAATAACCTTAAGTTCTCCTCCTCATCCAGCGGCTGCTAACGTCAAGAACAGCCCGAAAAACGACTCCAGCACTATCACCGGAGCTCTCAACGTATAGAAAGTGGATGGCCTTGACTTTTGCGGGAAGCACTTGATCAGGTAATACGAAATTCGCTACTACTAAAGCAATTGTTCGGCTCGATTGTTACTAGACGCATTTGAAGGTCACACGGGTGATGACGAACGCAAGGTAAGGCTAACTGCTACCGTTCGCCCGACGCTTATTTTCATCAGGACTTCAACTCAGCTACAAAGCCCTGAGCCTTTGTTAATCCACCCGAACACCCATTGAACTGGAATGCTTGGTGTTGCTGCTTCGTAGTAATCTTTGCCAAAACTGGCGTGCTCTGCCTGCGCTACGAGTCAGGCCGTCAGAAATGAGGCGCGTGGATCGTCCTTATGAAGGAATAAAGCATCATAGCCTTCATCGCCTTTGGGTAGCGCCTCAAGCTTGAACCTATGATGGCCATTAGACCTTTGGATACCTAGCATGCGACCTGAATAGCCCAAGCTCTCGATGTAGGAGATAACTTGCTCCGGTGATGATCCGGCGCGGGCGAGATGTTTGCGCGCAATCTCGATGATGAGCGGGGGACGGTCGCGGTTGAAAGTTTCAGTTAATCCTTTGAGTGCGTGCAGCTCGAAACCCTCCACGTCCAGTTTGATGAGTGCGATGCGCTCGCTGCAAAGTGCATTGTCGCCCACCCTGACCTCGGCAGTGACAGCCTTTGTTTGATTAGGATCGAATGCACCTTCGCCGGCAAACGTCGCTTCGCCATCGTTATAAGCTGGAATATAGAGGGTGAGTTCGGCGGGTTGATCGCTAAGCCCGAAAGGCTGGACAGCGATGTTGCGAATCGAATTGCGCTCAATGGTCTCAATCAGCCTGCCACGGCATACCGGGTTAGGTTCAAAAGAGATCACCTTACCTTGTGGTACGACCGAGGAAGCAAATAGGGAGAAGTCACCACGGTTCGCGCCAATATCTACAATCGTGTCACTTGGCTTGACCAGTTCTTTCACAGCCGTTTGAATGGCTATGTCGCTCCAGCGTCCGAGGAAGTAAGTCAGCCGGTCAGCCCACTTGGTCAGATCCAGAAGGGTAACATAACCATGATCGCGGTGCCGCATTTCAACGGTTGGCGCTCCCGTCCAGCGATCGTTCTGCTCCCAAGCTGCTAACCGATTGTATAGCCTGCCCCAGCCTGGAAGTTGCCGCAATGTGTATGGACGCAGCGTGGCGATGACGACCTTCTGATAGGCTCGGGATAGTGCTAAAGTCATTTGCTATACTTAGAGCAATTGCGTTCAGTTGTTCAACGGCGGGTTAGACTGGGCGAGCGTACGGCCAGCTGGAATCGCCATATCGCTAACAGGTAGGGTGAAGCGACCTTGCTCATCGGCCTCGATAGTCACGTCCCCAGCCTGTGCGGACCAGGGCGCTCAAAATGCTCGTCCTTGAGCTGAAGACGCTTTCCGCTCGCACGATTGGCCTTCACCATCTCTACTCTCTTTCGAAGCAACGCATCTCGGTCGAACTCACGTCCTGATGCTGCCGCGCTTGCGATCAGGTCGGCCAATTTGGTCCGATCCTTGTCTAGTCTCGCCACAATCTCTGCCAAGCCGTTCACGTCGCCCATATCGCTGAACAGACCGCCACCGTGGTCAGACACTAAGTCAGCGGGATAGTCCGTGCGGAAACCGATTAACGGGGCACCGCAGGCTAAGGCCTCGCCAAGGATGCGAGCCGACTCGAGCGTATTGTGGCAGAACAGGAAGACGTGAGCCCCTCTGAGGACCGTAAGCATTAGATTACGGTCGCCGACGAACCCTGCCATGTGGACGCCAGGAATGTTTTGCGCTTTCATCGCGTCGAGCATCGGCCCGTCACCAAGCCAAGTCGCCTCGAACTTAACTCCTCGTTCGTTGAGGTGCTGGAGGGTCGCCATCCATTCGAGAGGCCCCTTCATGTCAATTGCGCGTCCGGCGTAGACGATCTTTAGCCTGTCGCCTTGCTGAGCCGATACCAGCTTTGTTTCGAGTTGATCTGGGGAAATGTGGTCGCCGGCGTAGACCGGAACGTGGTGGTTCAGCTTGACTGGGCGAGGGCAGTAGCGAGCATAGGCATTGTAAACGTCCTGCCCCTGAAAAATGGCTAGGGCCGAGTGCCGCAGGTTGTAACGATAGTTTAGATCGAATGCCGGGAACTCTACATTACGCTTGACCCAACGTTTCCATGCGACATGGCTGATGTGCCGCTTTCGTAAAATGTCGCCGTGCACCCCGTCTGCTTCGATGGTGTAGCATTTGCCCAGTTTTACGGTCTCGCGAATTGCAATGCTCGGCCAATCGCCGATCAAAGAGTACGGCGTGAAGATCAAGTGTTCGGCGGCCTCAACCTCGGCACGCAGGATCTTTCGAACGCTAGGTAGGCTTTTGAGGAACGGGCCAGGCCGATGGACAGTCGGAAGCGGGATGAAGTTGAATCTCTCAGGCCCCACGGCAGATCTTTGAACGGGACACACTGACCCAGGCCCCACGCCTCAGGGTCTTCAACCCGGACTGGGCAAGCCAACGAAAAGCTTTCGAAAGTGTCCATGTAGATCGACAGGCTCTTGAGGAAATCCTGATCCATCTCGAACCCGTTGCCGACATCGCGGACGACCGGTGGCACCACTTGGAACACCTGCATAACACAGATTTACAACACATTTTGAAGGGAGAATAGATGCCGTGACTTGCGGCTACGTCATCACCCGCGTCGTGAAGAAGGCGCGCATAGTCGCCGGGCGAAACGCCTCAGGCTTATCAATCTAAGAATGGATTGGACGAACAAAGAAGACTTGGGAGACACTAGAGATTTAACGGCACGTTCGAACGTCTGACGAACGTTTCCTTTGCTGTGGACTATGAGGCCTGCTACTCAAGAGCACGTTATCGTTACAGCCGCTGCGACGATCATCTTTCCAGCAATCGCTGAACGATGGGAGGTTAGGCTTCTTCAAGCGAGACGGCGTGTATAGAGATTGTCGATACCGCTTACGGCACCTTATCACCCCGCCACGACGTAAACGCCTAGGCGGGCACAAGCGAGATTGAAGGCGAGTGCGGGACCGGCAGGCTGGAGCATGTTGGCGCGTTCGCGTAAACTGTCGATGAAGGCGCTTGTCGCCTAGCAACAACTTTCGCTATGTTTGACTTGCAGTCACCAGCCGGCCGCCCAGAGGCCTACACGCGAGAAATGGGCGGCTGCTTATCGTCATAACAGCTATCCTGACGGTTAAAATGGTGGCGTTCTACTGAACGTTCGACCGCGAGGCGGCAATTCAGGAGTGTATCAGCCTCATCGAGCAATATCCAGTCGCTGACGTCACTATTGATCTTAAGTTGGACGCGAGCGCCACCAGAAAGCTGGAGGCGATCGTCGAGGGCGGACCTTACCTTGGCCCGGGTTCGGCGTTCTGGCGAACTGGCCAGAGGTTGCTAACCTCGTCAACAATCGGATGGCGCAGACGAATAATCAGCAGAACCCAGAATAGGACGCCGAGGGCGACCGAACCGAATACCAAAGTCAGTGGGGTCTTCGGCGAATTGTGAAAGATCAGGGTCAGCACGCCACTCGGCAGACATGCTGCAACCGCAAGGACGAGAGACTCGCGGTAGACTGACTCCAGTTCTCCCGGTCGCCCGCCGACCAATTCATCCATCGGCTTTCGGTAGATGAAGTAAGCGATCATAACTTCGAGCACCTTGGCTAGCGCCGCCAGCGTCAGGCTGAAGGTCGCGCCGATCAGGAACAGAAACAACCCGACCAAAGCTCGAAAGGTCTCGATCTTCGCCTGTTTCCTCGTTTCATGGCGCAGGATGTAGATCTCGGCACTCATTCCAATTGCGAGCGTGACAGCGGTCGAGAGCATAAGCAGAGCCAGAGGCGTCGCAGCTCCAAGCCATTTCGACCCGTAGAGCAGGTTCACCAAGGGTTGAGCCAAGATGGCCATGCCGAGCATCGCCGGCCACAGGGCACCGAGCAAGAGCCGCATGAAACGGAAATAGGTTTGGTGGAATTCGCCGTGGTCCCGCAGATCCTGCGACAGGCGGCTGAAAATCACGTTTGTCCCAACCCCATAGACATTCAGATGCAAGGTAGTCGGTAAGCTGGACGCGCGCGTGTAGAGACCAAGGTTGCCGAGCCCCAGTATCGACCCGAGCGCCATTTCGCCGGCGCGCGAGCTCAGCTGATTGAGGCCTCCGACGCCGATCATGTCGATCCCGAAGTGAACGAGTTTACGAAAATCCCTGAATCGCGGTTTCCAGACGTCGGGTCTGAAGCAGGCAACATTGTAGCAGATGGCCGTCACAGCCGCAGCAAGCACCGAAGCCCAAGCGAAACTCATGTAGGCAAAACCTAGGTGGGCGAAGCTGATCGTGACCGAGAAAATGACGAGCGCTTTGATCACCGCAATTGTCGAGATGATGCCGAATTTCATCGAGCGGGCGCAGAGAGTGCCCGGGATAAACTCGAAAATCGCGATCAAGGGAAAAAGGGAGAAGACAAGGAGAAAGTGCCCGACTTCAGGAGCATTCGTCCACAGCGAAATCCAGGCGCCAACCTGAATTGCAATGAAATAGCCGAAGGTAAGGATGGTGTTCACGGTAAAGAGGGATCGCAACAGGTCGCGATTGACTGTTTTTTCCCGAATGATGTAGCGCGCCAGCCCAAACTGCAGAAATACATTCAAGATGGACGTAATAGCGACGGCCATCCCAAAGATGCCGAAATCACGCGGACTGACTAGCCGGGCGACGATGATCGATGAACCAAAGCCCATAAGGAAATTGGTCGCTTGGGCGAGGTAAGTCCACACGAGTGAGCGCCGAACAGACAATTGCTCAAACCTAAATCTTGGAGGGGAGTCGATACTTCCGGGACAGCGCCGATCGGGGCTCGGACGACATCAAACCGAACCGGGCTCCAAGCGCGAAGCCCTCATTTTGTGCAGCATTTTCCGGCGGAGTGCTGAAGATCTGACTTCCACCAAAATACGGTTTCGCAAGCCGGCGATCATACCAAGTGAGATCGCGAAAAGGTACTGGGTAGGGTACATCACAAACATCCACTCGACGAAGCCGTGAATGCACATGGCGATAATCCCGCACGCGAGCCCGATCAGCAACTCGCTGGAAGGGTGAGCACGATGCCGGAAGGCAGTGACCAGGGCAGTGAAGATTGCACCCGCAAGAAGGAAGACGAGGGTTAATATGCCTAAATAGCCGCTTTCCGCCGCCACAAGGAGGTAGGAGTTGTGGACGTTTGTCGAGCGGCTGCCTGAGGCCCATGTCACGCCTGCTCGTTCCGAATAGCCCTCGGTGTTTGCAACAAACACGTAGTGATTAGGCCCGACGCCCATTGGGCGCGCCTTGATCATCGCATTTGCGGCGCGTTCGAATGCCAGACGCTCTTCGTCGGCAGCGAAGAAAGTAGTTTTCTGAAGTTGAAAACGCCGCTGGAGTTCTGCGTTCGCCAACGGGAAGGCGGCTGCGATGGCTACCGTGAACAGAACGCCAGTCGCTAGCTTTCTTCCTGTAGGCTTCATGGTCAGGCAGAGAAAATAGGTCAATGCTACGCCAATGAGGCTGATTGCGATCGTAGCGCGTGAAACTGTAAGAATGACTGCGAGGCCGCCCGAGAGGCACCCCACTGCCCCAACCTTTGTCCAACGTCCAGAAAGGAGGGCGGCGAAGGAAAGCATAAGCACCAAATGCGAGACAAACCCGAGCAGGTTTTGATGTCCGAGCGAACCACCCGTCTGCAGCGCTCCGCCGAACCGCGCGAAAATGGCGTATCCGGCTTGAAGCGCGATTCCACATGCCAGACCGATCAGAAGCGCTCTCTCGCCCTTCTCGTATTCGGTGACGCGGGCCACCGCCAAAAAGACGATCGCTGCGCGAACGAGCTGAATGACATAGGACCAGGCAAACATCGGGAATTTGGCCTGAGAGACGGCCAAGGTTACCGACAGGATATAAATCAGCAGTAAGAACAAGTTGGCTGGTTTTCGCCAGCTCCGCTTCGGCATGACCAGGAGGATAGCGACAGCCAAAGCGTCGAGCAGACTGATTTCCCAACCCCTAACATAACCACTCCAGACTGGCGTCGCATAGGGCGCGATCATCAGATGCCACGGACCGATTACGAAGGGGAGGAAGCCAACCAGACCCCAGAATAGGGGCGCCTTGGACGGGTTAGAACGGATCAGGCCTGCAGAAATCGGCACGGCGGCAAGAATAAGGAGGAGGACAATCCACTTCATTGCCCCGAGGTCCAGTTTTTTCGGCCGTTGCTCATCATAGCCTCAGCTAGAGCAAACTTGTTACCAAAGCGATGGAGGAAGGCTTGGCTCGACATCAACTTCCCCGCTTTCTAGGAAGGCTCGCGTTTCGATCAGAGGCTTGGACGGACCCCAAACTGGCATGCAAACTCAACAAGTGAGACTCGCCATTTGTATTCTCGCTCGCAACGAAGCGAAGAATATCGGCAAAACGCTGACCCATCTTGCCGAACAAAGTTTATTCGCTGATCGCTCCTATGCGATCGAAGTCCATGTCGTCGCGAATGGCTGTACTGATAACACCGCCTTGGAAGCGGCAGATCGTGGCAAGACGTTCGCTGCCCGGAATGCCATTCTGAATGTGCATGACATTCGTCAGGGCGGGAAAAGCCGCGCTTGGAACCTTGCCGTTCACGAGCTCTTGAGGGCAATGAATTTGTCGTCTTCGTGGATGCGGATATCGAATTCGTTGACCGTGGCGTCTTAGCAGGGCTTCTCGATCAACTTCGATCCCGTCCATCTCTCGCGGTGCTGAGTGGCTTTCCAGTCAAGGATATCAGTCGCAAGGAAAAAGGTAGCCTCATCGATCGTTTCTCATTGGCAATCTCGTCAGCTTCCCGCCAGCCGGACGTGATCAATGGCTCGCTCTACGTGACGCGCCTATCGGATATCGACAAGATCTGGCTGCCAAGTGACACGCCAGCGGAGGATGGCTTTCTGAATGCCATGGTGACGACGGAGGGCTTCACTAAGCCGATAGTTCAAGGACGCGTAGTCAGTGCTTCTCAACCGACCCACTACTTCAAGGCACACAACGTGTCGGAGTTCTTTGCTCATGAACGGCGCATCCTGGTGGGTACGATGGTGAATCGCTGGATATTCGAATTCTTGTGCGCACAGAAGCGGACCTTGCAGGCAGGCTATGACATCGCGCAGTGGAACGATAGCGATCCCGATTGGGTCGATCGCATCGTGGGCGAAAAGATCCGCGGCAAACCCTGGGTCATACCGCGATCCATCCTAATAGGTCGCATTCGCGGCTCCAATGTGCGGGGCGTGAGATCATTTGCGATGCTCCCCATTCGCATTGCAGCGGTGGTCGTGTCCATAATCCCGGCAATCACCGCCAACCGCCTTCTACGTCAAAAGGGCGCGAACAAGCTTTGGTAGCGCTCCTACAAGGATCGTCACTGGCAGGCTTGGAAGACGCCGTATCCTGCACCAGACCCCGAGAAACCGAAATATACTCGACCGGTCTTTTGCATATCGCCTGAAATGGCTCGGATTCCGTCAGGGTTTCCAAACGGGGCCTCTGTCAGGCGGGTCCATGACAGGCCTTCATTGACTGAGCAGAAAATTCCCGGTTTGAGATCTCCATTCGCGAAGCCAGCGATGAAAATAGTCGGATAGGACCGACCAGCGGCAGCGCGACCGAAACCGGCAGCCCACACCTCCTGCGTACGGCCCAGTGCCCTCCAGGTGACGCCGCCGTCGCGCGAGGCTTGCAGCGCGAAACCATACGGATGCTTGTCAGTAAGCCCCGTCGTCCCGGCGGCAAAGAGGAGATGACCTGCCATTCCGGGCACTGCCATGAGCCTGGCCGAGGTTCCAATACTACCCGGAATACCAAAACCCTTCGAGACTTTTGTCCACGTCGCCCCGCCATCACCCGAGCGATAGATGCCTGCCGCGCGTTTGTTTGCCGATGGCCCGTAATTGTAGGCATAGAAGGTACCTATTTTGACTCGATCCGCGGCGAACACATGGCGATTCTGGTACATGCTGAAGGTCCACCCCAATGCTCCCGTTGAGGAAGTGTCGGCCGGAAATTCCGCTATTTGCCAGGAGCGACCACCGTCCCGGGTATAGAAGGGGCGGCCATTGTTAGACGGTGCCCAAACGAAGTTCTTGTCCGTTGAGACCGCGATCGAACCGCCCAGGTGCCCGGGTGCTTTCGCGGGTGCTGACGACACGAACGGCTGCCAAGATTGGCCTCCGTCAGTAGAGTAGCCTGAGCGATCGTTCGCTCCGCCATTTGCGATTAGCGCGATAAATCGTGGGTTTCCGGCAGCATAATCCACCGCCCAGCCGTGACGAATGGGAACGTCATAAGCGGGGCCGTGTGACTCCGGAAAGCATCCTGGATTGGTGATGGTGAAGACGCCACGGTCCTGAACGGCAACGATAGGAGTTCCTCCCGGCGGTACCACTAGATCGTTGACGATAAGTTCTTCGATGCCACGGGTCTGCGAATGCCACACGGGCTGCGCACTCGAGCGGGAGGGGATGGTCCTCCAGATACCAATACCCTCAGCAAAGAGTAGACCATCGGGCTGCATCGGGTCGAACAGCATGTTGCCATTCGTCATCCAGCTCTCGTTCGTCTTGGCCAACCAAGGAACATCTTTGGCGATGCGGGACGGCGCATTCATGTAATAGTCGTTCCAGGTTGCGCCTCCATCTTCGGAAAACGCGATGTTGCCTGCCGCCGCGCCGAGAACAACCACGTCTGGATTGATCGGAGATATGGCGATGGAGTGCCAGCTATTTCGACGTCCTGGCGCTTTGATATTAAGTCTTCGCCATTGCGATTGCGTAAGCTTCCAAGCATTGTACGGTGAATTGTTTTCGCGATCCGTTGCGAACAGTACCCCATTGCTAGCGTAAAGCCGCGCGATTGAAGCGGGACCCCCAACCAGACTTGTCCAATTTTCGCCCAGATCATCTGACCAGTAGGTTCCATTTGTTCCGGTCGAAACGACGAGGCCGATCGGCCCGAAGTCATTTTTCACGAAGGCGATCGCGGGCTCCGAACCGACGGGAACGCCCCGGGCTACTTCCCACGTTTCGCCGCCGTTCACCGTCCGATAGATACGCCCGGCACTATCGCCCACAAAGACGACGTTGGGGTTTTCAGGGCTGATCGCCATCTTGGGGCCCAAAGTACGACCTGCTGATTGAACAGACATTTCCTGCGGGCGAAAGTTCGTTCGACTCCAGTGTTCCCCGCGGTCGTCACTGCGATATATCCAAGAAGCGGATCCATTGAAGGCTGGAGCAACCATGTAAACACGACGGGCATCGCTTGGCGCAACTCTTATCGCGTAGACACCAGTGGCATTTCCTGTCGAAACGAGATGGTCGTCCTTTGGCATCGATTGGGCGGTTACCAGCTGTTTCCAAGCATTGCCTCTCCGATCCCAACGGTAGGCACCATGAACGTCGGTTCTCGCGACGATTGTTCCGCCGTCCCGAGATGTGTCTATGTCGACGACATAACCCCCGCCGCCCAAACGGATAGGCCTGAAGCCAACAGTATTAGGGTCGATACTCGGACACGAGTCCGCAGGCTCATTTGCAGGCGTCGGGGATGTTGCGCCCGAGCATGAGGCGCATGCAAGTAAAAGAACTAGGAACATCTTGCTTTTGGCTCGTGACAAAATCGCTTTCCTCATACTGCGACAGGGTTTCAATCCTACTATGAGCTCTGCGATCAGTTCGGCTGGCGGATTACAATTAGCATTTGAACCCTTTTTTCAATCCTCGCACCATGATTCTAATGCCGAGAACTTGCGCCTACATGAGGAAGCCCCCGCGCGGTTTCATTGTGCAACTCGACCGGGGAAACGTTAGAAACCGTAACAACCATAAGATATCATTACCTGGGGATACGATCATCTCAAAGCCGTAGATTTCCACCTTCACAAGCTCGAGCCGTTAGATGGGCTTGGCGCTCGAGAGTGTTGATATATCATTTTTTTTAGGTTTCCGAACGTCCTTCGACTTGTGCGCCTGACGAGCCCACGCGTCGGTATACCCATCGTCGACCCATGGCCCAGCATACAGGCTCAGACATTAATACTCGCTCGACAATGCAAGCGCTCGCTTTCCATTGAAGACCAGCTCGAGCGCGAAGATGTTCTGACCGTCAGGTTCGATGGCGATGACTTTGAAATTGCCAGAACACGAAAGCACATCCGCGAAGGCGGAGCGACGTTCGCCCATTCGACGACGAGTGTTCCAATGCTGCTTGATAGACCAGTTGACACAAGATGCGATAAAAGATCGTTATATCACGATAATTAACCGCGTTAATATAAACAAAATCTAGCGGCCTTGCGTATAACGCTGCTAATCAATCATACAATAGATTCAAAGCATTTATATCTGCAGCGAAGCCCGCTAGGGTCCGAATTGGTCCAAGCAACATGTTGGTAAACATGTGTCGTTTAACCTAAAATCATCAAGTCCTTAGAAACTGTAAACTTACTCGCAAGGTAATTTTTACCTTTTGGTACGAGCTTGGCCACGCACCTAAGCGCGGCCGGAGGGGGTTGCGTGTGAATGGAGACTGCAATGGCGCGTACGATTGCTACTGATAGCACCTGGAAGCCAGTAAAGATCGGTGGGGGCGGCATGTCGACCGGGATCGACAGCAATGCGGATGGAACGATCGTATGCCGAACTGATGGTGCGGGTGCGTATATCTGGACGGGAAGCGTGTGGAAGCAACTCGTTACCGCGAGCAGCATGCCTGCTGGCCTACAGCAGGCGGAGGGGGTATACGAAATCCGGATAGCGCCCAGTGATAGCAACATCATGTATATGGAGCTTGCTGGCGGATTGTACAAAACCACTGACCGCGGTGCGCACTGGACGAAGACGAATTTCCCCAATGTCTCCATGGACGCAAATGGTGCGAGCCGTGCTGATGGTCAGCGCATGGCAATTGATCCAAGCGACCCCAATACCGTCTTTGCAGGCACGCAGAAGGACGGCCTGTGGGTAACTCGCGACGGAGGTATGACCTGGCAGAAGGCTGCGGGAATCCCGGTCCTGGCAACCAATAAAGACGCGGGTCTTTCCGGTATAACGTTCCATGGCGACACAGTGTACGTCGGAACCGACGGCGGCGGCGTTTATCGCAGTGATGACAAGGGTGTCACTTGGAGCCGCACATCGGGCGGTCCGAACGACATTGCCCATGCAGCGGTCTCACCCAATGGCAACCTTTTCGTCACTGACGCGAATGACCATTCCGTCTGGAAACTGTCCGGCGATGTTTGGACCAAGACTGCCGTCACCCAAGCTCACGCCATTGCGGTCGATCCATTCAACGCTAATCACATCGTAGTGTCGACGGGCGGAGGTTCGCTTCAGCAGAGCATGGACGGCGGTGCATCCTGGCAGGGCTACGCGTGGGGCACCAAGCTGGAGGCCACAGGCGATGCTCCCTGGCTTGCAGGCAGCGGCGCCTACATGTCGACTACGGCAATTATGTTCGACCCCCTCACACCCAACAAGCTGTATCAGTCGGCAGGCGTTGGCGTATGGAATACGATGCTAACACCCACTTTGGGCGTCGATGCGTCCGGCAAATACGTAGATACGGTCTGGCATTCTCAGACTGCCGGAATCGAGAATCTGGTGTCGAACGATATCATAGCGCCTGCCGGCGGGGACCCGATTTTTGCGTCGTGGGATCGTCCGTTTTTCACCGAGCATAATCTCGACGACTATGCGACCAGCTACGACGGGGGTAGTTTCTCGATGGGCTGGTCGTTGGACTACGCCTCGAGCAATCCCTCGTTCGTTGTCGGACTATCTGATTGGGGTTCACAAGAGAATAGCGGCTTTTCGACCGACGGAGGACGAACTTGGCAAAAGTTCACTGGCCTTCCGTCGTTTGCCTTAAAGACAATCGGAGGTAGCATCGCGGCAAGTACGCCAGAAAACTTCATCTGGGCGTCGGCGAGTGCCAATGCACCGGCCTACACGTTGGACGGCGGGAAGACGTGGACCGACGTCGTCCTTCCGGGCAAGACAGACTGGACGGGGTTTCATGCCGGCTATTATCTCAAGCGCACCACTGTCACGGCCGATCGTGTAGAACCGAACACGTTCTATCTCTATGACGTCAAGTCAGGAGTTTATGTAACCCATGATGGAGGTGTGAACTGGACCAAGGTGTTCAGCGGCACAATTAGCCTATGGTCGTCCTTCAACGCGAAAATTGAAGCAGTCCCGGGGCAGGCGAGGGAATTATTTTTCACATCGGGGCCGCTCGACGATTTCGATCCCAATAAAGGGGCTGACGTTCCCTTTATGCACTCCAAGGACGGAGGCGCTTCGTGGCAGCAGGTCGCTGGTGTTAAGGAAGTAACCTCGTTCGGATACGGTGCACCGGAAGTTGCCGGCGGGCCGGCGACAATCTTCATCGTTGGGTATGTCAACGACGAGTACGGGGTGTTCTACTCTGCCGACAACGCGGAAAGCTGGACCCAGATCGGACGCCATCCGATGGGCAGTCTCGATACAATCAGGACCATCTCGGGGATATGGACCAGTTTGGCGTAGCTTATATCGGTTTCGGGGGGTCTAGTTTCGCGTACCTTGATTTTGCTCATGCATCGCCTGATCCGACACCGACACCGACACCGACACCGACACCGACACCGACACCGACACCGACACCGACACCGACACCGACGCCAACACCGACGCCGACGCCAACACCGACGCCAGAGCCTACGCCGACGCCGACACCAACGCCGACGCCGACGCCAACACCGACGCCGACGCCAACACCGACGCCAGAGCCTACGCCGACACCAACGCCGACGCCACCGACGCCAGGGCCTACGCCTACGTCGAGGCCCGCGCCAAATTCCGACTCAAGGGTGTCTGATAACGCAGACTCGCTTCAGGGCCTCTCGAAATTGGGCATTGTCCCGACACTGCAGGGCGATCAGAAAGACAACATCCTCAAAGGAACGGACGCAAGGGACGTGATCGCTGGCCTCAAGGGTCACGATCAGCTTTCTGGCGAAGGCGCTGCCGATGTGCTCCACGGCGGCAGTGGAGATGACATGCTCTCCGGCGACCGAATGAATAGCTTCGACAACGGCCGTGATGTGGACGAAATCTACGGCGGTACCGGTAACGATATGATCTTCTCGGGTTTTGGTGACATTGTCGACGGAGGAGATGGATTTGACACCGTCGCTCTCTCGTATGTTGGCGCAACTGCCGGGATCAACGGTGATACGCGCACCTTACATACTGGTCAGCCGCTTACTCCCGGTGGGGGCACCTTCAAAAACGTGGAACGATTCAGCGACATTGCGTTGACTTCTTACGATGACAAAATGGTCATCGGCGATCAGTCCGATCCTGCTGTTGTTCGTGCGTGGGATGGCAATGATCACCTAATCGGCCAAGAGATGAGCATCACCATGTACGGTGGTAACGGCAATGACATGCTTGTGGGCAGTACTGCCAACGACGTGCTCTACGGCGAGGCCGGGAACGACACCCTAATGGGTCATTTGGGCAATGATGAACTTTGGGGAGGCTCCGGCGCCGACCGCTTCATTATCACTGATTTCAAAAACGTGTCGAACATCAAGGACTTTGAGCATTCCAGCGACAAAATCGACGTCGGAAGCCTAGATGCAAATAGCAAAATCGCTGGCGATCAAGCATTTGACTTCGTCGGAGGTGGCAACTTCACCGGAATTGCAGGGCAGTTAAGAGTGGTTCAAACCTCTTCAGCCACATATGATGTGCAAGGTGACGTCAACGGCGATGGGGTTGCCGACTTCTTGATCCATCTGGGATCCGGCGTGGCTCCGACGCAGTCGGACTTTATGCTCTGAGGCAGACGGCACTCGCCACAAGGTAAGTAGGTCCTCGGAGCTATCGATCGATAAGATGCTCTATAAAATTACAGCGTGCTTGCACCGAGCAGGAACATTCGCACCTTACCCCTAGGTGCGAATGTTTCGCCGCTCAGCCGTTGTCGCCTGGTTCTAAGCACTGGAGCTTGGGTTCGTAGCGGCATGGCGAGCCTATTAGGACACGTACGAGTGTCGGCACATGAAGCGCTGCAAAGCCGAAGGTTCGCCACAAGCTCAGAGTGCGCGAAAGCAGGGCACTAGCCTGCGTGTTAACGATGTGTTACCTTCAATGCGTAAACAACTTCCTTCCGCGCTAAGGAAGGATTCTTGCCTAACTTCGCGTTCACTCGCCTGTAATCGCCATTGGAGAATGATGGAACGCGTCTTTGCAGCTTTGAAGTCCGATGTTCGCAGGCAGATACTTGTTTATCTCTCTTCGGGCGAACTCACTTTTAGGCAGCTCAAGGCTCGCTTTCCCTTTTCGGGGCCGGCCATCCTCTACCACTTGCGAATGCTCGAAGAGGCCCAGTTCATCGAACATCGGGGACCTTACTACGCCCTTCTTACAGACAATGTTCGAAAGGCTTTCGAGGTTTTCCTGAGCGGCCTGGAGGCGCAAGCTCCATTGATAGAACCCTCGCGGGCGACTGTCTCTGCTTGCTAAGCATCTTGCTATGAGAGTGCATGCATTTTTCGAACCGGAACTCCATTGCGTTGCTCAAAGGCTGACTGCGCTTGCTCGCCAGCCATTGGCCGGAGGCTCTAGATTGTCCCGGGTCGGGACGGGATGTTTTCGATTTTCTAAATCATTAAAAATCTGTTAATGGCTACCTGTATCGAGTCGCTAATGGCTCAATCAGGGGACAGACAATGAAGCGTTTATTGCTGCTGGCGGCTATGGCCGCTTCGGTTGCTACACCTGCAGCTGCTACGGTCACTTTGGCGCCGAGCAAGGGACAGCTTGCGAATCACATCAACGGTGATGACCGTAACGATGGTGATGCAAACACCGTGTTTGGTCGTTCGGAAACTGGTGGAGAGGTGAAGTTCACCGCGAACACGGCAATCGGTATCACCAATGGTTTCGCTTCAGTTTCCGAAATCGTTCCGAAGGGTGAGCAAGAAGACTTCTTCTGGTTGATAGTTAATCCTGACGAGGCCTTCTCAAAGCTCGACTTTTCGGTCCAGTTCCTTAAAGCTTCTACCTTCCAGATTGACTACGGTCTGGTCGGCGGCGCAACTGGTTCCCTGGGCGTCTTCAGCCAGAACTCCGACAAATTGGTTGATTACTTGCTGAGCGGCGACAATGGTGAGTCTTTTGACTACATGAAGATCACCAGCCTTGGAAGCGCGATCAAGTTGGAAAAGCAGAACTCCCTGGAGTTGGCGAGCGTGACTGCTCCGGTTCCTGAAGCAAGCACCTGGGCTATGATGCTTGTCGGTTTCGGCGGGGTTGGGGCTGCAATGCGCCGTCGTCGTCGTACTGGAGTGCTGACACCGCAAGTCGCCTAACTCAGGCAATTCTTATAGAGGGGCCTAGTTAATGCTGGGCCCCTTTTTTTGCCCGCGAACGAGCCTAGTAACGATAAGCATGTTCTTTCGAACGTGTCTTATGATTGTTCGCATGGCATCCCGCCGGCACTTGCTCTCGACGAACTAGAGTAGTCGATCGGGGCATCAGGATTAAGCGAATGCCGCGTCTGGGTGCAAAAGCTAGGTTGCTCCCTGGCGACGAAGTGTCCATTACACAGCAGCACTCGGGGCGGCTATTCTAACGTCACGGAACGCAGGGCACCTCAAGTCCTTCAATCGTGCTAGATCGAGCGTCCACTTTAGTCTGACTTAGGCAGAGGAAGCGGCAGCAACATGAGCCTTTCGGGCCGACTGAAGGACTGCTCTTTTCACGGACTGGGATCACAGTGGCAGTGGTGCTTTCAAGCCCATAGTCCTGCGTCATCGACGCAGCTGCCGCAGGATGGCGCGGCTAAGGACAGCGCAGCCACAATTTGCACTTCTGCGACGTCAGTTCGCAACGTTCGCGACGTTGGGGTACGGTTGAAAATTGCCAGGCTTACCACGCGTCGAACTGCAACGCGCCAAAGGGGCGCCGCCTGGATGAAGTGAAACTTGGTCCCGAAAAGAGACAGAAATATTCACCTTCCTCACATTCCCGCTGCAACTAACTAGTTAATAGATGTTTAATACGCTACAAGCCGAGTCGAAATTGTGGGGCAGTGCCCAGAGGAGCAAACATGCGAAAGATTATGGCAGCGCTGATCGGTGTGGCAGCGATGGCGGGGGCAAGCCCTGCGAGTGCGGTGGTGCTCAAGACCGAACTCAACCAGGTAGCCTTGGACACGGCAAACGCCTCCAACTTCGGAGCCATTTTTTCCAATCAGCCAGCTTTCAATTTGGCTTTTGGATTTACGCTCGGCACTGATATGGACGCGATCTCGTCGATCACTACCACATTGAACACGTCGAATGACGTTGATTTCTCCTCTGTGCTTCTCGACGGCTATGCGTTCACGCAGACGGGTTTTGACGGCAGCGGGGCTGAGGTCTGGGAGCTCCTTATGCCGGTTAGCCTCTCAGCTGGTCTTCACAACATCTTTGTAAATGGCACCACGGGGCCGTCCCGCAATGGTTCTTTCGGTGGTAATCTCGAACTTTCTGCCCCGGCCGTTCCGGAGCCAGCGACTTGGGCAATGATGCTCGTCGGGTTCGGAGCTATCGGTGCAAGTGTCCGCCGGTCTCGCCGCACAATGCGGCACGTGCTTCAGGCCGCCTAAAGCCCGGTTTACAGAACAGAGCGGCTCGGGCTTTCGCCCGGGCCGCTTTTTTGTAAGTTTGCGAAGCAGGAATCTTGGCTATCGGGATTAGCCATTTGAACTCCTTCTGCCTAAATTCGCCCGCTACCGTTCGGATCTCGTCAACGAGGTAGAGCACCCCTTGCGAACGGCATGGAGACGTAGCTTAGAGTTGCCAACCAGCTGCAATTCGATTGGGTGGCTTGCCCACAATTCAACGCTAAGTTAATCAAGTTGCTTGGCGCGCCTTTCTCCCGTTGCATGGCTCATGATTGTTGCCTTTGGCAGCACTGCTCCAGCGTGCGCTGATACGCTCCAAGAGGCATTAGCCTCTAGTTTTAGAACGAATTCAGCGCTCATCGGGCAGCGCAGAGTGGTAAGCTCTAGTGAAGCAGCGGTAGCAATTGCCAGCGCAGCTGGTCGTCCGCAGATTGTAACAACAATCGGAGCTGAACGCCGATTGACGAGATCTGGTTTGTTCGCCCTAAACGATTCAGGCAATGCCCTTTCAGGTGGGATCGACCTGGCTCTTCCCCTGTTCAATGGTCATCGTGTTCACAACTCCGTTGAAGCCGAGCAAAGTCGCTTAAGAGCAGATCTGGCGACGCTTAAGGCGGTCGAAGGTGATGTTTTCACTGAAGTCGCAACTGCATACATGGACGTTCTGCGTGATCACGCGATCGTCAAACTATATGAGAACCAGGTGCGTGTGTTAGGCGAGAATCTTCGCGCGACCCAAGCCACATTCGACAGCGGTGATCTCACGCGCACCGATATTGCGCAATCTCAAGCTCGTTTGAGCCTCGCTGCAGCCCAACTTTCGCGTGCGACAGCGCAGCTGACGAGGACCGCCGAGAACTACTGGCGAGTTATCGGCCTACCACCTCGAGACTTGGAGTTTCCGCCGCCGCTTGCTGAACTGCCTGCCTCGGCGGACTCCGCAGTGAAAGAAGCGCTCTCAAACAACCCCGACCTGATAGCAAGTGCTTACAAAGCGCGTGCCGCCGAATTCGACGTCAAAGTTGCAAGAGCTTCTCGGCTCCCGAAGTTAGAGGGTTCAATGACCGGCGACTACGTTCGACGCCTAGGAAGCTCAGGAAGCCTAGCTGGTCTGGAACCGAACCGCTCTGGGCTGCAAAGCAGTGTGGGCCTGGATCTAAGGATCCCATTCTATCAGGGTGGCCGACCTTCTTCGCAAATCCGGCGGGCGCAAGCCCTCCAAGGCGAAACGCTTGAACAGCGCGTTGAGCTTGAACGTGCCGTAATTGCGAACACACGGTCCCAATTTGCAGCGTATGAGGCCGGCGCAAGAGCTGTGCTTTCAAGCAAAGTAGCTGTAGCAGCTAACAAACTGGCACTTGAGGGTGCTCGTATTGAGCGAAGGCTTGGTACGCGCACAGTACTCGACGAGCTCAATGCCGAACAGGAACTACTTAACAGCCAGGTTGAGCTCATATCGGCTCGCAGGGACGTTTACGTGGCTGGCTTTCAGCTCCTCAACACAATGGGCCGAGCTAATGCAGGCGATTTGAAGTTAGAGTTGACCGTAAGGGGTGCTGTCTTGCGCGACGCTGTGTCTGATCGCAACGACTGGTCTGAACAGCTGGCGCTGAAGCAATCGGAGACGCCAACGGCCGCGAAAGCTTCACCGGGTTTCGGACGCTTTGATGTCTCCCAGATGGTCACGAAAGAACTTCAGCCTAAGACCGAGAGCGAGCCCGCTCTAGTTTCGATGTTCGCAAAGGTGAGACCCGCCAAGCAGCAGAGCGAGCGTGCAGCGTCGAGGATCGAGCAGAATGGCACCTGGCAAATTCAATTAGGTGCTTTTCGGGTAAGAGGATCTGCGCAGTCCTTGTATAAGCAACTGTCGATGCACCTACCTACCAAACTGCCCGTCTATAGCAGTGTCGGAGCGTTTACGCGGCTACGTGTGGGACCTTACCAAAGTAAGAGCCAGGCCTTAACAGCTTGCCGTATGGTAGTGACCCGCGGGCACCCGTGCATTGTGATCAGTGGCTAATAAGCGGTGCAGCGTTCAGATATTGTCGACAGTCGGCTGACCGGAGCGCTTTTAGAGTTCGAGCAAGGGTTAAGTCGGCAACTCTATAGCGGCACGACAATCGTGCGAGACCGCCGCACCATGCTTCTAGCTTAAAGTAAGACTTGCCTCGTCTTCCTGCTCACAGGCCTCGATGCGGTCCGTACTACGTTCCGTCCTTTCTTAAGCTCTGCGCACTACGCTCCAGCTCCTCAAACGCCTGAGCGATCTTCAACAGAAAAGAGGCATCAGGCTTACCGGCTAGAAGCTTTGCATTTTGCCGGCAGGTGTTCGCCTCGTCCCGCAATGACACTTTAGCCATCAATTAGACTCCAAGCAGAGTGCCTGGATTAATTCTGCGTAGGCTTATGGGAGCTCAATGGAATTAGCTAAGGGCAGAATTACCTTATTTCGAAGCGTCGCTCACGTCCCCTTTTTATACAATTTCGCCTGATCAGCCAGCTGTGACACGGATTGGGCCATTCCGCCTCGGGCACCATTCACAACCCTGACCAAGGATCATAGTTGGACGGGTATTGATCAGAATAGTCCTCCCAATCGTCCTCTTCGGTAATAAGAATTGGACCCTCGTTCATGGGGACGCGGTAGGTATCCTTCTCCTGAACCCACAGCAGGAGCTGCGACGTTGCGTCTACCTGATCATCGAAGGCCGCACCCGGAAAGCCCAGCAACTCGGCGGTAAATTCCGAAACCCAATGTCCTTGGTCCGGCACAAAGAGGCGGCCGGCTTGTATCATCACGCTAGCTCCAAGAACGCGCGAGTTCTTGTCGCCCTTTGGGCGGCGAGGGATGGGGAGTGGTACACCGGCCGGCTCTTCGGCCTGAAGCCTTTGGATCAACTGCATCCCTGACACGGCGTCCTCAATCAGCAAGACACTGGCATTATGCAACCGAGCGAGCTCGATCGTCTTAAGCTCCAAGGCCGGAAGCTTTAGACGAGCTCGGAACACATCTATGATGTGAACCGACTTTCCCAACACACGAGCGACTACGATAGCGGAGTAGTCGTTGAACGGATTGTCCTTGCTGGCGGTGTCGAGCGACATTACGATTTGACCTTGAGTAAGGTCGATGCTCGACGCCTCGTATGTCCGTAGCCAAGAAGCCTCGATAATGTTCCCAATCCCTGGGATTGGGTCTTGCTGAAACTGACCAGCGAACACGTACGGGCTGGCCGCCTGACGAGCCTTAAGCCTATCCAGTGAATGACGCGCTGCATGCAATGCGCATCCTGCTCTGCGGCGCCAAAAGCGACCGCGCGTCAGAGGAACAAGCTCATCTTGGGTAGCGATCGCTGGGAGGCAAAGTTCATGGTATCCGCCCTGCTTCTTTAGCGTCCCAACCAAGTCTGCCTCGTGCAGGCGTTGCATGGTGACGATGATGGCTCCCGTCATTTGACTGTTCAGACGCTGAGAGAGCGTTTCATCGAACCAGCGGTTTGCCGCCTCGCGGGCGGCAACCGATAATGCGTCCTGCGCCTTCAGTGGGTCATCAACAATGATGATGTCTGCGCCGAAGCCGGTAGTTGCGCCTTCGACCGAGCTCGCCATGCGCCCGCCACCCGCAGTTGTTCTCAGATAGGCGACGGCGCGGCTCGCGAGTACGGTGTTCGGGAAGGCACGAGTGTACCAGCGGCTCTGCATGATCCGCAGGCAATCCGCAGCGTGGTCTTCTGATAGAGATTGGCCGTAGGTTACGCAAAGGAACGTCAACGCGGGATTGTGACCAAGCATCCACGCGACCCATGCGATGCTCAGGATACGGGATTTAAGATGCCTCGGCGGCATCGTCACAATCAGCCTCTGGTTTTCGCCAGAGCGGATGCGGTCCAGCTGATGGACAATCGCATCGATGTGCCAATTGTGCATGTAGGCGTCGTGTCCGCCTAACTCGTGAAACGCCATGCGAAGGAAGAAGTCGAACTCCAGTCGCAGAAGAGCGGATATCGCATCGTCAGTGTCGACCTCAGCCATCAGACTTATCCTCTTCCTCACAGGAAGGCGGCTCTTGCGGGTCGCCGAAGAGGTTCGGGTCAATCGACAGCTCTGCTGAACGCTCCTGAATGTACCGTCGGAGGATGAGCGTGTCGCTGAGTGTATGGTAGCGGCGAGCAGTCTCCTCCTTCTCAGCGGCAATCCTTCGACGCCGCTGGTCGACCATCTCAATTGCCTTGTTGTCGCCCTTTGTTGCGGCATTGTGAATCAGGCGCAGGTCTACACCCAGGCTCTTGCTGACCCTGCGCTCTTTTCCATCCTCACGAATGGTGACCGTCCGATTGAGCTCTCGCTCGAACTCCGTGTCAGCATTGCGGACGCCCTTGCCCCGGCGTCCACGCGGTCTCCCATCATCCTTTGCGAACCGCGTTGCTACCGGCGTAGATTCTTTCCGACGCCATAGCTGCCATCATACCGAGTATTGCCCTCCTTGTACGGCTTTCCATCCTTCCGACGACCCACCCCGAAGGGAGGCTCCTGGCTATCCGAGCCGCTCATTCGCCATCTCCACGGCGGAACGCGGCGACCTCCGCTAAGGGCGTGACTCCATCAAGGAGTGGTTCGCAGCTAGTTGCTTCGCCTAATCGGCGAAGAATGACGTCACCGTAGGTTGGATCGAGCTCGACGAGCCGGGCTCGACGTCCAATCATCTCGCAGGCTACCCCGGTTGTGCCGGAGCCAGCGAATGTGTCGAGGACAACGTCGCCACGCTTCGACACGTCTAAAATCGCGTCTCGCGTCATATATCGGCACTTGATAGTCGGGTGCTCAGACAGATCCAGCATCCGACCCTTCCGAAAAACATTCGCCGAGGGGTACCGCCAAACGTTAGTGCGGTTGCGCTTGCCTAACGCGATATTGCTGGTGTGCTTGCCATCGCTGACTTTGAAGACATAGCAAAGCTCATGAGCTGACCGATAAAATGCTCCGAGTCCCGGATTCTTGATCCATACAATTAGGTTTTTGACCTCGTGGAACACGCCTTCCGCTGCTGCGAGCAAATGGGGGGCGCCGCGCCAGTCCATGAACACGAAGGCGATCGCTCCCGGCTCGCAATGTTTAGTTATTGTCTGGAAGGCCGGGCGCAGTAGCGTTTTGCCGAACTCGGGCAGTGAAACTTCGCCCGATCCCATCACGAAATTTCCGTGCTTAATTTTGCCATTGCCGGACACGTTGTTGGCGATCCTGTTCCCGTAGGGCGGATCAATCATCACCATATGCGCACGTTCACCCGCGAGAAGGCGTCCAACAACTTCCTGAGAACGTCCGTCCCCGATGACTAGGGCGTGCTTGCCGATCTGCCAGTGATCTCCCAACCGACATACCGGCACCCGAGAAGCCTCGGGCAAATCTACACGATCTTCGTTGCTCTCCTCTCCTGCGTCGTCAAAGTTGATGATGCCGTCGACTTCAAACATCTCGAAGCCGGTCATTTCGATATCGTAGCCGAGCTCAAGCAGGCCTGAGAGTTCTGAACGCAGCAGCGCCTTCGACCACGTCGCCGTTTCTGCAAGCTTGTTATCCGCGATGATGTAGGCTCGACGATCAGCCTCGCTCATCTGCCCAAGGCTGATAACGGGCACTTGGGTTTCGCCGTTGAGCTTGGCAGCTTCTAAGCGGCCGTGACCGCAAATGAGGTTACCCTCATCATCGATTATGAGCGGGTTCGTCCATCCGTACAGCTGTAAGCTTCGCTGAAGTTTGCGGATCTGCGCGCGTGGATGCTGACGCGCATTATTGGCGAATGGGACCACCGACTCGATTGCGCGGTAATTTAGCGCAAGTGGCGACCGACCGCTTTTCCTGGACATAACTTCTCCACGTTCGACCGTTGTTCACATCGGTCGCCATGAAGGCGTCTCCGGGCTAAAAGCCTGCTGGGGGCGAGATAGCAGCGCACGCGCCTAATTGCCAGCCAGGTAGAACAAAACGTGTTTGGGAGTTGACGCTCCCAGTCAGGCGACGCGGGTTCCCACGAAGACGCTCAATGGGAACTAATCCGCCCGAAGCCCATAAATACGCCATTTTCGCGAATGCCCAAGGCTGCCGAACGGTTCATTCCGCCTGTTTTCCCACTACTTTCCCTTAAACATGGGAATATCCGAGCACTGACACCGTCGTGCGAACATCATCGGCTACTTCAATGACAATTGAAAATTAAGCTGTTTAAAGGACGAGTTCTGGCCGGCCATCTGCTCTGGATTTCGCACCGGTAATCACTCCAGGAACACTTCCGGACCTTCGAAACGCAATCGTGTAGTCAGCAGCGCCCGAAATTCATTGTAGCCGCCGGTGCCGGGGTGAAAGGCGTGAAAGAAAAGCTGCGGCTTGCCATTGAGTCCGGGAGCGACCGACGCATGCCCCGGGGCGGTCCATTCCCGTGTCGATTGAAGCAGCGGCAGCGTCCGCTTCGTGTAGGGGCCGAGCGGATCATCGGCTACGGCGACCCCGATCCCGTAGGCGGGCGTGCCGAAGTCGTTGCCAGCGTAGAACATGTAATATCGACCGTCCTGGCGGGTCACGAAAGGCCCTTCGATGAGATGCCCCTCCCAGGAGAGGTCATTGGTAAGTACGGTTACCGGATCGCCCACCAATGACTCCCCGTCGTCACTGAGCCGCTGCCCGTGCACCGGCGTCGTCATTGCATCGAGGATCGCTCCGGCAATTCCAGTGTCGCGCAGGACCTGTTGCACGCGTTCCCAATTGTCGAGAGCGGCGTCGATCAGGGTTCCGACGAGAAAAAAGCGTTCCATCGGCTTGCGGCCGGCTGCCCAGGGCGCAACGGCTGAGACGAAGGCGGCAGTACGGCGATCTTCTTCCCGGTCGAAGAGTTGATCGATCAGCTCCGGTCGCTCGCACAGAAGCGCGGCGAGGGGCAGAGGCCAGACGCCGTTGCGGTCGTCCTTCCAGAAGATGAAGAGCGACCCATCCTCATCTTTGAAGATGTGGGAGTCGATGACGCCGCCAGTCATCACCAGCTGCTCGCCGCCCTTGGCCGCAACGCCGGTGTCGACAGGCTCGCCGATGATCAGAGGTCGCCCGTTGTCCGTCCAGGGCCCTGCCGGATGCGGCGCCCTCGCGAGCCCGATCGCCAGCGCGTTGTTGGTGCGCCGCGCGGTATAGCAAAGCCAATATTCGGCCCTGACCTGGACCATTTCCGGCGCCCAGAAGTCGGACGTGCCCTTGCCGCGGGCGGCCCACGCCGGCTGCGTCCCTTCCGGGAATACGAAGCCTTGCGGCTCCCAATGGAGCAGGTCATCCGAATGGAGGATGGGAAAAGAGTCCGGTGCATCGTTGGACGTCGCGACGAGCCAGTAGCCGTCGTCCGTTTTCAGCACCGCCGGATCGCCGTAGCCGCACAGGATCTGCGGATGCGCATTCTCCGTCAGCAATGGCTGCCAGAGAACCGCGCTTGGCGGATGCTCGAACGTCCGGTGAAGATGGGGCAGGCGGGTTCCGAAATCCGCGGCAAGCGCCGCGAAGAAGTCGACGTAATGCTGATATTCCGAACCCGGCAGATCATAGGCCTTGGTCAAGCCGTCTGCCCGCACCGTCAGCCGCGACCCTTCGCCTTGCTCAACCGCCTCAATCTCGAACTGCATGCACCGTGCCTCCGCTGCCGCGCCAACGCAGCCGCCGCGGTCGGGATGCATGAAGCAACCGCCGCGCGCCATCTAGCGTTGATTTTGGCGATGTACCGGTCGGACCTCGACACCCGCCATAAGGGCGGCGCGATCGTCGGCGTGGTGGCGATCCACGCCGCGTTGGCGCTCGCCCTGCTGCATCTGTCGGGGACAGTCGACCTCACGGATGTGCAGGAGGGCCTCAGCGTCTTCGACGTCACCGAGGTGACTTCGCCTCCGCAGGAGGTTCCGCCTCCGCCGCCGCAGAAGGCCGCCGAACAGCAGAAGGCGGAGAAGCCCGCGGGCGGTTCGGAACCGAACATCAAGAGCGAAGCGACTCCGATCGTCGCGCCCAAACCTCCAGTCCAACTTCCGGTGCCTTCGCCCGTTGCGACGACGGAGACGCCGCGGGAGGGCGTCGCCCCGACCCAAGGCGCCGCGCCAATCCCCGGGCCGGGCACGGGTTCTGGCGGCAGCGGAACCGGCAGCGGCGGCGGAGCGGGCGCAGGCCGCGGCGGCGGGGGAGAAGGCTTTGCCGTGGTCCGCACGCGCCTTGCCACCCGGCCGCTCCGAGGCCGCGACTTTCCGCCGGCACTGCTTGATGCTTGGCCGCCGGGCGCGCGCGTCTTGATGCGCATGCGGATCGACGCCAACGGCGTTCCGATCCAGTGCATCGTCGATTTCGGCACCGGCAATGCCGCCATCGATGCGCAGATCTGCGCCATCGCCAAGCAGCGGCTTCGCTACCGCCCCGCGCTCAATCGCAAGCGGCAGCGGGTTGCGGATTGGGCGGCTTATGGGCAGGAGCCTCCGCACTAAGTGATTTCTCGAAAGTGCGTGCAGATGATCGAAGCGGAATGGTGGGACTATGACAGCGTCGACGAGCTCGCCGATGCGGTCGCTGGCGATGTCGGCTTCATCATCGAGAGCGCACTGGATGCCCGCGACTCCGCGTTGATCGCGGTGCCGGGCGGCAGCACGCCGGTGCCGATCTTCGCCAACTTGACCAAGGCCAAGATGAACTGGCGCAAGGTGACGGTGGTGCCGACCGACGATCGGTTGGTCCCAGTTGAGAACGACCTCAGCAACGCCAAGCTGCTGGCCCGATCCTTCCTTCCGAGCGGTGCCCGGGTCATTCCGATCGCAACGTCGATCGATGACTATAAGCTGGCAGGCAATTCAGCCGACGCTCGGCTCCAGGATCTGCCCTGGCCGCCAGACCTCGTCTGGCTTGGCATGGGCAAGGATGGCCACACCGCGTCGATCTTCGCCGGACCCGACCTTCAGGATGCGCTCGACGCACCCAAGGCGCGCCGGGCGGTTGGCGTCATGCCCGACCCGCTGCCGCCGGAGGCACCGGTGGCCCGCGTGACCCTGACCCGCGCCGCCATCCTGTCGGCCCGCACGATCCTCGTCACCATTACCGGTCAGGACAAGCGCGACCTGCTGGAACAGGCGATCGCTGACGGACATAGCTCCAAACTTCCGATCGGCCGGGTCCTTGCAGAAGCCGAACAGCCGATCGATATCCATTGGTGTCCCTGAGAACCAAATGACAAATCTGAACAGCATCGTCGGCCGGGTCACCGACCGCATCATCGAGCGCTCGCGTTCCACGCGCAGCCGCTATCTCGATCTGATCCGTAACCAGAAGGAGCAGGGCATCAATCGCCCGCGCCTAGCGTGCGGCAATCTCGCGCATGGCTTCGCTGGCGCCGGCGAGGACCAGGGCGCCATCCGCGCCATGGCGGGGCCAAATATCGGCATTGTTACCGCCTACAACGACATGCTGTCGGCCCACGCGCCTTATTACCGCTACCCCGAGCAGATGAAGATCTTCGCGCGCGAGGTCGGCGCCACTGCGCAGGTCGCGAGCGGTGTCCCTGCGATGTGCGACGGGGTGACGCAGGGCCTTCCGGGCATGGACCTGTCGCTGTTCAGCCGCGACACGATCGCGATGAGCACGGCGGTCGCGCTCAGCCACGGCATGTTCGATGCGGTCGCCCTGCTCGGCATCTGCGACAAGATCGTCCCCGGCCTGCTGATCGGCACCCTTCGCTTCGGCCACCTGCCGACCCTGTTGATCCCCGGCGGCCCGATGACCTCTGGCCTCCCTAACAAGGAAAAGGTCCGCGTCCGCCAGCTCTACGCCGAGGGCAAGGTTGGGAAGGCCGAGCTTTTGGAGGCGGAGGCAAAGTCCTACCACGGGCAGGGCACCTGCACGTTCTACGGCACCGCCAACAGCAACCAGATGATGATGGAGCTGATGGGCCTTCACGTGCCCAACGCCGCCTTCGTCAATCCGGGCACGCCGCTGCGCCAGGCGCTGACCCGCGCCGCCGTCCACCGGCTTGCCGAGCTTGGCCGCGACAAGGCCCGGCCGCTGGGCGAGGTCGTGGACGAGAAGGGCATCGTCAACGCATTGGTCGGCCTGCTCGCAACCGGCGGCTCGACCAATCACGCCATCCACCTGCCGGCGATCGCGCGGGCGGCGGGGATCATCATCGACTGGCAGGACTTCGACGAGCTGTCGGCGGCGGTGCCGCTGATCGCCCGCGTCTATCCCAACGGCGCCAAGGACGTGAACGACTTCCACCATGCCGGCGGCATGGCGTTCGTCACCAGCGCGCTGGCAGCGGAAGGGCTGATCCACGTCGATACGCTCACCGCCGGGGCCGACGAACTGGAGGCGTGGAAGTCGACCCCGACCTATGAAGGTGATCAGCTGACCTGGCGCCCGGTGCCGGAAAGCCTCGACCCCGACATGCTGCGCCCGGTCAGCGACCCGTTCCTGCCCGACGGCGGCATGCGCCTTGTGCAGGGCAACCTCGGCCGCGCGACCTTCAAGACCAGCGCCGTCGACCAGGAGCGCTGGACGATCGAAGCGCCCGTGCGCTGCTTCTCCGACCAGCAGGAAGTGCTCGACGCCTTCAAGGCCGGCGAACTCGACCGCGACGTGATCGTCGTCATGCGCTTCCAGGGCCCCCGCGCTAATGGCATGCCGGAACTGCACAAGCTCACGCCAGCATTGGGTGTCCTCCAGGACCGCGGCCACAAGGTCGCGCTGGTCACCGACGGCCGCATGTCGGGCGCCAGCGGCAAGGTCCCCGCCGCCATCCACTGCTCCCCCGAAGCGCTTCCCGACGGCCCGCTCGCCCGGCTTCAGGATGGCGACGTAGTCCGACTCTCCGCGCACAGCGGCGAGCTCAACGTCCTGAACGTCGACCTCGCCACCCGCCAGCCGGCCCAACGCCCCGCACCCCCGCTCGGCACCGGCCGCGAACTCTTCGCCCTCATGCGCAACTTCGCCGACGACGCCGAGCGTGGCGCCTCGGCGATGCTCGCGCAGATGGATGCGGAGATTTAGAAGCGGTTGGCTCGCTACTTGGGGGTCACACATCGTCGTTTCGCGATCCTCACCTGACGCTCAGCAAATGCTCATGACGACGACGGCGATCGGGGGCAGTCAGCACGAATGGAATACGACGATGTGGAATCGAGCGCTCGAACGCGTTGGAAAGACAAGCCGCTGCTGCTTGCTGTCCTCCTGCTCCTGTTGTTGGCAAGCCCTTTAGGCGCTCCGCTTGTGGGTATGAGTATCATATCTGGATGCGATATCCCCTGGGAGGGTTCCTACCAGTGCGCTGTGCCTCAGCGGCTGCAAGACTACTTCATCGGCTTGATGATGCTGTCGTTTCTCTCGATCGGGCTCGGAGTCGGCCTGCTTTGGCTGGGTCTTGCCGTGGGTCTAACGGCATACGTCGGCTATCTCTTGGTAGTCGGCGTTTGGAACACTTTCGCCGGGCGCTTCGCTACGGGTTTGGTTTCTCAGGACGTGTAGTGCCTAAGCAGCAAAACGATCCGTCGCCCGAACCAGTCCATCCAGCACCCCCGGCTCGCTGAACAGATGCCCGCCGTCGGGCACGATCTGCAGCTCCGCTTCCGGCCACGCCTTGTGCAGCGCCCAAGCGGCCTTAGGCGGGGTGCAGCAGTCGTGCCGCCCCTGGACGATCACCGCCGGAATGCCGCGCAATTTCTCGGCGCCGCGGAGTAGCTGGCCTTCCTCAAGCCAGCCCTTGTTGATCATGTAATGATTCTCGATCCGGGCGATGGCGATCGCATGATCGGCGTTGACGCTATGGGCGATCACCTCCGGGCTGGGGAGCAGGGTGACGGTGACGCCCTCCCACTTGCTCCACGCCTTGGCCGCTTCCAGCTGCACCGCTTTGTCCTCGCCGGTGAGGCGTTTGCGATACGCCTCGACCAAATCGCCGCGCTCCTCCTCGGGGATGATCGAAACGAACTCCTCCCAACCGTCCGGATAGAGCGATGACGCGCCGTCCTGATACAGCCAGTCGAGCTCATATTCGTCGAACAGGAAGATGCCGCGCAGCACCAGTTCGGTGACCCGCTCAGGGTGCGTCTGGGCGTAAGCGAGCGACAGGGTCGAGCCCCACGAACCGCCAAACACCATCCACTTGTCGACGCCGACCATCTCCCGAAGCCGCTCAATGTCGGCGACCAAGTGCCAAGTAGTATTGGCCTCAAGGCTCGCATGCGGCGTCGACCGGCCACAGCCGCGCTGGTCGAACAGTAGTATGTCGTACTTAGCCGGATTGAACTGCCGCCGGTGCGCCGGGCTGCTGCCAGCGCCCGGACCGCCGTGCAGGAAGACGACTGGCTTCGCGCCCTTGGTCCCGCAGCGTTCCCAGTAGAGCCGGTGCCCATCGCCGACGTCGAGCATGCCGCTCTCATACGGCTCGATCGGGGGGTAGAGGGTGCGCCGCTCGGCCATCAGAAGCTGAACTCCTCGTAAATGCGGCGGACGTCACCGTTCCACTCGCCGTGATAACGCTCCAGCAAGCGATCGGCCGGAGCGTGACCGGTGGCGATCACTTCGCGAAGCGGATCGAGGAAGCCGCCCTCATTGTCGCCGGCGGCGTTCAGTTCGGCCCGGCGGGTGAGGCCGAGAGCGGCAATGTCGAGCACCTCGCGGCCGAGGTCCAGTACCGTGCCGCCCCCGGCACGAGTGCCTGTAGTCCGAGCTTAGGCACGTCGCTGCGAAGCTGCTCGCGCTCTTCGATGGACCATTGCTTCACCCGATCCCAGGCGGCGTCGAGCGCCTCGTCGGAGTAGAGCAGGCCGACCCACAGCGCCGGCAGCGCGCAAATGCGCCCCCAGCGTCCGCCATCGGCACCGCGCATTTCGAGGAAGCTCTTCAGCCGTACTTCCGGGAAGGCGGTCGAGAGATGGTCGGTCCAGTCGTTCAGGCGCGGCTTTTCGCCCGGTAGCTGCGGCAGCTTGCCATCGAGGAAGGCGCGGAAACTTTCGCCGGCGCAGTCGATATATTTGCCGTCGCGGAAGACGAAATACATCGGCACGTCGAGCGCGTAATCGAGATAGCGCTCATACCCGAACCCATCCTCGAACACGAACGGCAGCATGCCGGTACGATGCGGATCCGTGTCTTCCCAAATGTGGCTTCGGAAGCTCTTATAGCCGTTGGGCTTGCCTTCGGTGAACGGCGAATTGGCGAAGAGGGCGGTGGCAAGCGGCTGCAGCGCCAGACCCACCCGGAACTTCTTCACCATGTCGGCTTCGGACGAATAGTCCAGATTAACCTGAATGGTACAAGTGCGAAGCATCATGTCGAGGCCGAGATTGCCCACCCGCGGCATGTGCCGAAGCATGATGGCGTAGCGGCCCTTGGGCATGATCGGCAGTTCGGCGCGGGACTTGTCGGGCCACATGCCGGTGCCGAGGAAGCCGAGGCCGAGCCGGTCGCCGATGGCCTTCACCTGGTCAAGGTGGCGCCCCGCCTCGTTGCAGGTCTGGTGCAAGTCGCTGAGCGCCGCGCCCGACAGCTCCAGCTGACCCGCGGGCTCAAGACTGATCGTGCCGTCCTTGCCGGACAGCGCAATCACGTTCCCGTTCTCGATCACCGGCTGCCAGCCGAATTCGGTGAGGCCCATCAGCAGGTCGCGGATCCCGCCGGGTTCGTCATAGCTCGGCGCGCGGTGATCGCTGAGACGGTAAACGAACTTCTCATGCTCGGTGCCGATCCGCCAACGCTCGCGCGGCTTCTCGCCGCCGCTGAAGACGGACAGCAAATCGTCGCGGCTCTCGATCAGCGGGCTTTCGCTATCGTCGGTGCGGGTCGTCATGGCTGCGCGCCCCTAAACCCGAGCAAGCCTTCGCGCCAGCACTTCCGCTTTATCGGCCGATCAGCCGCGCTTATCGCGGCGCCTTCCAGTCACCCGCCACGGTCATCCATGCCGCAACGGCTGCCAGCGCGGCGGTCTCCGCCCGGAGGATGCGCGGCCCGAGCGAGATCGCCACCGCGCCTTCCGCCGCCTGCACCCGCGCCCGCTCGGCGTCCGTGAAGCCGCCTTCCGGCCCCGTCAGAATGATTGCCGGACCGGGCGTGAAGGCCGTCGCCGCCGCTGCGCCACCGGTCTCATCGGCGAAATAGAGCCGGCGGCCGTCGCCTTGCCGGTCCAGCAGCTTTGGCAATGTGATAGGCTCCGAAATCTCCGGCAGCACGGTTCGGCCGCACTGCTCCGCCGCCTCGGCCGCGATCGTCTCGAGCCGCTCGAGCTTTACCCGCTCCACGATCGTTCGCTCGGTGATCACCGGGATCAGCCGCGCCACGCCAAGCTCCGTCGCTTTCTCGACCAGCCAGTCGACCTGCGCGCGTTTGACCGGAGCGAAGGCAAGCCACAGGTCGGGGATGGTCTCCGCCGGGCGGGTCATCCGCTCCACTGTCAGCGTCATGCGCTTCCTGCCCGCCTCGGCGATGCGCGCCAGCCACTCCCCGAGCGGCCGTCGAACAGCAGCACCTCACCGCCTTCGGTCAAGCGCAGCACGTTGCCGAGGTAATTGGCCTGGCCGGCATGCAGCTCCACCTGCGCGTGCGGCGCCAGGGAAGACTGCACGTACAGGCGCGGCAGGCTCTTGGGCGGCCAGGCGGGTGTTGCAATCATCCTCGCGCGATACCGCCCGCGCCGCTTACCCGCCAGCCTGCGGCGGCGACGCGGTTTCCGGCCCCGTTGCGCTTTACCGACAAACCGCTAGGGCAGGGGTCGTGCTTCCGGCTGACCCACAGCGTAACGGTGAAGGTCCCGCCTCCGTCCGCGCCCTGATCGCACAACGCGATTGGGATGGAACGCCCATTGGCCCCCCGGCGCAATGGCCGCAGTCGCTTCGCACCATTGTCGACCTGATGCTCCATTCGCGCTTCCCGATGTTCGTTGCGTGGGGCCCTGATCTGACCTTCATTTATAATGACGCCTATGTGCCGATCCTTGGCGGCAAGCATCCCCAGGCGCTCGGGAATCCTTTTCAGGAAATCTGGTGGGAAATCTGGCACGACGTCGGGCCTTTGGCTGACCGCGCGCTCGCCGGCGAGGCGACCTGGCTGGAAGACCTGCCGCTCCTCATGCACCGTCACGGCTATGATGAGGAGACCTGGTTCACCTTCTCATACTCGCCGGCGCTGGATGACGACGGGAAGATCGCCGGGGTTTTCTGCGCCTGTACGGAAACGACGGAAAAGGTGCTCGCCGTCCGCCGCAATGCCGCCGAGCGGCACCGGCTCGAACAATTGTTCGGCAAGGCTCCGGCTTTCATGGCGCTGCTGGTGGGTTCGGACCATGTGTTCGAATTGGCGAACGCTGCCTACCTGCAACTTGTCGGCCATCGTGATATCATCGGCAAGCCGGTTCGCACCGCGCTTCCGGAGATCGCGGGGCAGGGTTTCTTCGAGCTTCTCGACCAGGTCTACGCCACCGGAAAGCCCTTTGTAGGGCAGCAGGTGCCGCTGATGATCCAGCGCCGTCCCGGGGACGAGTTGGAACAGGCCTATGTCGACTTCGTCTACCAACCGATTGTCGACGAGGCAGGCAGCGTCACCGGCATTTTCGTGACGGGCTACGAAGTCACCGCGCTCCGGGTCGCTCAGGACCGCCTCAGCATCGCTCAGACCGCCGGCAAGGTCGGGACCTTTGAGCTATTCCCCAAGCTGGGCAGCATCCTCGTGTCCGAGGAGTTCTGCCGCATCTGGGGCGTGCCGTATCAAGAACAATTCAGTGTTCACGACCTGCTCCGCGCGATCCTGCCTGATGACATGGACCGGGTGGTTACGGGCAACAAGGATCTTAGCGCCGACGCGCTCGGCTATATCGAATATCGGATTCGGCGACCCGACACCGGGCAGATCAGATGGATTGCGCGCCGGGCTGAAGCGGTGCTCGACGCCGCTCAGGACGTCGTCCGCTTCGCGGGGGTGATCTACGACATCACCGACCGCAAGGAAGCCGAACTCGCGCTTGAGGCGTATGCCCGCAACCTTGAGGTGCTCAACCAGACCGGCGATGCCTTGGCTTCGATGCTGGACGTCGGGTCCATCGTTCAGCGGGTCACGGACGCCGGCGTCGCGCTGATCGGTGCTCAGTTCGGCGCATTCTTCTACAATGTGAACGATGACAGCGGCGAAATCCTGACGCTCTACACCCTTTCCGGAGCGGACAAGTCGCAGTTCGACGGCTTCGGTCACCCGCGGGCGACGCCGGTGTTCAAGCCGACCTTCGACGGCACCGCCAACGTCCGGTCCGACGACATCCTGGCAGACCCGCGCTATGGACAGTGGGCGCCGCATTTCGGCAAGCCCAAGGGCCACTTGCCCGTCCAGAGCTACCTTGCCGTCCCCGTCAAGGCGCGCGACGGGAACGTCATCGGCGGCCTGTTCTTCGGGCACGAAGACACCGGCAAGTTCACCGAAGCGCACGAGCAATTGCTTACCGGGATCGCGGCGCAAGCGGCGATCGCGATGGACAATGCGCGGCTCTACCAGGATGCACAGCGCGAGATCGAACGGAGGCGGCAGGCGGAAACCCATCAGCATCTGCTGATCAACGAGCTCAACCACCGGGTGAAGAACACGCTGGCGATCGTCCAAAGTCTCGCTCAGCAGAGCTTCCGCGACGACACGCCGACCGAAGATGCGCGGAACACGTTCAATGCCCGGCTGAGTGCGCTTGCGGCCGCGCACAATCTACTTACCCGCCAAAACTGGGAGCAGGCCCCGCTGGATAAAATCATCGCCACCAGCGTCGAGGCGGCATCGGGCGGCGCGTCGTCACGGGTATCCATTCGCGGCGACAATGTCTTGCTCGCGCCGCAAACGGCCGTCTCCGTCGCGATGGCAATCCACGAACTCACCACCAACGCGCTCAAATATGGAGCACTGTCCAACGATGCGGGCACGATTGACGTGTGGTGGCACGTGGACGATAGCCCTGAGCCAATCCTTCAGCTCTGCTGGGAGGAGAAGGGCGGCCCACCTGTTATCGTTCCAAGCAGCCGTGGCTTCGGGTCCCGCATGATCGAGCGGGGACTTGCGGCCGAACTGCGTGGTAAGGTGTCGATCGACTTTCGCCCGGCAGGCGTCATCTGCAGCATCGAAGCGCCGCTCCCCGCACTGCCGAGGAACAGCATCAACTAGGCCCATTCGCATCCATTCGGCACATCAGCTATTATGATGCTCATGAATGATCTGGGCCCTGGAACCATGAAGCCTCCTGCGGGCGACTACACCATCCCGCAGAACTGGAGCCATTACACCGCGGAAGAACATGCCACCTGGGACGCGCTCTACGCGCGGCAGACGAAGCTTCTTCCCGGAAGGGTCGTTCCTCAATTTCTCGACGGTCTGAAGCTGCTTGGGCTTGAGGGGCCGGGAATTCCGAATTTCGAACAGCTATCCGACATCCTGATGAAGAGGACCGGGTGGCAGGTGGTCGCAGTCGAGGGCTTGATTCCGGACGGCGCCTTTTTCGATCATCTCGCCAACCGCCGCTTCGTTGCGGGCAATTTCATCCGCCGCCCCGACCAGCTCGATTATCTTGAAGAGCCGGACGTGTTTCACGACGTCTTCGGGCATGTGCCACTGCTCGCCCATCCCGTCTTCGCCGATTACATGCAGGCTTACGGCAAGGGCGGCCAGCGCGCGACGCAGCTCGGCGCCATCCAGCGTCTGTCCCGGCTCTACTGGTACACGGTCGAGTTCGGCCTCATCCGCAATGGCGATGACCTCGCAATTTACGGCGCCGGGATCGTCTCGTCTGCGGGCGAGTCCGTCTTCGCACTGGATGATCCCTCACCCAACCGGATCGGCTTCAACCTGGAACGGGTGATGCGCACACCCTACCGGATCGACGATTATCAGCAGACCTACTTCGTCATCGACAGTTTCGAAGACCTGCTGCACCAGACCCTCGATCAGGACTTCGCGCCCATCTATGCTGCGATGGATGCCAAACAGGATTTTGCAATAACTGATATTGCACCGAACGACCTGATCTATACGCAGGGTACGCAAGCCTATGCGTCGGCCAAGGCCGCCAAGGTCGAGTAAGCAAAAGTAAGGGGAGGATGATCGATGAAGTTGACGGTTAAAGCCGCATTGTTGGCGATGGTAGCGCTAACGGCCAGCCCGGCGCTTGCCGAGATCCGCGCGTCGGCGTCGGTCAATTCGACCGGGACCGGACCCGTCATCCGCCCAGAAATTTACGGTCAGTTCGCCGAACATCTGGGCACCGGCATCGACGGCGGCATCTGGGTCGGCGAAAATTCCTCCATTCCCAACGTCCGCGGGTATCGTCGCGATGTCGTGGATGCTTTGAAGGCGCTTAAGGTGCCGGTGGTCCGCTGGCCCGGCGGCTGCTTCGCCGACATCTACCGCTGGCGCGACGGCATCGGCCCGCGCGCTCAGCGTCCGGTGACGCTCAACATGTGGTGGGGCAATACCGAAGAGAATAACCACTTCGGCACCCACGAATTCTTCGACTTCGCCGAGCTGATCGGCGCCAAGACCTACCTCAACGTCAATGTCGGCACCGGGACCGCCGGTGAGGCGCGCGAGTGGCTGGAATATATCACGTCCCCCTCGAATAGCTCGATGGCCAAGCTTCGCCGGGCCAACGGCCGCGACAAGCCGTGGAAGGTCGATTATGTCGGCATCGGGAACGAGATGTGGGGCTGCGGCGCCAACATCACCGCCTCCGATTTCGCCCCGATGGCGCGCCAATATTCGACCTTCCTCAACGAAAAGGGCGTGACCCTGATCGCCGGCGGCGCGTCGGGCGACGATTACGACTGGACCGAGAAGGTGCTGGCCGGAAAGCGTGGCGAACTCGACGCCATTTCGCTCCATTACTACACGCTGCCGACGGGCAATTGGGACAAGAAGGGCCCGGCCGTCGGCTTCACGGAAGCCGATTGGGCCGCCACCTTCGCCCGCACGCGGCGCTTGGACACCTATATCGCCGAACATGACAAGCGCATGGACGCGGTCGACCCGGAACAGAAGCTGGGCCTGATGGTCGCCGAATGGGGCACCTGGTACGACGCGACCCCCGGCACCAACACCGCCTTCCTGCAGCAGGAAAACACGCTTCGCGATGCGCTGATTGCGGCAACCAACTTCCACATCTTTCACCGCCACGCGGACCGCGTCCACATGGCCAACATCGCGCAGATGGTGAACGTGCTTCAGGCTATGATCCTAACGAACGGGCCGCAGATGTCGCTTACGCCGACCTATCACGCCTTCATGATGTATCAGCCGTTCCAGGGCGCGACCGCACTGCCGCTTGAGGTTTCTTCGCCCGAGTTCCGGGCGGGCGCGGATTCTGTGCCCGCCGTTGATGTTACGGCGGCCCGGGACAAGGCCGGCGCCGTGCATGTCGGACTCGTCAACGTCGACCCGGATGAGAATGCGACGTTGGAACTGGACCTCGGCGCCTTCCGTGGTCGCCGCATTGAGGGACTGGTTTTGACCGCGTCGAAAATGGATGCGCAGAATCGTCTCGGTGCTCGTCCCGAGGTGACGCCGGTGCGCTTCAATGGTGCTAGCTGGTCCGGCGGAAAGCTGCGGGTGCGCATGCCCGCCAAGTCGCTGGTGCGCCTGACGCTTCGCTAGCGCGGGCGCTTTTCCAGGTAGAGGTAGGCCGGGTCGAACTCCGCAAGTTCTCGCAAGCCGTCGAGATCGTGAATGATGACCCGGCCG
Source organism: Sphingomonas piscis (assembly GCF_011300455.1). Classification (NCBI taxonomy): domain Bacteria; kingdom Pseudomonadati; phylum Pseudomonadota; class Alphaproteobacteria; order Sphingomonadales; family Sphingomonadaceae; genus Sphingomonas; species Sphingomonas piscis. Next base: position 1,941,530 of record NZ_CP049869.1, read on the forward strand.
CTTCGGAAATCGATCAACTCGCGTTCGCGCAGGTCCTTGAGCGTTCGGTTGACGTGCACCGCCGTCAGCCCAAGGCAATCGGCAAGCTCGTCCTGCGTCAACGGCAGGTTGAATGACAAACCGTCCGTCAGACCGACGATGCCGAGCCGAACATGCATCTCGCAAAACAGATGCGCCATCCGCGGCGATGCCCGACGCCTCCCGAGCGACACTTCCCAGACGCGGTGAATGGCAGCATCGAGGTTGGTGCCGAACCAGTAGCAGCGCGCAACGTGCGGGAACTCTTCGGTCAGTCGTATCAGCCGGTCGTGGGGCACCACTGCGGTTCGGCACTTGGACATGGTCACCAGATCATGGTCGAGCCGCTTGAGTGTGAAGCCGTGAAGGTCGGCGAAGTCTCCGGCTACGTGCAGTTCGGTGATCTGCCGCCCACCCTCCGCCAGATTGTGCGAGCGGGCAAGAATTCCGTCGATCAGCAGAGTTGAGGCGCTGAGTTCATCGCCGGCCTTCACGATCACCGTGTCGGCAGGATGTTCACGAACGTCGCTCACCAGGTCGCGGATTGCCTGCTCTTCGGCGGCGTTGATGTCGGTGCGCGCGCGCAGCTTGAGCAAATGACATTCGATCACTGACGTTTCCCTTCGGCTGGACCCATGTACCGGGGTTGCGAAGCAATGTCGGCATCGGTTCGGAGGAAGGGCATGACGGCTCAACTCACGACGGCGCGTAAGGTTCGTTACGGGCGCGAACTCGGCGACATGTGGGGGCGAAGCCGCTAAGAACCGGGCATGACAGTAGTCGCAGACATCGTCCCCGATAGCGAACGGCGCGGCCTGATCGGCGCTCTGCCGCCCCGCCTTCGCCCCCATGCATCCCTGATGCGGATCGACCGTCCGATCGGAACCTGGCTTCTTTATTGGCCCTGCGCTTGGAGCGTGGCGCTTGCAGGCGTTGAGGGCCGCTGGGACCTGTTCGCATGGTTTCTGATCGGCGCTTTCGCAATGCGCAGCGCAGGCTGTGTCTACAACGACATCGTCGACAAGGACCTCGACGTCGCGGTCGAGCGGACCCGGCTTCGCCCCGTGGCGAGCGGCCGTGTGTCGAGGCGATCGGCATGGGTGCTGACCTTGCTCCTCTGCGGCATCGGCCTGATCGTCCTTTTGCAGCTGACGCCGGTCGCCCAACTGGTGGCGCTTGGGAGCATTGCCCCCGTCGCGGCATATCCCTTCATGAAGCGGATCACCTGGTGGCCGCAGGCGTGGCTTGGACTGGTCTTCTCCTGGGGGGCGCTGGTCGGTTGGCCATCCGTGACCGGCGAACTCGCCGTCGCGCCCCTTTTCCTTTACGCCGGCAGCATCGCTTGGGTGATCGGCTACGACACGCTTTATGCCATTCAGGACATGGAGGATGACGCCTTGGTCGGCGTTCGCTCCTCCGCCCGGCGAATGGGCAGCAAGGCTCCGCTTGGGATCGCAATCTTCTACGCTGTCGCCATGGTCCTGTGGGCGGCCGCGATCTGGAGCGTCCGGCCGCAGTTGTTGGCGCTGCTTGCCTTGGTCCCCGCGGCACTCCATCTCACCAACCAGGCACTTCGTGCGGACCCAAAGGATCCGGCGGGGGCGCTTACCTTGTTCCGTTCCAACCGCACGTGCGGCTTTCTTGTTTTTGCGGGCATGCTGGTCGTCGGGCTGTCGGCAGGCTAGTCGCGCCTCATGCTTTCCATTGATCAGTCCCGCGACAGAGCGGAGAAGCTTGTCGAGCGTGCCGTTGCGGCCGGAGCGGACGCCGCCGACGCCATCTACGTCGCCCAAGGCAGCAGCAGCGTCGAGGTGCGCATGGGCGCGCTCGAAGCCGTCGGCAGCTCTGAAGGCGAGGAAATCGGCCTTCGCCTTTTCCTCGGGCAGCGCTCCGCCAGCGTGTCCTCTTCGGACCTGTCGGACGAGGCGTTGGAAGCGCTCGTCGAGCGGGCGATAGCCATGGCTGGGGAAGCGCCGGAAGACCCGTTTGCGGGGCTGGCGCCTGCCAACCGGCTTCATCACGGCGACGGCCCGGCAATCAACTCCTACGATCCGCAGCCGGTCGAGCCGAAAGACATGCACGAACGCGCCCTGGCGGCCGAAGCTGCAGCACTGGCGGTCGCAGGGGTCACCAACTCCACCGGCGCAAGCGCCGGCGCCTCGAGATCGGTGGTCGCTCTGGCAACGTCGCACGGCTTTTCCGGCGCATATTCCAGCACTAGCCATAGCGTCGCAGCCGGGGTGATCGCGGGGGAGGGTGCCGGGATGCAGCGTGACAGTGCCTGGCACAGCACCCGCTTCCTGGCAGACCTGGATGCCGCGGACGAGATCGGCAGACTGGCGGGCGAGCGTGCAGTGGCGCGCCTCAATCCAACCCGGCCGCGGCCGGGCAAGATGCCGGTGCTGTTCGACCCGCGGGTCGCATCATCGCTGCTCGGGCATTTCGCTGGGGCGATCGGCGGGCAGTCGATTGCCCGCAAATCGAGCTTCCTGCTCGGTAAGCTGGGCGAACGGATTTTTGCGGCCGGCGTGACCATCATTGACGATCCGCTTCGCCCGCGCGGGCTTCGCTCGCGGCCGTTCGACGGGGAAGGGCTGAGCGTGGACCGCACCGAGCTGGTCGCCGACGGGGTGGTTCGAACCTGGATGGCGGACAGCGCTTCGGCGCGGCAGCTCGGCATTGCACCGACGGGCCATGCGGCGCGCGGCGTGGGCGGTGGCCCGGGCGTGGCCGCAAGCAACCTCTACATTGCCGCCGGCCCGCGCACCCGCGAGGAACTGCTCGCCGCCTTCCCCGAGGCGATCCTGGTTACCGAGCTGATCGGGCAGGGGGTTAATCCAGTCACCGGCGATTACAGCCGCGGTGCCGCGGGCTTCATGGTACGCGATGGGGCGATTGCCGAACCGGTGGCGGAGATTACGGTTGCGTCCAACCTCCTCGACATGTTCGCAACGCTGGAACCCGGATCGGACCTCGAGTTCCGCCGCGGTGTCGATGCGCCGACGATCCTGATTCCCGAGATGACGGTGGGCGCGGCCTAGGCGACCTTCGGCAGCCCAAGCCGCATGATCTCGATCTTGGGGCAGCGATCCATGACGACCTTCAGGCCAGCCGCCTCGGCCCGCGCTGCCGCCTCTTCGTTGATGACGCCAATCTGCAGCCACACCGCCTTTGCACCGACGAAAATCGCCTGGTCGACCGCTTCGCCGGCCGCATCGGGCCGCCTGAATATATCGACGATGTCGATCGGCTCCCCGATTTGCGACAGCTCCCGCCACACGAATTCCCCGTGGACATGCTCGCCGGTGATCTGCGGGTTGACCGGCAGCACGCGGTACCCCCAGTCCTGCATGAACTTCATCACTCCATAGGCCGGACGGTTCGGCCGGTCGGACGCGCCGACCAGCGCGATCGTGCGTGCCTTGGTCAGCAGCTCGGCAATGTCTTCGTCACGGGTCAGCGGCATGGTCGCTCCTCCTTGCGCAACAATGCGTCAGGCGGCCGCGGTATCCAGTGCGGTCAGGAGCTTGCCGGCAAGCTCGGCAAAGGCGTCGGATTCGGATCCGGTGCCGGAAGCAGGCGGCACCCCTTCGTCGGACGCCGCCCGAATGGCGCGGGACAGCGGCAGGCGGCCAAGAAACGGCACGCCGATTGCTGCGGCCTCGCGCTCCACCGAGCCGGTACCGAAGGGGTCGGATGACTCGCCGCAATGGGGGCAGACATAGCTCGCCATATTTTCCACGAGCCCGAGCACCGGCACGTTGAGCTTGCCGAACAGGTCGATCGCGCGCCGCGCATCGATAAGCGACAGGTCTTGCGGGGTCGACACGACCACCGCGCCCGCCGGCCGCGCCTTCTGGAGCAGGGTTAGCTGAACGTCTCCGGTGCCTGGTGGCAGGTCGACCAGGATGATCTCGCAATCGCCCCAGTCTGCTTCGATGAGGCGGCTGAGCGCACCCGTCGCCATCGGCCCACGCCAAGCCAAGGCCTGCCCGGCGCCGACCAATTGGCCGAGCGAGAGAAAGCGGATGCCGTGTGCGGCGACGGGGATCAGCCGGTCGTTCTCGGCGCGCGGCTTCTCCTCACTTCCGAGCAATGTCGGCTGTGATGGCCCGTAGATGTCGGCATCGATGACGCCGACTCTCTTACCCGCGCGCGCCAGGGCGATGGCGAGATTGGTGGTCAGCGTCGACTTGCCCACACCGCCCTTGCCGCTCCCCACCGCCACGATCGTCCGGGACTGTTGCGCCGCGGTCAGCGCGATGCGGACCTCCGACACGCCGGCAATGCCAAGGGCGGCGGAACGCAGCGATCGCTCGAGCGCCGACCGGTCCTGATCGCCAAGTCCGGTCACATCCACGACGAGCGTTGCGATGCCGCCGTCGAGCTTGCGCGAGCGAATACGGCCCGCGTCCGCAACCTTGTCCAATTCTGCAAGTGGAGCCGCTGTGTCTGCCATCGGCGGTCACATAGGTGGTCGAAAGACCGTTGCCACTGTTTTTCGTGGCCCGGGCTTCCTATACAGGGCTTATGAGCATCTTTGTGGGGGTGGGCCGCCGTGCCCTGCGCCTGTTCGCAGACAATAAGGGACCATGGGGATCGTCTGACGGTTCCTCCGGTGACGAGCCGCAATCGGCACCGGACAAGGGGCCGTGGGGCGAACAGCCCGTAAGCGGCGCGCGACGCCCGGCCAGCAGCCGTCCGAGCGCGGCCTCGTTCGACGATCTGCTGAAGCGCGGCCGCGCCCGGTTCGGCGGTGGTGGCGGTAAGCTGCCGGTGGCACCCGACCGCTCGTTCATCGTCTGGGGGATCCTTGCCGTCCTTCTGGTCGCGTTGCTTTCCTCCATGATGCACGTGATCGCCGCCGAGCAGCGCGGGGTCGTGACCCGCTTCGGCCGCTATAGTCACACCTTGTCACCAGGCTTCAGCCTGACTCTGCCGTGGCCAGTCGATAACGTTCAAAAGGTCGACGTCGACAAGATCCAGGAAATCGCCATCGGCTCGGGTCAGGAAGAAACCCTGATGCTGACGGCCGACCAGAACATCATCGACATCGCCTACCAGGTGCGCTGGAAGATCCGCGATCCGGAGCAATATCTCTTCTCGCTTGCCGAACCGGACGAGACGATCCGCCAGGTCGCCGAAAGCGTGATGCGCTCGGTGATCGCCAACGTGTCGCTGAATGGCGCCATGGGCGAACAGCGCGGTATTATCGAAGCCCGCGTCGCCGACGAGATGCAAAAGACGCTCGACGCTTATCAGTCGGGAGTGATCGTTCAGGGCATTGCGCTCCGTCAGGCCGACCCGCCGGCCGCCGTCAACGAAGCCTTCAAGGCCGTGACCGCGGCTCAGCAGGCTGCCAAGACGGACGTCAACAATGCCACCGCCTACGCCCTTCAGCAGCGCCAATTCGCTCAGGGACAGGCAACGGCGTTCGACAAGGTCTACGAGCAGTATAGGCTGTCGCCGGAGGTCACGCGCCGCCGCATGTATTATGAGACGATGGAGCGCGTGCTCCGCAACGTCGACAAGACCATCGTCGAAACGCCCGGTGTGACGCCTTATTTGCCGCTTGGCGAAGTGCGGCGCTCGCCCGCTCCGAGGCCTGCCCAATGACCGATATCATCCGCCGCCATCCGATTGCACTCGGCGCCGCACTGCTCGCTCTGCTGATGCTGCTTCTGTCCAGTGTCTCGGTTGTTACCGAAACCCGGCAAGGAGTCGTGACTCGCGTCGGCAAGCCTGTGCGGCTGATCGGCCGTCAATATGCGGGCCTCAACTTCACCATTCCCTTCGTTGAGAGTGTTGTCTGGATCGACAAGCGCGTCCGCGATCTCGACATGGACACGCAGCAGGTATTGTCGACCGACCAGCGCCGGTTGGAGGTGGACGCGTTCGCTCGGTATCGCGTCGTCAACCCGCTGCAGATGTACCTTGCGGCCCGTTCGGTGGAAGGGGTGGAGCAGCAACTGGCGCCGATCCTCGGCTCCCAGCTCCGCAACGAGCTCGGCAGGCGACCTTTCGCGGCGTTGCTGTCGCCCGAGCGCACCGGACTGATGGACAATATTCAGGCAGGGCTTAACCGCGTCGCCAACCAGTATGGCGTCGAAATCGTCGACGTTCGCATCAAGAAGGCGGATCTGCCCGACGGCACGCCGCTCGATACCGCTTTCGAACAGATGCGCACTGCGCGGCAGCAGGAAGCGCGCTCTATCCTTGCCGAGGGCCAGAAGCGGGCGCAGATCATCCGCGCCGAGGCCGACGCTGAAGCCGCGCGCATCTATGCGGCGAGCTTCGGCAAGGACCCCCAATTCTACGACTTCTACCGGGCGATGCAGTCCTACCAGTCGACTTTCCTGCCCAATGGCGAGGACAAGGGCGCGGACACCACGATCATCCTGTCGCCCCAGAACGAATATCTCCGGGAATTTACCGGCCGTGGGCGCTGAACTTACCGCATTCAATCGGCGTTAAGGGGATCCCCACTTAGCCTTTGCGCACAACAGCCGAATGATGGAGTATCGATGAGCTCGAAGGAGTCCAGGAAAGTGCGTTATGCCTATGGGGTCACCATGGCCCTGCTCGCAGGTGGAACCGCTCTGTCGATCGCGACCGGCCCGGTCGGGGCGCAGGTCGCGCAGAACGCTCCGGCTGCGATGCCGCCGAACGGCGCGCCGCAATCCTTTGCCGACCTCGCCGCGCGCTTGCAGCCGGCGGTCGTCAACATCTCCACCAAGCAGCGCGTCCCGGTCCGCAGCCAGAGCGATCCGTTTGCTGAGATGATGCGCCGGTTCGGCTTGCCCGGAACGCCGCAAGGTCAGGATGACGGCGACGGTACCCCCCAGGGCGGTCAGGGGCAGGGCGGTCAGGGCCGCACCCGCGAAACGGGGTCGCTGGGCTCCGGCTTCATCATCTCTCCCGACGGCTACATCGTAACCAACAACCACCTGATCCAGAGCCAGACCGGCAATGGCACCGTGGACGAGGTCGTCGTTACCCTGACGAACCGCAAGGAATATCCCGCGCGGATCGTCGGGCGCGACCAGGCGTCCGACCTCGCGCTGCTGAAGATCGACGGCGCCAACCTGCCTTACGTCAACTGGGGTGACAGCACGCGCGCGCGGGTCGGCGACTGGGTGCTGGCGATCGGCAACCCCTATGGCCTGGGCGGCACAGTGACCGCGGGGATCATCTCCGCGCTTCACCGTAACATCACCGGCGGCGGTGCCTACGACCGCTACATCCAGACCGATGCCAGCATCAACATGGGCAATAGCGGCGGTCCGATGTTCGACCTCAACGGCAATGTCATCGGAGTCAATTCGGCGCTGATCTCACCGACTGGCGCGTCAGTCGGCATCGGCCTGTCGATCCCTGCAGAGGCAGCACGGCCAGTCATCGACTCGCTCCGCCGCGGCCAGCGCCCGCAGCGCGGCTATCTCGGTGTCGGCCTTCAGCCGCTCGACGAGAATCTGGCGGAAGCCTTCGGTCTGCCCAAGGACCGCGGCGAGGTCGTCCGCTCCGTCGTGCCCGGCGAGCCTGCTGCCAAGGCCGGCCTGCAGCAGGGCGACGTCATCGTCCGGGTCAATGGGCAAGAGGTGAACCCCGAACAGTCGGCGTCTTACCTCATTTCCAACATCCCGGTCGGATCGCGGGTGCCGATCGACATCCTCCGCGACCGTAAGCCGCAGAGAGTGACCGTCACTGTTGGGCTTCGCCCGACCGATGAGCAGCTCGCACGTTTGCTTGGCGACGACAGTGGATCGGTGACGCCGGAAACGCCGGCGACGCCGACTCCCCAGACGCTCGGACTCTCGCTTGCGCCGGCCAATCCTGCGCTCCTCAGCCGCTACAAGCTTCCATCCGGTTCGACCGGCGTGGTCATCACCGGTGTCGATCCCAACAGTGTCGCCGGTGAGGAGGCGCTTCGGGAAGGCGATTTGATCGTGGCGATCGGCAACCGTCGGGTCACGAGCCCGGCACAGGTGGTCGAGGCGATCGCCGCGGCACGTCGCGCCGGCGCTCCCCGGATTGCCTTGCTGGTCAAGCGCGGCAGTGGCCCCGAGGCATTCGCCACGCTGGACCTTCGTCCGCAACGCTAAGGCGGCACCCTCTTGCGCTCCGCACCGCACTCGGCGAAACGAGTAGGTGAGGAGAGAGGGTGCCGACCACTAATCTATTCATCGGCAGCGGAGCCGGCGGTGTCGAGCCGCAGCGGCTGGAGCTATCCAGGGCCAATCGCCACGGCCTGATCGCCGGCGCGACCGGCACCGGCAAGACGGTCACGCTGCAAGGGATCGTCGAGGGCTTCTCGGCTGCGGGAGTCCCGACCTTCGTTGCCGACGTGAAGGGCGATCTTGCGGGTCTCGCGATGGCGGGGTCTCCCGCGGGCAAGACCCACGATATCTTTGCCGCCCGCGCGGCCGACATCGGCTATGCCGACTGGGCCTATCGTGAGAGCCCGGCGCAGCTATGGGACCTGTTCGGCATCCAGGGTCATCCGATCCGCACGACCGTCAGCGAAATGGGCCCGCTGCTGCTCGCCCGGCTGCTCAACCTCAACGAGGTTCAGGAAGGCGTTCTCACCATCGCATTCCACGTCGCCGACAAGGACGGCCTGCTGCTGCTCGACCTCGATGATTTGCAGGCGATGCTGGTCAACTGCGGTGAGCGTGCTGAGGAACTCACGCTTTCCTACGGCAATGTTTCCAAGCAGTCGGTCGGCGCCATCCAGCGCTCCCTGCTGCAGCTGCGCAGCCAGGGCGGTGACCATTTCTTCGGTGAACCCGCGCTCGACCTTTCGGATTTCCTGAAGATCGACTCCGAAGGCCGTGGCATCGTCAACCTGCTTGCCGCCGACAAGTTGATGGCCAGCCCCAGGCTCTACTCGACCTTCCTCCTGTGGCTTCTGTCCGAGCTGTTCGAGCAATTGCCCGAAGTCGGCGACCTGCCGCAGCCGAAGCTCTGCTTCTTCTTCGACGAAGCGCATTTGCTGTTCGACGATGCGCCCCCGGCGCTGCTCGAGAAGGTCGAGCAGGTCGTGCGCCTCATCCGCTCGAAGGGCGTCGGCGTCTACTTCATCACGCAGAACCCAATCGACATTCCCGAGAAGATCGCCGGCCAGCTCGGCAACCGGGTCCAGCACGCGCTCCGCGCCTTCACCCCACGCGACCAGCAGGCGGTGCAGTCGGCCGCCGACACCTTCCGCCCGAATCCGGCGATCGACGTCGCCAGCGCCATCACCGAGCTGAAGGTCGGCGAAGCCCTGGTGTCGCTGCTTCAGCCCGACGGCTCGCCCTCGCCGGTGCAGCGAACGTTGATCAAGCCGCCCGCATCACGTGTCGGGCCAATCACCGCGGAAGAGCGCAAACTGCTGATCACCACCGACGAGATCGGCAGCAAATACGACCTCAAGATCGATCGCGAGTCTGCCGAGGAAATCCTCGCCGAGCGCGTTTCCATGACCGCCGCTAACGAAGCGGAGGCGAGAGCTCGCGCAGAAGAGCAGAAAGTTGCTGCCGCTCAGGCCAAGGCCGACGCTGCCGCCGAGCGCGAGCGGCTGAAGCTGCAACGGGAGCAGGAGCGTCTCGACTCCCAGCGCCGCCGTGAGGAAGAACGGGACCAGGCCCGTGCCGCGCGCGAAGCCGCCAAGCCGACCATGACAGACAAGATCATCACGTCGGCAACGCGCGCGGCGGCAAGCTCGGTCGGCCGTCAGCTCGGCAGTCAGCTGCTTCGCGGCCTGCTCGGAGGACTGCTCCGTGGCCGGTGATTGCGCGCTGATCGCCGAACTGGAGAATGAGTGGCGCGATGCGCTGTGCGCCAAGGATATGGACCGGCTCAGCGCCCTTATTCATCCCGACTTCGTTCTGATTGGTACGCGCTCGACAGGCGCCTTCACCATGAGCCGTGAGGAGTGGCTGGACGCCATCCAGAAACGCGATCCGCTCACTATCGAGCTGAAGGTTCATCAAGCGACAGTGCTCGACAAGGTGATGGTCGGCACCATTCACGCACGCTGGAAGCTCAAATATCTCGGCCGGGAAATCGAAGATTGCGTGCTGCTGACGGACGTGTGGGCCTTTGACGAAGGCCGCTGGCGCGTCGTCAGACGGCATTCCACTCCCGCTCCAACAGACATTTGCGCCAACTGAAAGAAAGACACGATATGGCGACTACCAGTACGGCAGCATCGAGCAGCCTTCGGGAGCTGACTTTTCGCGGCGTCATCCTCGGCGCCCTGCTGACCGTCCTGTTCACGGCTGCCAACGTCTATCTGGGCCTGCGCATCGGCATCACGTTCGCGACGTCCATTCCCGCGGCGGTCATTTCCATGGCGCTGCTCAAGGCGTTCCGCGATTCCACGATCCAGGAAAACAACATCGTCCAGACAATCGCCTCGGCGGCGGGGACGCTGAGCGCGATCGTGTTCGTGCTTCCCGGCCTCATCATGGTCGGCTGGTGGACGGGCTTCCCATATTGGCTGTCGGTCGCGGTAATCGCGATCGGCGGTATCCTGGGCGTCATGTATTCGGTGCCGCTCCGCCGGGCCCTCGTGACGGGCAGCGATCTGCCGTATCCGGAGGGTGTCGCGGCAGCCGAGGTGCTGAAGGTCGGTGCAGGTGTCGGCGGGGTCGAGGAAAACCGCCGGGGGCTCCGCGCCATCGTCGTTTCAAGCATCGCTGCCGCCTTCTACTTCATGTTCGCCAAGACCCGGATCGTCGCCGAGGCGGCCGAGCGCAGCTTCCGCGTCGGCGCCGGTGCGACAAGCGCGTCCGTAAGTTTCTCCGCCTCGCTGATCGGCGTCGGCCATCTCGTCGGCATGTCGGTCGGAATCGCGATGATCATCGGCCTTTTGATCGCACGGGCGGGCCTGCTGCCGTGGCTGACGGCCAGCCAGGGCATCCCCGCTGGCGAACTGAGCGACTTCACGGGCACCGTCTTCCGCCAGCAGGTCCGCTTCGTCGGCGCAGGCACGATCGGCGTTGCCGCCATTTGGACCTTGCTCAAGATCATCGGCCCAATTCTCAAGGGGATTAGCGCGGCACTTGCGGCGAACCGCAAACGGGGCGCTGGCGAGACGCTTGCGCTGACCGAGCGCGACCTTCCCATCACCATCGTCGGCGGCACCATCCTTGCCGCCATGATCCCGATCGCTTTCCTGCTCACCGGCTTCGCGCAGTCGGGTCCGATCGCTGCTGCCGGCGGAACGACGATTGGATTGTCGATCCTCTACATCCTCGGCGCCGGCCTCGTGATTGCCTCCGTGTGCGGTTACATGGCCGGCCTGATCGGCGCATCCAACAGCCCGATTTCGGGCGTCGGCATCCTTTCGGTGCTTGGCATTTCGCTGATCCTCGCGGCACTGTTCGGAAGCGGCCATTCCGACCCGAACACGACCAAGGCGCTGGTCGCCTTTGCCCTGTTCGTCACCGCCATCGTCTTCGGTGTTGCCACTATCTCCAACGACAATCTCCAGGACCTCAAGACCGGCCAGTTGGTCGGCGCGACGCCGTGGCGGCAGCAGGTGGCGCTGGTGCTCGGCGTCATCTTCGGCGCGCTCGTCATCCCGCCGATCCTCGACCTCTTGAACAGCGCCTTCGGCTTTCAGGGTGCGCCCGGTGCGGGTGAGAATGCGCTTGCCGCGCCTCAGGCCGCGCTGATCTCGGCGATCGCGCAGGGCGTTCTCGGCAACAATCTGGACTGGAACCTGATTGGCATCGGCGCTGCCATCGGCGTTGCGGTGATCATTGCCGACGAGCTGCTTCGCAAGGGCAGCGCCGGCAGATATGCATTGCCGGGGCTAGCCGTCGGCATGGGCATTTATCTGCCGATGGACCTCACGCTTTTGATCCCGATCGGCGCATTGCTCGGCTGGTTCTACAATCGCTGGGCCGAGCGTCAGTCCAACCCTGGTTTCGCCGAACGAATGGGCACGTTGATGGCCACGGGCCTCATTGTCGGCGAAAGTCTGATGGGCGTGCTCTATGCGGGCATCGTCGCAGCCGCCGAACGCGCGGGATCGGAGAATGCCGGCGAGGTTCTCGCGCTGGTCGAGGAATTCCCGCTGGCGACGCCGCTGGGCATCATCCTGTTCACGGCCATCATCCTCGGCCTCTACGCCTGGACTCGGGGCCAGGCGAAGGATGCGCCCGCAACGGCCGAGCCGGACGCGGAAGTGGAGGCGACGTACCGCTAGGCTCAGCCGCGGCCGCGGTAGCTGGCGACGCCCTGGTCGGGCACCCACAGCCCTTCGGGCGGCGTGCCGGTCTGCCAGAAAACGTCGATGGGAATGCCGCCGCGGGGGTACCAATAGCCGCCGATCCGCAGCCAGCGCGGCTTCATCTCGTTGGTGAGCCGTTGGCCGATGCCGACCGTCACATCCTCGTGGAACCCGCAATGATTGCGGAAGGAGCCGAGGAAGAGCTTCAGGCTCTTGCTCTCGACGATCGTCTCGCCCGGCGCATAGTCGATGACGAGATGCGCGAAGTCCGGCTGGCCGGTGACCGGGCATAGCGAGGTGAATTCCGGTGCCGCGAAGCGCACGAGATAGAGGGTGCCGCTGCGCGGGTTGGGCACATAGTCGAGCACTGCTTGTTCCGGCGAAGCGGGAAGCTGGCTGGTCTGTCCGAGATGTTTGACGTCCATGCGCGCCCCTTAACCCTTCGCATGAAGGGAGTATAGAAAGGCGATGGACAGCCTCGTCAGCACTGGATGGCTCGCCGATCAGCTCGGCGCCGGCGACCTCAGCATCGTCGATTGCACCTTCTTCCTGCCCGAGCTTGGCCGCGATGCAGAAGCCGAGTTCCTTGCAGCTCACATCCCGGGCGCGGTGCGGATGGACATCACGGAGGTCGCGGACCGATCCAACCCAGCGCCGCACATGCTGCCGAGCGCGGACCAGTTCGCGGCGGCGATTGAGCGGATCGGTGTGTCGAGCAGCGACCGCATCGTCGTCTACGACAACAGCCCGCACCGGACCGCGGCGCGCGGCTGGTTCACCTTCCGCCATTTCGGGGCCGCCCAGGTCGCGATTCTGGATGGCGGGTTCCAGAAGTGGGCCGCGGAAGGACGGGCGGTGGAAAGCGGCGAGCCAAAACCTCGCCCTGCAAGGTTCGAGGCCACGGAACGACGGGATGTCGCCGCCAAGGCAGAGCTGCCCGGGAGCGGAACGATCGTCGATGCGCGCAGCGCCGAACGGTTCGAGGGTCGGTCACCCGAGCCCAGGCCGGGTCTGGCGCCCGGTCACATCCCGGGATCGCGCAGCCTGCCGATGGCTTCGCTCTACAATGCCGACGGAACGATGAAGGGCCCTGACGAGCTTCAAGCCTTATTCGCGGTGGCAGGAGTCGATCCGATGGAACCGTTCACTTCGACCTGCGGGTCCGGGGTGACCGCCAACAGCCTGATCTTTGCCGCGCACCTGCTGGGGAATGACTCAGCAAAGCTCTACGATGGCAGTTGGAGCGAGTGGGGCGCCGATCCCGATACCCCGAAGGCGGTTGGACCCGCTTAGCCCAGCATCATCCGGGACACGGCGTCGAGCTCACGGCGGATCTCGTCGACCAAAGCGGTGCTGGCCGCCTGATGCGGTTCGAAGCCGGCAGCCCGGGCAGCAAGGAGTGCTTCGATTCCGGCGGCGGCGCCGGATGCGGTCCGTGCCGATTGCGTGTCGAAGACGCTGCGCTTGGCTTCCGTTGCGGTCGGCCAGACGGCGGCGATGTCGCAATCTCCATCCTCGTCCGGCGCCGGGCCGGCGAACGGATCGACCAGCCGAAGCGCGTGGCGAATGCTGGCGAGGCGGGTAACCGCCTCCGCATAAGGTTCGCCGGAAAGCGGAGTCGCGGTTGACGAGTCGGGGAAGAGGTGCAGCATTTGCCCGAAAGTAAGGGGGCAGGGCTAAGAAAGTCTGAATCCCTTCGCTGCCCCGCTCCCGCGGGTCCGGCTACCCTAAGCCGCTTGCGCCTCGATATCGCGAAGGATCCAGCCGCGCTGCGGGATCGTCTCGATGAACTCCGCACCGCCCGAGGCCATCCGCAACTTCTTGCGCAGCTTGGAAATGAAGACGTCGATGATCTTCGGCTGCGGCTGATCGTCGGCGCGGCGATAGAGATGCTTCAGCAGCATCGCCCGGGTGACGACATTGTTGCGGGCATAGGCGAGCAGTTCCAGTACGCGATATTCCATCTCGGTAATGCCGATGGGATGACCGTCGATGCGGATCAGGCGCTGCACTTGGTCGACCGCAAGGCGGCCGCCGCACAGGCTTTCCGGCATCTCGCCGCCGCTGGCCTTCAGGGAAGCGAGCAGCTTGGAGCTGACCTCGTCGCTGTCCTCGGCACCGATTTCACCCGGCGAGCCGAGCAGTTCCTGCTGGAGATCGCCAAGCAGCTTGTGCGCATCCTCGACGAGGCGCGACCCTTCCTCGAAACGCCGCCGCGAGCGGTCGAGCATCGATTCGATCTCGACGAGGCGGGACGAGAGACTTTCTTCGGCCATGGACCCCCCTGGCAAACCTATTGAGGTACGCTCACTGCGGGACTTGGGCCGACGCTACCTGCCCATCCGACTGCGGTGCATTTAGAATGGCAGTGGTTACCGTACCCTTGTCAATGACCCGCGTATCCGGATCACCCGCCGTGGAGCGGATGCCGACGGTGGCACGATCGCGGCCCGCGCGGTCCAGCAAGCTGCTCTCGGTCGCGCTGCGCGGTGCCGGGCCGCCGAACAGAGCGTCGATCGCCTGACCCTGCGCGTCCTGCGGGCTGAGGCCGGCGGTACCGGCGACCGGCGGGGTCAGCGTGTAATCGGGCGGGATAATCAGGGGTGCGTTGCGCGCGACCGCGAACTCGTCGGGCGCGGCCGACTTGCGAAAGGCGGAGCAGCCGCTCAGCGCTACCGCGATGATCAGGACGGGCACGGCCTTACGCATGTTCATGGTTCTCCTTGGGTTCCTCCTTCTTGTGGAGGAGCGCACGCAATAACAGGATGACGACGCCAATGCTAATCGCTGCGTCGGCGACATTGAAGATCAAAAAGGGGCGGCAGACACCATCGCTATACGACCAACATAGCTGTTGCGGCCAGCTGCGGAAGTTCAGGTCGGCGAAGTCGACCACATAGCCTAGCCGGGCGCGATCGAGAATGTTGCCGACGGCTCCACCGAGGACGAGGCCGAGTGCCACCCGCTCCCACTGTTCCTTTTCCTTCACCAGCCAATAGGTCACGCCGACCGCGATCGCGGCTGTGAAGGCGACCAGCAGCCAGCGGATCTGGTCGGTGTCGGCATGGAGAAAGCCCCAGCTGATCCCGAAATTCTGGGTGAAGGTCAGGCTGAAGAAAGGCAGCAGAATGAGCTGGTCGCCGACCTCGTTCACGCCAAGGGGGCCGGTCACGGCCCACTTGGTCATCTGATCGGCGAAGAAGATGACGGCGGCGATCAGGAAGCCGGTCAGGCGGGGGTTCATAGGATTTCCACCAAGGGGAAGTTTACACGGTTTACGCGTTGGCGGCGTTTCGCGGTCCGGCCGCCGGACCCACTGAAATGCGCGCTAACGACGATCATCGGCCCACATTGCATATCTGCATCGATGTAGGACAGCATCTTACCCATTCACCACCGCATCGCAGCGGTTGCAGAGGTCGCCGTCGTCCCCGACTTCCGGCAGGTGGCGCCAGCAGCGGCCGCACTTATGCTTTTCGGTCTTGGTCACGGTCAGCGCTTCGCCCGGCGTGACTGACGATACGATGAACAGCTCGGCGAGGTCGATGTCCGCGTCGGTGACCGGCACGGTGACTTCGGCCTCAAGGCTGGAGCCGACGACCTTTTCGCGGCGGAGCGGCTCGATCGCCTCGGTGACCTGGGTGCGAAGACCGCGGAGTGCTTCCCACGAATTCGTCGCAGCGGAAGCTGCCGGCAGCTCAGGCCATTCCAGCAGGTGAACGGAGCCGCCGTCCGGGTATCGGGTGCCCCAGACCTCCTCACTGGTGAACACCAGCACCGGCGCGCACCAGCGGACAAGGGCGTGGAACAGGGTGTCGAGGACCGTGCGGTAGGCGCGGCGCTTGGGGTCCAAGGCCGCGTCGCAATAGAGGCAGTCCTTGCGGATATCGAAGTAGAAGGCCGACAGGTCGTTGTTGGCGAAGTCGGCGATCAGGCGGGTGTAGCTGTTGAAGTCATAGTCCGCGACCGCCTGGCGGAGCTTGCCGTCGATCTCAGCCAGGAGCGCGAGCATGTAGCGCTCGAGCTTCGGCATCTCTCCCGCTGCGACCTTCTCCTCGTCGCTAAACCCTTCGAGAGCGCCAAGCAGGTAGCGGAAGGTGTTGCGAAGCTTGCGGTAGCCGTCGGCGACGCCCGACAGGATCTCCTTGCCGATGCGGTGGTCCTCGGTGAAGTCGACGCTCAAGGCCCACAGGCGCAGGATGTCGGCGCCATGCTCCTTCATCAGGTCGAGCGGGCTCACCGTATTGCCGAGGCTTTTGGACATCTTCATGCCCTTCTGATCCATGGTGAAGCCATGGGTCAGCACCGCCTTGTAGGGCGCGCGGCCGCGAGTGCCGCAGCTTTCCAGCAGGGAGGATTGGAACCAGCCGCGATGCTGGTCGGAGCCTTCGAGATAGAGGTCGGCGGGCCAGCTCAGCTCGGGCCAGGTACCGCTGTCGAGCACGAAGGCGTGGGTGCAGCCGCTGTCGAACCAGACGTCCAGGATGTCGGTGACGCGTTCGAAATCGTCGGGATCGCGGTTTGGCCCGAGGAAGTGGGCGGCGTTTTCATCGGACCAGGCGTCCACGCCCTGTTCGGTAATGGCGGCGACGATACGTTGGTTGACGTCGGCGTCCACCAGCAGCTGGCCGCTGCTACGCTCGACGAACAAAGCGATCGGGACACCCCAGGCGCGTTGACGGCTGATCACCCAGTCGGGTCGGCCTTCGACCATGGAGCGGATGCGGTTTTCGCCTTTTTCCGGCACCCAGCGGGTGTCGGCGATGGCCTGGAGGGCCGTTTGGCGGAGGGTGGCGCGCCCCTCGACTTCGCTCGGGACGAACGAACTTTGTTCATCTTCCCCAACCCCGTTCGTGCCGAGCGAAGTCGAGGCGCGCCCGTCCAATGGACGGTCCATCGCAATGAACCATTGCGGGGTGCAGCGGTAGATGACCTTGGCCTTGGACCGCCACGAGTGCGGGTAGGAATGCCGGAAGTCGCTGGCGGCCAGCAGCGCGCCGGCGTCGCGCAGGTCGGAGCAGATGGGGCCGTCGGGCGCGGTGAACTTGTTGTTGATGACGCTGCCTTGCCCGCCGAGCCAGGCCCAGTCGGCGCGATACTTGCCGTCCGCTTCGACCGCAAAGACCGGGTCGATGCCGTGCGCCTTGCACAGGTCGAAGTCGTCCTCGCCATGGTCGGGCGCCATGTGGACGAGGCCAGTGCCGGTGTCGGTGGTGACGAAGTCGCCGGGGAGGAACGGGCGCGGCTTGGCATAGAAACCGCCGAGGTGGTGCATCGGGTGGCGGGCGATTGTGCCGGCGAACTCGGAGCCCAGCCATTTCACGACCGGTTCTTCGGGCAGATCGTCCATCATGGCCGCCATCGCCAGGAGGTCCGCTTCGGGAATCTCCGGCACGTCGACGTCCTGATCCCGGTCCAACGCGTCGGAGAGGCGCGCGATCAAGGCATTTTTGAGTGGTGACGCCACGAGATAGCGCCGAACCGGGTAGCCCCACTCGATCAGCTCATATTCGACCTCCGGCCCATAAGCGATCGCCTGATTGACGGGGATCGTCCAGGGCGTCGTGGTCCAGATCACCGCATGGGCGCCGACCAGCTCGGGGATGGGGCTTTCGACGATCTCGAATGCGACATCGATCTGGGTGGACGTGATGTCCTCATATTCGATCTCGGCTTCGGCGAGCGCGGTCTTTTCGACCGGGCTCCACATCACGGGCTTGGCGCCGCGGTAAAGCTGGCCGCTTTCTGCGAACTTCATCAGCTCGGCGACGATGGTGCCTTCCGCCTGATAGTTCATGGTGAGGTAGGGCTTGTCCCACCGCCCGCCGATGCCGAGGCGCTTCAGCTGCTCGCGCTGAACGTTGACCCAGTTCTGGGCATAGGCGCGGCACTCGGCGCGGAATTCGGCGACCGGCACCTCGTCCTTGTTCAGCTTCTTCTTGCGATATTGCTCCTCGACCTTCCACTCGATGGGAAGGCCGTGGCAGTCCCAGCCGGGGATGTAGGGCGCGTCCTTGCCCAGCAGGGTCTGGGTGCGGATCACCATATCCTTGAGGATGTGGTTCAGCGCATGGCCGATGTGGATGTCGCCGTTGGCGTAGGGCGGGCCGTCGTGGAGGATGAACTTCTCGCGGCCATCGCGGGCGCGGCGGACCTGGTTGTAGAGGTCCGCCTCCTGCCAACGGCTGAGGATCGCCGGCTCCTTCTGCGGAAGGCCGGCCTTCATCGGGAAGTCGGTCTTGGGCAGGAAGACGGTGGAGCGGTAATCGGGTTTGGAAGGCGCGTCGGACATCGCGCGCGGCTTTAGCGGGTGGGGCAGGGGATGCAAACCGCAGCCCCTGCCGCCGGGTGCCTAGAGGGAGTCCATCTCGTCGACGATTGCCTTGAGCAATGTGTCGCCGCGCGGGTGAGCACCGATTCCGGGTGGAACTGCACCGCGAACTGCTTGGCGTCGCGGTCGCTGATCGCCATCGCCATGTCGTCGATCCATGCGTGGACGGTGAATCGCTCCGGCAGCTTGCGGGTGCAGAGCGAATGGTAGCGGCCGACGCGGAAGGGGTTGGGGACGGAGGCGAAGGCGCCCTGGCCGTCGTGGGTCAGCGCCCAGCTCTTGCCGTGGACCGTCTCGCCCGCGCGCTCCACCGTGCCTCCCGCCTCATGGACGATGGCCTGGTGGCCGAGGCAGACGCCGAACACCGGCACCTTGCCCTTGGCCTTGCCGATCAGCTCGACCATGCAGCCCGCGTCCTGCGGCTCGCCGGGGCCGGGGGAGAGGACGATGGTGGCGTTCGTCTCCTCCGCCTGGCGGAGCGCCTCGTCGGCGGCGATGTCGTTGCGCACCACCTTCACCTGCTTGCCCATCAGGCGAAAGCATTCGACCAGGTTGAAGGTGAAGCTGTCGCGATTATCGAGCAGCAGGATGTTGTCGCTCATCTGGTCTCTCCGCGAAGCGCCGCAAGGACGGCGCTCGCCTTTTGCTTGGTTTCTTCCATTTCGGCGCGCGGATCGCTGTCGTGGACGACGCCTGCGCCGGCGCGGACATAGGCCTGGCCGTTCTTGACCACGGCGGAGCGGATGATGACGCCGGTGTCCATCTCCCCGGTCCCGGACAGCCAACCGACCGCACCGCCGTAGGGGCCCCGCTTGGTAGCTTCATAGCCGCGCAAGAGCTCGGTCGCGCGCAGCTTGGGGGCGCCGGACAGGGTGCCGACGTTGAGGCAGCTCTGCAGCGCGTCGAGGCAGTCGAGGCCCTGGGCGAGCTCGCCGGTGACGGAAGAGACGAGGTGCATGACTCGGGCGTAGCGTTCGACGGTGAGCAGCTTGGCCACGCGGCGCGATCCCGGCGTGCTGACCCGCGCGACGTCGTTGCGGGCAAGGTCGACCAGCATGATATGCTCGGCGCCTTCCTTGACGTCGAGGCGGAGGTCCGCCTCCAGCCGGTCATCCTCGTCCGCCGTCTCGCCGCGGCGGCGGGTGCCGGCGATCGGCTTGACCTCGACCATGGGCGTGCCGCCCTCCCGCCAGACCTTGACGCTGGTCTCGGGCGAGGCGCCGAACAGGATATGCTCGGCGCCCGAGACGAAGAACATGTAGGGTGAAGGGTCCGACTTTCGCTGGCGGGCGTAGGCGGCGAGCGGGTCGGCGCAGGGCACGCGGAAGGTTCGGGAGGGGACGATCTGGTAGACGTCCCCGGCCGCAATATTCTCCTTCACGCGAGTGACGAGGTCGGCGTACTCCGCGTCGTTGAGGTCGGGTTCCGGTTCAAGATCGTTGGCGGTCGGGCGCACCTCTTCGGGAACTTCGAGTTTCGCTTGGGTTCGTTCGTAGAGGGCATCTAGCCGCGCGACGGCCGAATGATAGGCGCGGGTGGCGCGACCGGCATCGTCGCTCCCGAAGAAGGTCGACAGGATCCGCGCCTTGCCGCCGGGCTCGACGAGGACCAACCCCTCGCCGACCCAGAACTCGAAGTCCGGGTAGCCGAGCGGGTCGGACGCGGGCTGCGGCAGTTCCTCGAACAGGTCGACATGGTCGAAGGCGACAACGCCGCCGCAGAAGACGGTGAACTTCTCCTCCGGCGAGGAGGAGGGAAAGCGGGTCAGCGCGCGAAGCACGTCGAAGGGCGAGGGGGCGAGGAGGCGCTCTTCGAGGTCGCTGCTCGTGCTTCGCTCGTAGCGGAGGCGAAGCTCGCCCTCCGCGCGGTTAGATACTCGCTCGGCAAGCTTGTCCGCCAGTGCGGCAATCACGTCCGGCCCGCCATCGCCGAGGCTTGTCACAACCACTTCGCCGCCCCGGCAGGTCACCCGAACAGCGGCGGCGGCGAGGATCATCGCCTGACCCGCCGCATTCTCGAACAGAGCCGTGTTCGGCGCACCGTTGCGCGAAAGCTTGCGGTAGAGCTCCAGCGGGTCATGGCTCCCCGGCAGCTGCCGATAGAGCGCCATCGCATCGCCGGACTTGAGGCTTGGCGTGCGCATCATGCGAAGCTGCGCCCCAGTACCGGCAGCAGGCCCTGGAGCCGCTCGGACAATTCCTTGAGCTGATGCGGGTGAAGCGACTGCGCCCCGTCCGACCAGGCGTGCGCCGGATCGTGGTGAACCTCGACCATCAAGCCGTCGGCGCCCGCCGCGGCGCCGGCCAGCGCCATCGGCGGAACCAGGTCGCGGATGCCGGTGCCGTGCGACGGATCGACGACGATCGGCAAGTGGGTCTTCTGCTTGATGTAAGGCACGGCGTTGAGGTCTAGGGTATTGCGCGTCGCAGTTTCGAAGGTGCGGATGCCGCGCTCGCAGAGCACGACCTGGTCGTTGCCCTCGGCCAGGATATATTCCGCCGCCAGCAGCAGATCCTCGACTTTGGCCGCCATGCCGCGCTTCAGCACCACCGGCTTGCCCGCCTTGCCGACCGCCTTCAGCAGTGAGAAGTTCTGCATATTGCGGGCGCCGATCTGCATCGCATCGGCATATTCGACGACGGCGGGGATGTCGGCGGTTTCCATCACTTCGGTGACGACCGGAAGGCCGAGTTCCTGCCCGACCTTGGCGAGGATCTTCAGCCCGTCCTCACCATGTCCCTGGAAGGCGTAGGGCGAGGTGCGCGGCTTGAACGCGCCAGCCCGCAATATTGTCGCTCCGGCAACCTTTGCCGCCTGAGCAGACTCCCGAAGCCGCTCTTCCGTCTCAACCGCGCACGGACCCGCGATCAGGCAGAAGCGGTTGCCGCCGATCGCCGCATTGCCGATGCGGACGATGGTGTCGTGCGGATGAATTTCGCGGCTGACGAGCTTGTAGGGCGCCAGGATCTGCTTGACCGATTCCACCTGCGGGTGGCTCTCCAGGTTGAGGTCGTGAAGCATCCGCTCGTCCCCCAGGGCGCCGAGCACCACGCGCTCCGTCCCCGGCATGTGCAGCGGTTTGAGCCCTCGCTGCTCGATGGCGCCGAGCAATTCCTCGACGACTTCGCTGCTGGCATTCGGCTTGAGAACGATGATCATGTGATGTGCTCCAGATACGAAAAAGGCCCGCTGAGCGGGCCTGTTGCGTGATGTCTAAGATCCTGTTCGGTCTAGGTCAGCCGCGCCCGCGCAAATGCATATGCTGCCACCACCGCCAGGTGCGGAGCGACGCGGTTGCGGAAAAAGCGGTGGCGAGTGTCATCGGCTGCATCCTTAGAGCGCAGCGAACCCGCGTGACAAGTCCCCAATTAGGTCGTCGGCATCTTCGAGGCCGACGGACATGCGAATGAGGTCGGGCGTGATGCCTGCTTCCGCCTGCGCTTCGGGCGGCATTCCGCGATGGGTCATGCTCGCCGGCGTACACACCAAGGTTGCGAAGCCGCCGAGCGACGAAGCAAGCGTGATCAGCTCCGGCGCCTTCGCGAACAGTGCGACGCTGCCGTTCACGCGGAAACTGACCATGAAGCCAGGCCCGGACTGCTGCGCCTCGACCAGAGCCCGTTGGGGGAAGCTCTCCAGTCCTGGATAATGCACCGCTGCCACCTGCGGGTGGCCTTCGAGCCATTGCGCCAGCTTGAGCGCCGTTTCCTCCTGCCGCGCGACCCGCAACGGAAGCGTCCGCATTCCCCTCAGGGTCTGCCAACTGTCGTACGCCGATCCGCTAAGCCCCGCAGCGTTTGCCCACCAGGCGATCTGCTCGGCAAGCCCGTCGTCGTTGCTGATCAGCGCGCCGCCGAACAGGTCGTTGTGGCCGTTGATCGCCTTGGTCGTCGAATGAAGCACCAGGTCGGCGCCGAGCTTGAGCGGCTGCTGGCGGCATGGCGTCAGCAATGTGTTATCGCAGATCGTCAGCGCGCCCACCGATTTCGCCTGAGCGCAGCGCTGGGCGATCGGCACCAGCCGAAGCAGGGGATTGCTGGGCGATTCCAGCCACACCAGCCGCACGTCCTGCTGCAGCGCCATGGCGAACATGTCGTCGTCATTCTGGTCGACGAACAGGGGGCGAACGAGCCCCTTGCGCTCCAGCCCCTGCAGCAACCGGTACGTGCCGCCATAGCAATCGTGCGGCGCCAGCACCGTCGCGCCCGGCTCCAGCTGCAGCAGCGCGAGCAGGGCCGCGGACTGTCCGGAATTGGTCACCGCACAATGCTTGCCGCCTTCCAGCTCCGCAATCGCCCGGGCCAGCAGATCGCGGTTCGGGCTTACCGTTCGCGAATAATCATAGTCCGGCTTGTCCTCTGGCCCGTCCCATTCGAACGTGTCCGACGCCCACAGGGGCGGAGCCACGCCGCGGTAGGTCGGATCGTCCGTCACCCCCGCCGAGGCGACAATGGTGCCGTGCCCCTCCGGCTTGCTCACCGGCCTTCATCCAGGAATTCACGGATATAGGCGCCGATCCGTTCCGGCTCCTTCAGGAAACTGTCGTGGCCGAAGATCGACTGGATGACCCGGAAACGGGTCTTGCCGCCAAGCTGCGCCGCGAGCCTCGAAATCTGCTCCAGCGGCACGACCTGATCCTCGGTCGCCGCGATTACAAGCGCATCGTTGAGAATTGCCGACGGATCCACCTTGTGCCGGTCGATCGATGCCGACAGGCTGAGGAACCGCTCCGGGCTCATCACGTCCAGGAACGCCCGTCCGCGCGCACTGAGATAGCCCCACGGTTCCGACCCTGAGAGCGGATCCCCGTTCGCAATCCCGCCCGGGAAGCGCGCCCCGAATTCCCGCGGAGTGCGGTAGGTCGTCATCGCCATCGCTCTCGCGATGCTCAGCGCCTGCTCGGCGTTGCCGGTCGAGCGTCCAAGTGCGACCACCTGACGCTGCAAGCTGCGTTGCGCCGTAGCCATCGCATGCGGCTCTGCGGCCGCGCCGAAGATCACCAGCTTGGATTGAGGCCGGTACCTTTCGGCATAGGCGAGGCAGACCATGCCGCCGTAGCTGGCGCCGATCAGCGCATAGGGATCGCCCTCCCCGATTACGGCGAGCGCATCGCGGATGATCGCCGCCTGATCGAAGGTCGTGGGCGCGAAGTCTCCGCTCGCATCGGCGACGAAGTCGATGCCGAGCACGCGAAATTCGCCATGCCCGACCGGACCTTCCGGACCGAAGATCGACGACCACCAGCCCGAACGCCCGTCTTCGTTGGCGCAGGCGTGACGGTTACCGGAGATGCCGCCCAGCACCACCAGCAGCGGCGCGCCTTCCGGTCCGATCAGCGCCGCCTTCGTGCGATCGGGGAGCCGCTCCCGCGCCTCACCCTCAAGGCTCACCAGCGGTACGTCGAAGGTGGTCGGCTTGATACAGGGCACGGGCAAAGGCTCGGCTTCGTCCGCCGCCAGTTTCCCCGCATCGACATTCGTCTCGTACACGTCGCCCACCTTCACCTCTGGCGAAGTCACGATGCTGCCTGGAAGCCCGCTTGGTTGCCGCTCCGGCCGCATCGCTTCTTCAGAAAAGAAACCGCCACCTTGCCCGGGAAGGCAGGTTGGCGTGGGCGTTCGCCCACTCTTGATGCTGGTGCCCGGATATCGCGAGGTGGCGCCAAAAGCAATAACGGCGGCTTGTGCCGCCGGCGGCTAGCGGTCACACCGGCGTCATGAATGCCTTCCTCCAGCTGCTGGCGTCCGTCATCCTGTTCGTTCTTTGCGCGGTGATTCACGGAACCGGGCTGGTTCTGACGACCAAGGCATTCAAAGCCGAGGAACGAGAGCTGAAGCGGCAGAAGCTGCTTACCCGGGAGTTCGGGACCATGGTTCCGATGGCCTTGTGCCTGTTCCTGATGCACCTTGCCGAAGTGATGCTGTTCGCCTGCTTTTATTGGGCGATCGGCGCGCGAGGCAGCTTCGACGACAGCCTTTTCCACTCCGCGGCTGCCTACACGACGCTCGGAATCCCAGACAATGCTCAGGACGACTGGCGTCTGATCGGCGCTCTGGAGGGGCTGACGGGTTTCCTGCTGATTGGTTGGTCGGCCGCCATCTTCGTGACCGACATGGAACGGGTCCTTCGCAAGCGATTCTGACGGGGCGTTCGCCGATTTTTGCTGCGATTGTCGAGCTTTGAACGTTGAGACCGCCGCAAGCTCTGCTAATAAGGCAGTGGGGATCGGGGGTTATCAATGCCGTATAACAGGGACGCAATCCTTGCGTCTGTCTTTGCGACATCGTTGGACAGCATCATCATCGTGGATGCGGATGGGATCGTCGCGGAATTCAATCCGGCGGCCGAGCGGACGTTCGGCTACACTCGCGATCAGGCCGTCGGTGCCGACGTTGCCGATCTCATCATCCCGCCTCAAATGCGCGACGCCCATAATGCAGGATTTTCCCGCTATCTGGCCGGAGCCCCCTCCAAGGTCGTCGGCCAGCGGGTCGAGGTCGATGCCGTCCGCTCGGATGGCAGCCTGTTTCCGATCGAGATCGCGGTTACCGAGATAGCCGGCGGTGGCGAGAAAAGGCTGTTCATCGCTTCGATTCGCGACCTGACGGAACAGCGCGCCACCCAGGCCGCCTTGCGCAACAGCGAAGCCCAGCTGACCGCCTTCCTCGATCATGCGCCGGCGTCCATGTACCTCAAGAACATGGACGATCGCTACGTCGTCGTGAACCGCTTCACCTCCGACCGGTTCGGTTTGAAGACCAGCGAAATGGTGGGCAAGCATCCGACCGAAATCCTCGACGCGGCGGCCGCGGCGGAGGCGTTGGACGTGGCGTCCAAAATCAAGGTTAGCGGGCAGTCCGTCACCACCGAGAGCACGTTCCACACGCCCAACGGCACGCTGTCGGCGCTCGCAATCCGCTTTCCGGTGCGCGATCATCAGGGCGACATTCAATATATCGGCGGGGTCATTCTCGACACGACCGAACGGACCGAGGCCGAACGCAAGCTTCGGGATAGCGAGGCGCGGCTGAAAGGCCTGCTCGATCACGCGCCGCTCACCATGTACCTCAAGGATCGCGGCGGGCGCTTCCGCGTCGTGAACAAGTTCATGGCTGCGCAGCTCGGCAAGACCCCGGAGGAGATCCAGGGGCTGAGGCCGGCCGACGTCCTCACCCCGGAGTCGGCGGCCGAGGCTGCCGAGATCGACCGCTGGATCATCGCCAATCGCCGCCCGCACGTGCGCGAAAGCGAGTTCATGGCGGTGGATGGCAAGAAGGTGGCGGTTACCGTCCGCTTCCCCGTCTTCGACGAGCATGGCGCGATCATCTACATCGGGGGCGTCTTCCTCGACCTGACCGATGAAAAGCGCGCGCAGGAAGAACTCGCCCGCTCCCGCGAGGCGCTGGCGCAAAGCGAAAAGCTGACCGCGCTCGGTTCCTTGCTCGCGGGCGTGAGCCACGAGCTCAACAACCCGCTTGCGGTCGTGGTGGGCGAAGCCATTCTGCTGGAAGAGGATGCGGAAGGAACCGAGTTCGCCTCGACCGCGATGCGGATCCGCAAGTCGGCCGAGCGCTGCTCGCGGATCGTGCAGACCTTCCTTGCCATGGCGCGCCAGAAACCGCCGGAGCGCGTATCGCTGAACGTCGCCGCCATCTGCAAGGCGGCGGTCGAGCTGACCGACTATGGAATGCGCAGCAACGGCATCAAGGTTCGCGCGGAGTTCGACGAGGGCCTTCCCCATGTCGCCGCCGACAGCGATCAACTCCACCAGGTGATCGTCAACCTGCTCGTCAACGCGCAGCAGGCGCTCCAGGAGTGTGAGCCGCCCCGCGAGATCCGCATTTCAACCAGCCACAACATCGCGGAAAACCGCGTCTGCATCGAGATCGCGGACAATGGTCCGGGTATCCCGGCCGAGATCGCCAAGCGCATCTTCGAACCGTTCTTCACGACCAAGCCGCAGGGGTCGGGGACCGGGCTCGGCCTGTCGTTCAGCCACGGCGTCGTCGAGGCGCACGGGGGCACGCTGTCGCTCAAGGAAGGGGAGGGCGGCGCCGCCTTCCTGATCCAGCTTCCGATCAGCGTTCCCGAGGCGCAGAAGAAACAGGAAGCTCGACCCGTTCAGTCGGCGGCGGCCGGATCGGCACTGATTGCCGACGACGAGCCGGAGCTTGCCGATGCGCTTGCGCGCTTCCTGGCGCGCGAAGGTTATGAGACCGTGGTGGTGAACAGCGGTCGGGAGGCGATCGCCAAGGCGGAGCAGGAGCGGTTCGACGTCATCCTGTCGGACCTTCGCATGCCGGACGTCGACGGCCCCGCCTTCCACCGCTGGTTGGCGGAGCATCGGCCGGAGCAGGCGCAGCGCCTCGGCTTCGTCACCGGCGACACGCTGGGCCCCGCGGCGGTGCGCTTCCTCGATGAAGCCAAACGACCCTATATCGAGAAGCCGTTCAACCGCGAAAGCGTTCGGCGGCTGCTGGCGGAGCTACGCCGCTAGGAACTCGCGGTCCTTGGTGGCACCGATCATCCGCGTGCTGAGGATGGTGTAGGCTTCACGCCAGGCTTCCTCAGTCTCCGGCGTGAAGGTTGCGCCAAGACCGCCGCGAAGGGTCATGATCAGCGCCTGGCCGACCACGGCATAATGATCGTCCTCGACCCCATAGGTCACATGCCGGCGCGCCATGTCGTCGATGGACGGCAGCAGCGGCTCAAGGTTCTCCAGCGAGCGAACGACCACTGTGAGCACTTGCATCAGCTTCTTCCCTGGTCCGTAAGGTCGGCGGGGAACATCGGCCGGACTGCCGGAGCAAGCGAGAAGACATTGTCGTAAAAGGCGCGCGCAACCGAGTCCCGGTGGGGCACGATCATGGCGAAACTGTCTTGAATCAATTGGATGGCACGAGGAGTCATCACGGTTGTTCCTGTGAGAATTTCATCCGCGGAGCAGTGACGAGGGGCTGTCAGGCAGGCGTGTCGCGCGCTAAACAAAGTTGTTTCAATTGTTTCAGCGGGGGCTGGGCGTGGGGGAAAGTGCGCATATCGCGGTGGTGGACGACGAGCCGGATATCCGCGGGCTTGTGCAGAACTACCTGACGCGTCACGGCTTTGCAGTCAGTCAGGCGGAGGGCGGCGCGGCTCTTCGGGCCTTGATGGCCGAGCGCCCGGTCGACCTCGTCATCCTCGACGTCAACATGCCGGAGCAGGATGGGGTCAGCATCGCCCGCGAGCTTCGCGCCGCCGGCCGCGTCGGCATCATCATGCTGACGGCGAACAGCGACAGCGTCGACAAAGTTGTGGGGCTGGAGGTCGGTGCCGACGATTATGTCACCAAGCCGTTCGATCCCAGGGAATTGCTTGCGCGCGTCCGGAGCGTGCTTCGCCGCGCCGCGACGCCCGAGGCACCGGCAGCGACCTTGGGCCGGGAAGTGGTGGTGGGAGAGGTCCGGCTGAACCTGGATAGCCGCAAGATGTTTGCGGCGGACGGGTCGGAGATGCCGCTGACGGCAATGGAGTTCGATTTGCTCCGGACCTTCGTCGAGCATCCCAATCGCGTGCTGACGCGCGACCAGTTGTTGGATCTGGCGCACAGCAAGGAGCCGGACGTGTTCGACCGTTCGGTCGACACGCGCATTGTTCGGCTTCGGCAAAAGGTGGAAAAAGACCCGCGCCGGCCGCAGGCGCTCAAGACCGTGCGGGGCGCGGGTTATATGTTCGTGCCTGCCAGGACCGGCCTCTGATCACAGGGTGATCGTCACGGGCGTTCCGCGCCGGGTGACCTTGAACAGGTCGGCAGCAAATTTCGCTGGAAGGCGGACACAGCCGTGGCTTGCCGGGTGACCGGGGATACGGCCGGCGTGAAGCGCAACACCGTCGTTGGTCAGCCGCTGCATGTGCGGCATCGGCGCATTGTCATACTTGCTGGAAAAGTGGACGGCGCGCTTCTCCGTGATCGGAAAGGTGCCGGTCGGGGTGCGATGGCCGGGCTTGCCGGTCGAGACCGTCGACACGGCGACCAAGGTCTCGCCACGGTACACATAGGCGCGCTGGTCGGAGATGCTGACGGTCACCCCCACCGGGCCCTCGATGCCGGCAGCGCCTTCGCGCCAGACGAAATCGCCGGGCTTCAGGCCCTTGTCGGCGATTTCCGCGGCGAAGGGATCGGCTGCAACCACCGGTTCGGCCGGTGTCACGGGCTCGGCATCCGGTGCAGCAGCAACCGGCACCGCTGCGACTAGCGCCGGCTGCTCAGGCGTTTCCAGCGTGGCGGCGAAGACCGGCGCGGCAACCGCGACCGCCATGGTTGCGCAGCACAAAGAAGCGAAGAAGATCGCTGCCTGGCGCATGGCCGGCAGCCCCGAAGTGTTTTCCATTTGTCGTCCCCTGTTTTTTGATCGAGGCGGCGCCTCTCATGGGGAGCGAATTGGACGAGTCCTGTTGCACGCGATTGTCGTGCACGGACCCAAGTTGTTGCAATTGTTGCAGCGCAGCAGCGGGCTACTGAAGGCCCTTCTTCATCATCTCGCGAATCCATGGGACGAGCGAGGTCCAGCTCAGCTCTTCGAACAATTCAATACCGGCGAGGTCGTCCTTGCGCCACACCACCTCGCCAGCAGGAACGGCAAGGCCTTCAATCGCGATCGTCAAAAAGGTGTCCGCATCCGGCAGTCCCACGCCCTGCACCTGCAACCCCTTGGCGGAAATATTGCGGAGCGTTGCAGGCTCCCAGTGACCTGCCCAGCGCAGGTGCACGGGACAGCGGATCTCGACCCGTGGCATGGTCCGGCGCTCGGCCGGTTGAGCGATCAGCGATCGGTTGATCAGCGCCAGCAAGTCCACCGGCTGCTTGAACGCAAGGCCTGCCTCGCCACCGCGCACCCATTCCACCGTTGCGGCTGGACGCTGGCCGGTGCCGAGTTCGACCGAGACGCTGGCGCCAGGCGCCGTCTTCAACGATCCGCGGACCGTCGCGCCCCGCGCCGAGATCTTGCGGAAGACACAGTCGTGGCGCCTGGAGGAATCGTAAATGGCGCCGCTGTCGAAGGG
The DNA here is from genome assembly GCF_011300455.1 of Sphingomonas piscis. NCBI lineage: Bacteria > Pseudomonadati > Pseudomonadota > Alphaproteobacteria > Sphingomonadales > Sphingomonadaceae > Sphingomonas > Sphingomonas piscis. The sequence continues at coordinate 1,971,145 of NZ_CP049869.1, forward strand.
GCCCAGCGCCTCGCGCGGCGGCACATCGTCCGGCCACGGAAGCCGGTCGCCGACGATGAAGGTGGTCACCGAAGCTGCTGCAGCCATTACCTGTCCCGAGCGTGTCGGCACGGGAATGCGCCCCTACAAGCTAATAAGTGGTGAACTCAGGAGGCGGCAAAGAAAAAGGGCGCCGGCAGGGGAAAACCGCGGCGCCCTTCCTCGCGGGCTCAAGCCGTCTGCGTGCGGACGGCCGGCCCGAAGTAATCGATTGCCCTAAGGCAATTACATCGCGTTGACGGCGTTGGCGTCACCATCGCGAACAGCGTCGGCAGCGTTGGCGCCGGCGTCCTCAACGGCATCCGCCTGATTTTCCAGCGCATCTTCCGCATTCTCGGTCGTCGCGTTGTCGGCGGCTTCCTCGAGATTGTCGGCGGTCGCTTCGGCATTCGCCTCGATGTTGTCGGCGGCTTGCTCGGTCGGGCTGCTGTTGCAGGCGGCGAGACCGACGAGGCCGGTGGCGATCACAAGAGCGGTTTTGATCTTCATGAGAAACTCCCTGTTTGCAGCCTGTTCGGCTCTGCAGCGTCCAATACGCCTGACGCATGTTACTGTTCCGTGCGCGCAATGAAAGGGACAACTTAGATTAGCCCGTCAACGTTTGCGTCCCCGGCCGTCCCCGTTAGAGATGGGGACGGAGATGATCAGGCGAATACTCTGCAAGCTGGGCTGGCATAGCGAGGACCGGGCGTTCATCGGCAAGCGCAAGTCGGGTCGCGTTGCCTATCGCTATTATTGCAACGCTTGCGCGCGCGAGTTCACGACGAGCCGCCGCTGACCATTGACCGACCTGCGGCCCGAAATCCTGGCGATCGCGCCGATGCTTCCTTCGCTGATGGCGAAATTGCAGGAAAGCTTTACGGTTCATTGCTTGTGGCAGCAGGCCGATCCTACAGGTTTCCTCGCCGACATCGGACCTCGGATCCGCGGCGTCACGAGCAGCTTCGCTGGACCGGTGCCAGGCGGGTTGCTCGAGCAGTTCCCGAACCTTGAGATCATCGCCAGCTTCGGCGTCGGCTATGACAATGTCGATGCCGCTGCCGCTGCCGCACGGGGCGTGGTCGTCACCAACACGCCCGGCGTGCTCGACGACGAGGTGGCGGACCTTACGCTCGGCCTGTTGTTGGCGACGCTTCGGCGAATTCCGCAAGCCGACCGCTTCGTGCGGACGGGCCAGTGGATCGAAGGCGCCTTTCCATTGTCGCCGAGCTTGCGCGGACGACGGGTGGGGATCGTCGGAATGGGCAATATCGGCCGTGCGATCGCGCAGCGGTTGGCCGGTTTCGACGTGGAGATCGCCTATCATGCGCGCTCGGCCAAGCCGGACCTGACGCTACCCTACCACTCCAGCGTGGTGGCGCTGGCACAAGCGAGCGATGTCCTGATCGCCATTGTTCCAGGCGGTGAGGAGACTCGGCACCTTATCGGTGCCGAGGTCCTGAAGGCGCTTGGGCCTGATGGCGTGCTGATCAACGTTGCGCGCGGCAGCGTGGTCGACGAACAGGCGCTGATCACGGCACTTCAGTCGGGCACCATCCTTGCCGCCGGGCTCGACGTCTACGACGATGAACCGAACGTTCCGCGGGCACTGATCGACATGCCCAATGTCGTACTTCTGCCCCATGTGGGATCGGCATCGGCGCGGACACGTGATGCGATGGGTCAGTTGGTTGTCGACAATCTCGTTGGCTGGTTCGGCCAGGGCTCTGTGCTGACCCCGGTTCCGGAAAGCGAACCTCTGCTGGGCCGCGGCGTTACGCGATAGGGGCGCCCTGAGCGCTTGCGACGGCCTTCATCAAGCCGACAATCACGACGCACAATCCGCTGACCGCGGTGGTGTGGACGATGAGGCAGAGTTCTGCGCGCATGAAGCGAGTAAGCATTACTTGAATTCCCGAAAGCTGGTGGCTGGAAAGCCGATGCCCGGGAACTAGAGTTGCTTTGTCGTTCGGTTGTGCCGGAGGCGAAACCTTATTGTGTCAATTGTGTCGGCGCTTACTGCCGTCCGGCAAGCAGTGCATCGACCACGGACGGATCGGCGAGGGTGGACGTGTCGCCAAAGCCGCTCGTTTCGCCTTCCGCAATCTTGCGCAGGATCCGGCGCATGATCTTGCCCGACCGGGTCTTGGGCAGCGCGGGCGTGAACTGGATCTTCTCGGGCGCCGCGAGCGCGCCGATGTCCTTGCGCACCTCCTGGTTCAATTCCCTGCGCAGCGCATCGTCGCCTTCTTCACCGGCGTTCAGCGTCACATAGGCGTAAATGGCCTGCCCCTTGATCTCGTGCGGCATGCCGACCACCGCCGCTTCGGCGACCTTTGGATGTGCGACCAATGCACTTTCCACCTCGGCAGTGCCGATGCGGTGTCCGGAAACGTTGATCACGTCGTCGACCCGGCCGGTAATCCAGTAATATCCGTCCTCGTCGCGGCGGCAGCCATCGCCGGTGAAGTAGAGCCTCTTGTACGTCGAGAAATAGGTCTGGAAGAAGCGGTCGTGATCGCCCCAGACGGTGCGCATCTGTCCGGGCCAGGACGCGGCGATGCAGAGGTTGCCGGACGTGGCGCCGTCCAACTCCTTGCCCTCCGCGTCGACCAGCAACGGCTGGATGCCGGGAAGTGGCCTGGTCGCCGAACCGGGCTTCATGTCGGTCGCGCCCGGAAAGGGGGCGATGAGGATGCCGCCGGTCTCGGTCTGCCACCAAGTGTCGGTCACCGGGCAGCGGCGGTCCCCGACCACGCGCCAATACCAGTCCCAAGCTTCCGGGTTGATCGGCTCGCCGACCGTGCCGAGCAGGCGCAAGCTCTTGCGGGAATGGCGGGTCACCCAATCGTCGCCCTCACGCATCAGCGCGCGGATGGCGGTGGGCGCGGTGTAGAAGATGGTGACTCCCAGGCGGTCGATCGTCTCCCAGAAACGGCCGAAGTCAGGGTAGTTGGGAACCCCGTCGAACATGACGGTCGTCGCGCCCATCGCCAGGGGACCATAGACGACATAGGTGTGCCCGGTGATCCAGCCGACGTCGGCGGTGCACCAGTAGATGTCGTCTTCGCCGGCGCCGAAGATCCAGTCGAAGGTGGTTGCCGCCCAGGTCGCATAGCCGCCGGTCGTGTGAACCACGCCCTTCGGCTTTCCGGTCGAGCCGGACGTGTAGAGGATGAACAGCGGGTCTTCCGCGTCCATAACTTCGGGCGCGCAGTCAGTGGCGAGGCTGCCGCGTACCGCCGAATAGCTGACGTCGCGGCCGTCCTTCATCGCCACGTCCGCGCCCGTGCGGCTGACGACGATCACAGTGGCAACGTCGCGCTTCTCCAGCGCCTTGTCGACGTTGGCTTTTAGCGGGATGACCTTGCCGCCCCGCACGCCCTCGTCGGCGGTTATGACGCAGGTGGCGTCGCAATCCTCAATGCGCCCCGCCAAGCTGTCGGGGGAGAAGCCGCCGAACACGACCGAATGAATGGCGCCGATCCGCGCGCAGGCGAGCATAGCAGCGGCCGCCTCCGGGATCATCGGCATGTAGATCATCACCCGGTCGCCGCGCGCAACTCCGCGTTGCTTGAGCAGGTTGGCGAAGCGGCAGGTCTCTTCGTACAGCTCGCGATAGGTGAGCGTGCGGCCCTGACCCGGCTCGTCGGCCTCAAAAATGATCGCCGTCCGGTCGCCGCGCTCGGCCAGTTGGCGGTCGAGGCAGTTGACGGAGAGGTTGAGCTGCCCGTCGGCATACCAGCGGATGTGGAAGTCGGCCTGATCGTAGGAATAGTCACCGGCCTGTGCGGGGAATCGAGTCCAGTCGAGCCGTCGCGCCTGGTCGAGCCAAAAGGCTTCGGGATCGCGCGCAGCCTGCTCGTGCAATATTGCGAGCTCGGCTGGGCCGGTCCTGGCGCCAAAATCTTGCGGGACGGGGTGCACGGTGTCGCTCATTTGACGCTCTTCAGCTTGGCGCGGTCCAATATGCTTTGCGCCTGGAGGAGGTGGGGCCGGTCGACCATCTTGCCGCCGACGCTCAGCACGCCTGCGTCCGGAGCCCGTGCGAACGCATCGATGACGGCGCGGGCCTCGGCAAGCTCCTGAGGCGAGGGGGTGAAAGCGGCATTGATGACCGGCACCTGATCGGGGTGGATGGCGAGCTTGCCGGTGAAGCCGTCGCCGCGCGCGGCCGCCGCTTCCGCCTGCAAGCCGTCGAGATCGCGAAAGTCGGCGTAGATGCCGTCGACCGGCTGAACGCCCGCTGCAACGGCGCCGGCGAGACACAGCGTTCTGGCCAGCTGAAAGGTAAAGGTCAGCACACCATTCTCGTCGGTCTTCGACGACGCGCCGAGCGCCGCGGACAGATCCTCCGCCCCCCAACTCATCGCCGCGAGCGTCGAGCCGGGCACGCGGTAGGACAGCAGGCCGAAAAGACTGGCCGGGGTCTCGGTGACGATCGCATGGATGGGGATATTCCCGGTGCGATGCGCGAGCTGGGTGACGTCGGCTCCGCTTTCCGCCTTGGGGAGGACGATCCCGGCCACATCGGCAACGCCCAAGACCTCGAGATCGTCCTTGTGATACTCGCTGGTGAGCGGGTTGACCCGGACCCACCACTCCGGCCCGCCCGCACGCTTCGGCAGGCCCCGCAGCATTTCGCGCGCAGCCGCCTTGCGACCTGGCGCAACGCTATCCTCCAGATCGAAGATCAAGGCATCCGCATCGCTATCGATCGCCTTGGCGATCTTCTTCTCGCTGTCGGCCGGGACGAACAGCCAGCTGCGGTGGGTCATGCGGGCTTCTTGGCGAGCAAGGCGGTGCGGGTGCAGCGCGCGACCAGCTCATCGCGCTGGTTGAAGCTTCGGTGCGTGAAGGTGACGACCCCGGCGGTCGGCCGGGACGTGCTGTCGCGAAGTGCGGTCACTTCCGTTTCCGTGCGGAGCGTATCGCCGACGAACACGGGCGCGGGGAAGGTGACCTGGTCGTAGCCGAGGTTGGCGACCAAGGTGCCGAGCGTCGTATCCTCGACGCTTACCCCGATCATCAGCCCGAAGGTGAAGACGGAATTGACCAGCGGCTTGCCGAACTCGCTTGCGGCGGCGGCTTCGTGGTCGAGGTGGAGCGGCTGCGGATTGTGGGTGAGGGTGGAGATGAGGACATTGTCCGTCTCCGTCACCGTGCGCCGGATCGCATGGGCGATGCGGTCGCCGACCTGCCACTCATCGAAGAAGCGTCCGGGCATGTCGCCTCCCTAGGCAGCGCCGACCGGCTTGCCAAGCGTTCAGCCTAGCCGAGGCTTCGGCGAGTCAGTCGCGCCTTGAGGTCGCCCATCCCGATCAGCTCCACAGCCTCCTCGCGCCGGCTGGAGCGGATGACAGTGGCGATGTGGCCAAGCATCTGGCCGGCGATGTCCACCGTCTGCAGCGCCGTTTCGTGCCGCATGACGACGGCGGGGTCGCTGCACAGGTCATCACCCATCGCATCGAGCATTCGCCGGGCGTAATCGAGCTCCTGCCCGAGCCGCAGAAGCAGCGGGTCGTCGGTCATCGGCGGCGGCGGGGCGGCAAGGCCGGCTTGGCGGCAGGCGCGGGCACTGGGTCGGCGCGGTATCGGGCAATGATCCGGTCGCAGCGTTCCTGTGCGCTGGCGGCGGATTGGACCTCGGTCTTCAGGTGCGAGGGCGCACCATAATAGTCTTTGCGCAAGATCCGCGGCCTTTCCATGGCTGCGAGTTTAGGGCGCCACCGTAAACAAAGGATTTTAAAGCCGAATTGGATGAATCTGGTTAATCGTCCGTTTGGCTTGAGGCGTCGAACCGCTCTTGCGCGGCGCGGATGCACTCGATGTGTTCGGCCGCCCACGCGCCAAGAGCACGCACCGGACCGCGAAGCGAAGTGCCCAATTCCGTCAGCTCATAATCGACCCGCGGTGGGATCGTCGGAGTGACGTGGCGGCTGATGAGGCCGTCCCGCTCCAGCCCGCGCAGGGATAGGGTAAGCATGCGCTGTGAAATGCCGTCGATCTCCCGCTTCAGCTCGGAGAAACGCCGGGGCCCATAGCCCAGCGCCATGACGATCTGCATACTCCACTTGTCGCCGACCCGGTTGAGAACGGGCGTGATGCGCGTGCAGGCGTGACTGACGAAGCGGTCCTGCGCGACCGGCTCCTGGTGGGGCTTGGGAGTCACATCTTCGGAGGGCACGGCCCCCGAGGTCACATCAATGTGCCCGAGGGACAAATTTGTGCTGTCTTGAAGGCGGTCCATAGGTGGTTACTTAGACGTCCTCGGTAACAAATCAATACCAAGGATAAACCAATGACCATCCTCAAGATCGACAGCAGCATCACCGGCGAGAATAGCGTCAGCCGTCAGCTCACTGCCCGCATCGTCGACCAGCTTCGCGGCGCCGGTTCGGACGTGATCGAGCGCGATTTGGTGGAGCAGCCGCTGGACCATCTGACGCTGGACGCCTTTGCCGACAGCAGCATCCTCGACGAGTTTCTCGCGGCGGACACGATCGTGATCGGCGCGCCGATGTATAATTTCACCCTGCCAAGCCAGCTGAAGGCCTGGCTCGACCGCATTCTCGTCGCGGGCAAGACGTTTCGCTACACCGAAGCGGGGCCCGAAGGACTCGCGGGTAACAAGCGCGTGATCGTCGCTCTGTCACGCGGCGGATTTTACGCTGCAGGCTCGCCGGCCTCGGCGCTCGAGCATCTCGAAACCTACCTGACCGGCGTATTCGGCTTTATCGGCATCGTCCCCGAGTTCGTCCATGCCGATGGGATTGCAGTTGGGCCTGAAGCGCGCGAAGCTGGGATTGCGAACGGGCTGCAGGAAATCGAGCGGCTCGCCGCCTGACGCGTTCACGCCTCAACTGGGGGACAAATGAATGAACAACGATCGTCTAACTGCCTGGGCGCCGGCCATGCTCGGCGTCCTGCGCATCATGTCCGGACTTTTGTTCCTGGAGCACGGCACGCAAAAGTTCCTGTCCTTCCCGGCGGGTGAGTATGCCGGCATGGGCCTGACCTTCTCCAACCCGGGTGCCTATGCGGGCGTGATCGAGCTCATCACCGGGCTGTTGATTGCGATCGGTTTGTTCACACGCCCCGCGGCATTCCTTGCGTCGGGCACGATGGCCGCGGCCTACTTCATGGCCCACGCGCCGCAGAACTTTTTTCCGGTGAACAACGCTGGGGACGCAGCAATCCTGTACTGCTTCGTCTTTCTTTACTTCGTCTTCGCAGGCCCCGGCCGGTTCAGTATCGACGGTAGCCTTCGCGCCCGCCGGGCCTGAGGTAAGGGCGCGGGTCTCGGCCGCCGGGCTGAACCCGCGCCTGCCTCCAGCGTTTTCTCCTCAAAGGAGAATGCGATGACGGAACTTAGCGAAAAGCAGCGCGATGCGCTGGACGACGAGAAGTTCGCCTTTCCAAAAGAACGCAAGATGCCGATCGAGGATGCAAGTCACGTCCGCAATGCGGTGGCGCGCTTCAATCAGGTCGAAGGCGTTTCCGACGGCGAACGCGACGCAGCGTGGAAGCGGATCAAGGCCGCGGCGACGAAGCACGGCGTCGAGCTGAATGAGAGTAGCTGGCGCGAGCTTAAGTCGAACTAGGCGCTAAGCAGCCGAAGTGGGTTTTCGATCAGCGCCTTCATGGCCTGAAGAAAGCTCGCCGCGTCCCAGCCGTCGACGACGCGGTGGTCGCAGGACAGGGACAGGTTCATCCGCTTGCGAACCTCGATCTCGTCGCCCACCGGGACGAGCTTCTCCTCGATCTTGTTGACGGCGATGATTGCGACTTCCGGCCGGTTGATGACCGGCGTCGAGGTGATGCCGCCCATCGGCCCGAGGCTCGACAGGGTGATTGTCGAGCCCATCAGTTCGTCGCGTGTCGCCTTGCCGGTGCGCGCTGCCTCCGCGAGACGAACCGCTTCAGAAGCGATCTGCCATACGCTCATGCCTTGAGCATTGCGGATGACCGGCACCATCAGGCCGCCCGGAGTCTGCGTCGCCATGCCGAGGTGCACCGCGCCATGCCGCGTGACCACCATCCCCTCATCATCGAAGGTGGCATTGAGCATCGGCCAGTCGGCAATCGCCTTGCCCATGGCGGCAATCAGGAAGGGAAGCAGCGTCAGCTTCGGCTGGTCGCCTCTGTCCCGGTTCATCATCGCGCGCGTGTCTTCAAGCGCGGTGACGTCGAACTCCTCGACGAGTGTGAAGTGCGGAATCCGGCGCTTCGCCTCCGCCATATTCTCCGCGATCTTGCGGCGGAGGCCGACGACCTTGATCGCCTCGTCGGCACGGGCGGCCGAGCCCCGGCCGGAGACGCTGCCGCCATTGTAGAGCAGGTAAGTGTCCAAGTCGGAGTGGCGAATGCGGTCGCTATTGGTGCGGACGTGGGCAAGGTCGATGCCGAGGTCGCGGGCGCGCTGGCGAACAGCGGGAGAGGCGAGGACTTTTCCGTCAGTTGAACCCCCTACCTCGTTCGTCCCGAGCGAAGTCGAGGGGCGTTGCTTCATCGCCGGTGCTTCACGCACCTCGACTTCGCGCTTCGCGCTACGCTCGGCACGAACGGGTTCTAAGGTTGGCTCTACGTCAGTGGTTGGAAGCTCTTCCTCCATCGCTGCCGTGGGTTCCACCGCGCCATCGGCCAGCGGCACTTCCTCCGCCGCAGCCGCATCACCGCCCGTGTCCAGCACCACCAGCACCGACCCGATCGGCACCAGATCGCCGACCTCGCCCGCCAGCTCGACCACCGTGCCCGCGACCGGCGATTCCATCTCCACCGTCGCCTTGTCGGTCATCATGTCGGCAAGCTGCTGGTCTTCCTCGATCCGGTCGCCCACCTTCACGTGCCAGGCGACGATCTCCGCCTCCGCAATGCCCTCGCCGATGTCGGGGAGCTTGAATTCGTACCTAGCCATCAGGCCTCCAGCACTTTCTTGAGGGCCGTCCGCATGCGGATCGGGCCGGGGAAATAGATCCATTCGTAGGCGTGCGGGTAGGGCGTGTCCCAACCGGCAACGCGAACCACCGGCGCTTCGAGATGGTAGAAGCAGCGTTCCTGCACCAAGGCAGACAGCTCGGCGCCGAAGCCGCTGGTCCGCGTCGCCTCGTGCACGACCAAACAGCGGCCGGTCTTCTTCACGCTTTCCTCGATGGTCTCGATGTCGAGCGGAAGAAGGGTGCGCAGGTCGATCAGCTCGCCGTCGATGTCATTTTCTTCCAGCGCTGCCAGCGCGACGTGAACCATCGTGCCGTAGGCAAGGACCGTTACCGCCTCGCCGGGGCGGACGATTGCGGCCTTGCCCAGCGGCACGGTGTAGTAATCGTCCGGAACCTCGCTCGCCGGGTGCTTCGACCAGGGCGCCACCGGCTTGTCATGGTGGCCGTCGAAGGGGCCGTTGTAGATGCGCTTGGGCTCGAAGAAGACCACGGGGTCCGGATCTTCGATCGCCGCGAGCAGCAGGCCCTTGGCGTCGTAAGGGTTGGACGGAATCACCGTTCGGAGGCCGGACACGTGCGTGAACAGGCTTTCCGGCGATTGGCTGTGCGTCTGCCCGCCGTAAATGCCGCCGCCGTAGGGCGAGCGGATCACCAGCGGCATCGTCCACTCGCCCGCCGTGCGATAGCGCATGCGCGCCGCTTCGGACACGATCTGGTCATAGCCCGGATAGATGTAATCGGCGAACTGGATCTCGACGACCGGCTTCAGCCCATAAGCCGCCATGCCGATGGCGGTGCCAATGATGCCGTTCTCGCTGATCGGCGTGTCGAACACGCGGGTCTTGCCGAACTGTTGCTGCAGCCCGTGCGTGGCGCGGAAGACGCCACCGAAATAGCCGACGTCTTCGCCGGCGATGACGATACGGTCGTCCTGCTCCATCGCGCACTGGAGGCCATGGTTGATGGCCTGGATCATGTTGCGCGCGGTCATTCGACGTCGTGCCCGAGATATTCGCGCGCTTCGCCGAGCGCGAGCTCACGCTGCTCCTGAAGGTGCCAGGGCGTATGTTCGAACACGTCCTCGAACATCGAACCGATCCGGTCGAAGCCTTGTTGCGGGAGAACGCCGAAGCCTTCGGCCTCTTTTTGCAGCTTGCGGACCTCGGCGGAGATTTCCGCCTCCATGGCCGCGTGCCGTTCGTCGTCCCACTCGCTCAAGGCGACGAGGTGCGCCTTTAGCCGCGCGATCGGATCGCCAAGCGGCCATTGCTGCGCTTCGCCGGCAGGGCGATAGCCGGTCGGGTCGTCGGACGTGGAATGGCCTTCCGCGCGGTAGCTGAAATATTCGATCAACGTCGGCCCGAGGTTCAGCCTTGCCCGCTCCGCCGCCCAGTGGGTTGCCGCATAGACGGCGAGCGCGTCATTGCCGTCTACCCGTAGCGAAGCGATCCCATAGCCGACCGCCCGCTGGGCGAACGTCGCCCGCTCCGCCCCGGCGATCCCTGAGAAGGTCGAGATTGCCCACTGGTTGTTGACCACCGCAAGAATGACGGGCGCATTGTACACAGAGGCGAAGGTCAGTGCGGCGTGGAAGTCGCCTTCCGCCGTTGCGCCCTCGCCGGTCCAGGCCATTGCAATCCGGCTGTCGCCGCGGATCGCCGATGCCATCGCCCAGCCCACGGCCTGCGGATATTGCGTCCCGAGGTTGCCGGAGATGGAGAAGAAGCCGTGGCGCCTGTCGCTGTACATGATCGGCAGCTGGCGGCCGTGCAGCGGGTCTTCGGCATTCGAGTAGATCTGGCACATCATCTGCGCCATCGGGTAACCCCGCGCGATCAGCAGACCCTGCTGGCGGTAGGTCGGGAAATGCATGTCGTCGAAATCGGTGGCATGCGCCGCGGCGATGGCGATCGCCTCCTCGCCCGTACACTTCATGTAGAAGCTGGTTTTGCCCTGACGCTGGGCACGATACATGCGGTCGTCGAAGATACGCACGGTAACCATGTTGCGTAGCATGGTCCGCAGCACGTCGGGACTAAGCTTCGGGTCCCAGGGCCCAACCGCGCGATTGTCTTCGTCCAGCACGCGCACCAGTTGCAGCGCCAACGGATGCGTGTCCGTGGGCGACGCTGCGACATCGGGCCTCGGCGTCGAACCTGCCGAGGGAATGACCATTCCGGAAAAGTCGGGCGTGTCGCCTGGCCGGAACGGCGGTTCGGGTACGTGCAAACTCAAAACAGGTCGGTTGGACCGATCGGTGGAGATACGGTCGTTCATATGCACGGCTTAGTCGTGCCGGAAGACGGCGGCAACAGCCGTGCGTTGACCTTGCCGCGCCGGTCGCGCTAGGCGCCGCGCATGGCCGACCCGCAAGACACATTCCCCGACCGCCTCTCGCTCGACCCGCGCAGCCCGCACTTCAACCAAGACGTGCTGAGCCGCGGGGTCGGGATCAAGTTCAACGGTCAGGAAAAGACCAACGTCGAGGAATATTGCATCTCAGAAGGATGGATCCGGGTCGCGGCCGGCAAAAGCCGCGACCGTTACGGCAATCCGATGACCGTGAAGCTCAAAGGCACGGTCGAGCCTTACTTTGAAACGTCGCCCGTTGCCGAGCCTGACGCTCAGCGCGACGAGGGTGTCGCCGACGAGGGGTAAGCTGGCCTTGCGCGGCGACGCTCGCGCAACTTGTTGACTCCCCACAATACCGCGGCACCCGCAGCCAGCGGGCCAAGCCCGCGACGGGCCAACGCTGCCGCGCCATAGCCCAGAATGGCACCCCTGGCGCCGCTGTTACGCCCGGCAACTTTCTCGCCGAGCCATGCGCCTGCAATCTTTCCAAGCATTTTCGAGTCCTTGTCCCAAGTGGCTTTCAACGGAGTCAAAGGACGAAGCGTGCGAGAGTTCCGGTGCAGGCGGCCATGCGGGTTGGGATTTCTCGCCAAACCCGTGTGGCAATTCCCACCATCCAACCTGAAAATTCTCCCAAGCCAAGCAGAAACCGCAGTTTTCAGCGTTTGGCACAACCCTTGAATAGAAAGGGACATCCCCGCCGATCGGAAAGCGGCGGGCCAAAAGGGAGAAGTTGAAATGTCCGGTCAGTCCAAGATCATGACCACGTTGATCGCGGCTCTGGGTAGCTTGCTGCTGAGCAGCGTCACTGTCGCCGCGGCCGTCGGCCCGGCCCATGTCGTCGCGAACGGTGCGGAAGTCACCACCTATGCGTGACATGGACATCATCGAGGCACAGGTTCCGGCGCGGCGGCTGATCGTTCAGCCGGCCACCGCCGACCTGCCCCGCCCGCTGGCGGCATTGTCCAATTGGTTTTCCGGCCCGGTCTTCTCCCGCACCCGCGACATCGTTGCGGCCAACATGACGGAGATGCTGGATCGGTCCGAGGACCCGGCGCGGATGATCCGCATGATCATCCTCGAGATGGAAGAAACCCTTGTGGAGGTCCGGGCGTCGGCGGCACGGCTGATCGCGGACAGCAAGGATTTGCAGCGTCAGCTCGTGCGGCTCGACCAGCTCCAGGCGAACTGGACGGACAAGGCCGAGCTTGCGCTCAGCAAGGGCCGCGAAGACCTTGCCAAGGCGGCACTGACCGAAAGGCAGAGCGCCGAGGACATGGCCGCGGAACTCCGAGCCGAAATGGCCGGCCTGGACGAGACGCTCAAAGGCTATGAGGCGGACATCGCCAAACTTCAGGGCAAGCTCCGCGAGGCGCGGGCCCGGCAGAACAGCATTGCCAACCGCTACGAAAGTGCGGTCGCTAGGGCCAAGGCGCGCGAGGCGACCTACGGCATGCGCACCGAAGAGGCGTTCAGCCGCTTCGAACTGCTCGAACGCCGCGCCGACTTCGCCGAGGGCCGCGCCGACGCGCTCGGCCTGACGGGACCGAAGAGCCTGGAAGAAGAGATTGCCGAGCTGAAGGCCGCAGAGAAGGTCGACGCGGAGCTGGAAGCACTCAAGGCCGCGCTTGCCGCGCGCACGAATTAGGAAAGGGGAAGGACCATGGTCCGCAATCGTTACCGCTACTCACTCGACCGCCGCGACGCCAAGATCGCCGGTGTTTGCGCCGCTGTCGGCGACAAGCTGGGCATCGATCCGACCTTTGTTCGCGTCGGCTTCGTCGCCGTGCCTTTGTTGACGCCGATGACCTTCGTGCAGGCGCTGATAATTTACGCCGTCGTCGGCGTGATCATGGCGGTCCAGAACGGCGGAACGAAGTCGCGCACCAAGGACAGCGAATTCGACCAGATGGACCTGTTCAGCCGCCGTCCCTCCGTTCACGCGATGCGCACGGAGCTGGACGAAACCGACCGTCGCCGGATGGCGATCGACCACCACTTGTCGAAGCAGAATGACGAGCTGGCGCGCGAAATCGAAGCGCTGCGGGAGGACAAGTGATGGAACCGCTGTCGATGGGCGTACTGGTCGCCGGCCTTATCGCGGGCCTCGGCACCGCAAGTTGGGCTGCTCTCAAGGGCTGGCAGGGTTGGCTTGAGCTGAAGCGGCTCGAGCTTAGCCAAGGGTGCAACGCCCCGCCGCCGCCGGTCAGCAGCGGGCGGATCGAGTTGGCGGATCTTCGCGAACGGGTCCGCAAGCTGGAAGCGATCGCCGCCGGGATCGACCTTTAGATTCAATAAGCCTTTTCGCCGGACGACCCTCAGTCCGGTGGAACAGCGGCCCGGCCTTCCCGTTGGCCGGGCCGCATTTTCTTACAAATGCAGTGTCGCGCTTAGCCGAACATCGCGGCCCGCCAGCGGAGCATAATCCTTCAGCAAGCTTGCGTGCCGCCGCGCGACCACGTCGAAGATGTTGTTGGCGGCGAGCGAGAGCGTCAATCCCAGGTTGTCGGGAAGCGGGTGCCAGTCGACCGACGCGTTCACCAGAGTGTAGGCCGGCGTTTCCGTTTCGAGGTCGGCATTGCGGTTCTGGCGAAACGCATGCTCCGCCTCCAGCCGGCCGTCGAAGCTACCGATCGTTCCCTTCAAGGCGCCGATCATGCGGAGCGGCGGGATTTGCGGGGCGGGACCATAGCCGCGGATGGTGGCGCGGGTGGCATCCGCGACCAGTTCCCCGTCCCAGTCGATCCCGAGCGCCTTGCCGAGATGGGCATTCGCCTCTAGCTCGAAGCCATAATATTTCGCGCGGCCCTGCCGATAGGAATAGACGGGAAGAACTTCTTCGACGCTGCCGGTTGGGGCCTGGTAGATGAAGTTGGCGAAGCGGCTGAAGTAGAGCGTCCCTGTAAACTTCACCGGGCCTTCGCTGCGCCGCAGACTCGCTTCCGCCGACAGGCTGCGTTCGGGATCGAGGTCCGGGTCGCCGACCTCGAAGGCCTGGGTGCCGGCATGCGGGCCATTGGCGAACAGCTCGTCGATCGACGGCGCGCGCGCGCTTCGCGAAAGGGTCAGGCCGGCGCGCCAGTCCGATCCGAGGTCGTAGGAGCCGCCGGCCGACAGCGACAAGGTGCGGAAGCGGCGGCTTTGCTCGGGCGTGCCGAGCAGATCATCCTGATCTGCCGACAGGCGGCTGAACTCCAACCGTGCGCCGCCCTCCAGGCGAACCGGCCCACTGATCAGCGTCTGCATGGTGAACAGACCGAGCTGCTTCTGCCGGCTGTCCGGCAGGAACTTCTCATCACCGCGAATGCGGACGTTGCGGCCGAGATATTGAACCCCGCTGGTTCCGCCCCAACCGCCGCGTTCGTTCTGCACCAGCTCGGCGCGGCCTTCACCGCCCTTGCTGAAGAAACTCGTGCCGATAGCGCCGTCTTCCTCCAGCTCGTCGTGCCGGTAATTGGCGTAGCCGCCGCGTAGGCGCACCTGGCGGAAGGCGCCGGACAGCGGCACTTCGGCGCGCATGTCATAGCGGGTTTGCTCGACGTCGATGCGCGGCGCTTCGGCTTCCACCGCGGGGTTGAGCGAGAAGCGGATCGGAACGCCGTAAAGGGCGGTGTGGCGCGTGACCGACGCGCCGATGTTGAGCGGACCGTCGACATAAGCGACTCCGCCCGCCAGCTCCTTGGCTTCGGCGGCGGTGTTGGGCAGCCGTCCGCGCAGGGCGGCGAGATCGCGCACCTCTTCGAACGGGCTCGCCGCCGCTTGCTCCCGCAACCCGCGGGAGAGGAGGTAACCGCCCGTTCGCTGGTCGTCGCTCTTCGACCAATTGCCGTCGACATGGCCGACCCAGTGACTGCCGAGAGCAACGCTGGTCGCGATGTTGGCCGAGCGTTCCTTAGCCGCCGTTCCGTACGTCAGCAGCGCGTCGACGTCATAGCCGCCCTCCGGCTCGCGGCGCGGGATTCGGGTGTCGATGACGTTGACGACTCCGCCGATCGCCGAGGACCCGAACAGCAGTGCAGACGGGCCGCGGAGCACCTCGATCCGCTCGGCGGTGAGCGGATTGATTGCAGGCGCATGGTCGGCGCTCGATGACGAGACGTCCAGACTACCGATGCCGTCTGTCAGAACGCGGATCCGGTCGCCCGACAGGCCGCGAATGATTGGCCGCGATGCGGTCGGCCCGAAACTGGTCGCGGAAAGACCCGGCTGCCGCGCCAATGTCTCACCGATGCTGGGCCGAACTTCGCGCGCCAGATCGGCGCGGTCGATCACTGACACACCCCCGAGCACGTCGCCCGCCGGACGGCGGATGCCGGTGACGACGATCTGGTCGTCCGCATGGTCGTGGTGAGGCTGACGTGCGGCGGTATCGCCGTCCTGGGCGTGCGGCGGAGCGGCGAAGGCTGGGGCGAGGGGAAGGGCGGCTAGACCGCCGGCGATCAGCAAACAACGATGGTTCAACGAAGGACTCCGATACTTCGTCCGAGCCGCTAGAGGCAATGATATAATGTCGCAAGCTTGAAACGGCAGGCCGTTCGTCGGCTTCGATGGGCGGCTAGTGCGACGCGGCTTGCCGCTGCGTGAACATGCTCTAGGCTCACCGGAGATGAGCGGCTCTCACAGTCACGATCATGATCATGGGCATGGCCATAGCCATGCACCGGCCGATTTCGGCCGCGCCTTCGCAATCGGCATCGCGCTGAACCTCGCCTTCGTGGTGATTGAAACGGTGTACGGCTTCTTGGCCGATTCCGTCGCTCTCGTGGCCGATGCCGGTCACAATCTCTCGGACGTGCTGGGCCTGATCGTCGCCTGGGCTGGCGCAACCATGGCCCGGCGCGAGCGGTCGGCGCGATTCACGTTCGGCTGGAAAAAGGCGTCCATCCTGGCCGCCCTCGTCAATTCGCTGTTTCTGATCCTGGCTGTCGGCGCCATCGCGGCGGAGGCGGTTCGCCGCCTGTTCGAACCGGCGACACCGGACGGACCGACGGTGATGGCGGTCGCCGCCGTCGGCATCCTGGTCAACGGCATCACCGCCTTGCTGTTCGCGCGGGGCCGCACGCACGACATCAACGTTCGCGCCGCCTTTCAGCACATGCTGGCGGACGCGGGCGTTTCCGCGGCGGTGGTCTTTTCCGGCGCCCTGATCCTTTGGACCGGTCAGCAGTGGGTGGATCCGGTGATGAGCCTCGCGATCGCCGTCGTCATCCTGTGGGGCAGCATCGGGCTCCTCAAGGAATCGGTCTGGATGTCGCTGGCGGGCGTGCCGTCGGGCATAGAGATCGACGAGGTGGAGGACGCACTCGAACAGCTCGAAGGCGTTCGGGGTGTCCACCACCTGCACATCTGGCCGTTGAGCACGACGGAGACGGCACTCACCGCCCATCTGATCGTTCCCGCCGGACACTCCGACCGTCTTCTCGAGCAGGCCCGAACCATGCTGCACGACCGCTTCCACATCGATCATTCGACCATCCAGGTCGAACGCGGTGCGGACGCCGACTGCGACGATTGCTGACGATGGCGAACCCCGGGCGCCTGAAAGTCGCAAGCTACAACATCAACGGCATCAACACCCGGCTCGACATCCTGCTGCGCTGGCTTGAGGAGTCCGCGCCAGATGTTGTTTGCCTTCAGGAACTGAAGGCGCCCGACGACAAATTCCCCAAGGCAGCGATCGAGGACGCGGGTTATGCCAGCCTCTGGCATGGCCAGAAAAGCTGGAACGGAGTCGCGATCCTCAGCAGGGTCGGCGAGCCGGTCGAGACTCGCCGAGGGCTTCCCGACGATCCCGATGCTACCCAAAGCCGCTACCTCGAAGCGGCGGTGTGCGGAGTCCTGGTCGGTTGTCTCTACCTTCCCAACGGCAATCCATGGCCCGGTCCCAAGTTCGACTACAAACTAGCCTGGATGGATCGGCTCCATGCCCATGCGCAGACGCTGCTAGACAGCCAGGTTCCGGCGATCCTCATCGGCGACTACAATGTCATTCCGACGGACGAGGACGTCTACAAGCCCGAACGATGGGCGAAGGACGCACTTTTCTCACCGCCGGCAAAGGAGAAGTTCGCCGAGCTGGTCTCGCAGGGCTGGACCGACGCCCTCCTCGCGAAAAACCCGGACCACCCCTTCACCTTCTGGCCTTACTGGCGGCAAAGCTTTGAGCGCGACGCCGGCATCCGCATCGACCATGCGTTGCTTAGCCCTAGCCTGGCGCCCAAGCTGAAGGCCGCGGGAGTGGAACGCACCCCGCGCGGCTGGGAAAAGACCAGCGACCACGCCCCGGTGTGGGTCGAACTGGCGCTATAAGGGAGTCACGCCGATGCTGGCAGGGATCGTCCGAGCGGCGCTGGTGGCGATGATGGGCTGGGTGGTGATCCGCGCCTGGCTCGACCCGAGCAAGCGCGACCGGACTCCGCCGACCGGCGGCCCCGACACGGGACCGGACGGTTTCGACTGGTAGCTGGTGCCGGCTGAGGGATTTGAACCCCCGACCTTCGGTTTACAAAACCGCTGCACTACCACTGTGCTAAGCCGGCTCGGCGGCGCTAATGCGTCAGGCCGCGCGCAAGGTCCATCCTTTTGAGCGTTGAAGGATGCTTGGCCGATCATCCGCAAGCCTCGAATGTGCATCGCGCCTGCGCGCCGAGCTAGCTGCCGACAGCCGTAATCCAGTCGGAAATGGCGCTTAGTCATTGAGAGTTAATAATTTTTGTGGTCTTGTCCGCAGGTCGGACGGCGTGTTGGGGAGGTGCGACGTGTCTATAAGCGTTTCGCTGGCCCCTGCGCTCGCCTCTTTGTTGATGATCGGGAGCGGTGCTGCGATGGAGCCAAGAGTGCAGGCCGCCGAACCTCGTTGCGTGGTGAACGCGGGGCAGAAAGTGGCCCTCGATCCTGCGCTGGCAACCTCGATCTGCCGTGAGATCGGTCGGGCCATGGAGCCTGGCACCTCGGCCCAATCCATCGATGTGCAGGTGCGGCGTTCGCACTTGCGCGCCCAGGTCCTGCTGATCGACGGGACGCGGCTGCCGGACATCGGATTTTCGGTGTCGGATGCGGCGCTTTCCGAGCAGTCGATCAGGGACTTTGCCGAGCATGTGGCGGGCACGGTCAAGAGTGCGGTTGTTTCACGCGGGTCCGGACGGTCCGCTGCTAATTCTGTGAACTCGGAGGTCAGGTAAGTGGTGGACGTTCCTGGAGATGGCTCGACGACGAGCACGATCGGCATCGGCGACACGGTGGCCGGCACGATCGAAACTGCGGGCGACCACGACTGGTACCGCATTACCCTGACCGCCGGGCAGCGGATCGAGGTCCAAATGACGATTGCGGGCGGGACCCCGATGGAGGATCCTTTTCTGCGCATCCGCGATTCCTCCGGTCAGGAATTGGCATCGAACGACGATGGCGGCGACGGCAGGAGCGCCCGCATCGGGTTCGAAGCGACCCGTTCCGGCACCTATTACATCGATGCCTCGGCTTGGGAGCCAGACAGCCCCACGCCCGGCTATACTGGAACCGGCACATATCAGTTGGCCGTCAAGAATTATGTCGCCCCCAGCGCCTGGAACAACGATCAGATTTCCAATCAGCTGACCAGCGGGTATTGGGAAGGCGACGCGCACCATTTCAACGTCACGCAGGGCGGCAGCTTGACCGTCGACCTGCAGGGTCTCGGGTCCAACGCCCAGGTCCTGGCCCGCGAAGCGCTCGGCCTTTGGGGCGACACCATCGGTGTTACTTTCCGCGAGGTATCCGGCGGAGCGCAGATCACGTTCGATGATAATGACGAGGGAGCGTCGACGTCGGACCAGTGGAACGGGGGGATCATCTCTTCGGCCAAGATCAACGTCGCTTCGGATTGGGCGCCGAACTCGGGCAGCGGTCTGAACAGCTACCTATTCCAAACCTTCATCCACGAAATCGGTCATGCGCTGGGCCTCGGGCATGCCGGCGATTACAATGAAGAAGCCAAATATCCGTTCGATGCGTCCTACTCGAACGACGGCTGGCCGATCACCGTCATGTCCTATTTCAGCCAGGGCGAAAGCAGCTATTATTCCAGCCGCAACTTCTCCGGCGTCTATGTCGTGACGCCCATGGTTGCCGACGTCATGGGCATGGCAACCTTGTACGGGCTGTCCACCACGACCCGCACCGGCAACACCGTCTACGGGATCGCCAACTCGGCATACGGCACCATGGCCGACCGGCAGGTATATGACGCAGCGCGGTTTCCGAACGTCGCCGTCACGGTGTTCGACAGCGGCGGTACCGACACGCTCAATTATGCCAGTTTCAGCTCGAGCCAGCGCATCGATCTCAATCCGGAGGCATTCTCCAACGTTGCGGGCCTGACAGGCAATCTCAGCATCGCGCGCGGTGTTACGATCGAGAATGCCATTGGCGGAAGCGGCGGCGACTCCTTGATCGGCAATGGCGCCGGGAACCTGCTGGTCGGCAACGGCGGCGCCGACAATATCCAGGGCAATGACGGTGACGACGTCCTCACTGGCGGAAGCGGAAGCGATACCCTTTCCGGCGGCGGGGGTGCGGACGTCTTTGCCGACAGCCGCGGCAACCTCAACGGCGACACGATCACCGACTTCCTCGTCGGCGACCGTCTCCGTTTTACCGACGCGACATCCGGAAGCTTCACTTACTCTCTGTCCGGTTCGGTCCTGACGTTTACCGGCGGCACGCTTACGTTCAGCAATTCGGTGTCGGGCACCCTCCTTTCGGAGGCAGCAAGCGGCGGCGGCGTCGATCTCTACTTCTCCGGAGCATCTTCTCCGGGCACGGGCACGGGGTCGGGTACGGGTACGGGTACCGGAACTGGCACAGGCGCTGGAACGGGAACCGGCTCCACCATCTCGGGTTCGGGCGGGGCCGATCACCTGGTCGGAACGTCGTTGGGTGACACCCTTCGCGGGTTTGATGGCGACGACAGGATCTCGGGCGGTGCCGGCGCGGACGTGCTGGACGGCGGCAATGGCGGCGACTTCATTTCGGCGGATGCGGAGAACAGCTTCGACAATCTGCGCGAAGTCGACCAGATCTTCGGTGGCGCCGGGAACGACATGATCTTTTCCGGCTACGGCGACATCGTCGACGGCGGCGCCGGGTTCGATACGATCGGCCTGTCCTATGTCGGCGCAACCGCCGGCATCGATGGTGACACGCGCGTGTTGCATGCCGGCCAGGCGCTGGTCGCCGGTGCCGGCACCTTCCAGAATGTGGAGCGCTTCAGCGACATCGCGCTGACGGCCTACAACGACCGGATGGTGATCGGCGACCAGCACGACCCGGCTGTGGTGCGGTCCTGGGATGGCGATGACTATCTGATCGGGCAGGAAGTCAGCATCACCATGTACGGCGGCAACGGCAACGACATGCTGGTCGGAAGTACGTCGGGCGATGTTCTGTATGGAGAAACCGGCAACGACACGCTGATGGGGTATCTGGGGAGTGACGAGCTGTGGGGCGGTTCGGGCGCCGACCGGTTCATGGTGACGCGCCTCAACACGACGGCTCGCATCGGGGACTTCGAGCGTGGATCGGACAAGCTCGACGTGTCCAGCCTTGACGCGAACAGCGGGGCAGGCGGTGACCAGGCTTTCGCCTTCATCGGCTCCGCGAACTTCTCGGGTTCGGCGGGCGAGCTGCGCTACTTCGGAAGCGGTGCCGGCTACAGCGTCGAAGGCGACGTCAACGGAGACCGCGTTGCCGACTTCCTCATCACCCTGGGCTCGGTTGCCAATGTCAGCGCTTCAGACTTCATGCTGTAGCGGAGCACGGGGCTGCGCTTCGTGGTAGCTCGGGCCTAGAGAATACCGAACGTCCAGCCCTCGCTGCGCGCAATCTTGGGTGTGAGGCCGGTGGGCCGGAAGGCGCGCGGCTCAGCTTGCGCCAGCGCGCGCATGCCGGCGGCGGTGACGAGCGCGTCGGTTTGGTGATCGTCGGGGTTGAAGCTCAACCGCGTGGGCTTGCTGCCGAGACCTTTAAGCGCACGATTGAGGTCGACTTTGGTCCGGAGCTTCGTCCCGCTCATGCCGGCGCGGCGGAGATAGATGCGCGTGTAGATTTCGACGACGGCGCTGCCGTGATCGGGAAGCGCGTCCATCGGCCAGATTGCGACTTCGCCGTCCAGTCGCCGGAGCAACCGCATCCCTGAAAAACTCGCCTTCGCCACCTGCGCCGCGCCGATTGCGTCATAGGCGCTGGCGGTCTTGCGTCCGCCCTGCGCGTTCAATCGCATGTCGCATTGGCGAAAGCGAACGAAGTCGCCTTTCACCCCGTCGGCTATGCCGAAGTAGAAGTGGCGCCGGTGAACCCGCTCCAGGAAGCTTGCGGCGCCGAGGTCATCGTCGGTGCAGCGATCATCGACATAGGCCCAGAACTCCCGGGCGGTCCGCGGCACACCAGGTTCGCCGATCAGATATTCGCCGCGCTCCACGATCGGCGGCGCGAAGCTGAAGTCGAACCCGAACAATGTGGGCTCCTTGGCCGCGCGTTGCAGCAGCCAGTTCAGCACCTCTTCGCGCGACCAGACATGCCCGGGTCGGATCAAGCGAGGCGCCGCGTCGCCACGTGCTTCTGCAATGGCTATGCCCTTGTGCCGCCGGCCCTTGGCTCCGGACCAATCGATGGCAACGAACGAGGTGAATTGCGGCACCATGTGGCGGCGGACTAGCGGTCGGCCGAATTCCAATCCATCGAATTGACACCCGCAGTTGCGAAACTTGCAATCGCCTCAGTTTCGGTATCTCATCCATGGGCTCGGGGAGATTTTCGGATGATGAAGCGGGCTTGGCTGATGTGCGCGGCGGCTGCCTTGAGCATGCCTGCGGAGGCGCAGCTGTCGGCGCCGGTGAAGAATGGCGATACGACGATCACGGTCACCGGCACCCGGCAGCGCCAGCCCGGCGAACCCAAGATCGAGATGAGCAGCTGGCGGATGGCGGAAACGCCGCATGTCGTGGTGTTCAGCCAGGGCGATGAGAAGCTACTCGTCAATGCGGCGTCCAAGCTGGAGAAGCTCCACTTCCTCCTGACGGCGCTGACCGGCCGTGTTGGCGACCCCGACGACACGATCAAGATCGCGGTAACGATGATCGACGATGCCGGCGGGTTCGAGCAGCTTCGGCTGACGGACTCGCGTTGGCAGTACGGGCCCTACGTCCCGCAGTTCACGAAAACGGTCTACTATGACCCGCGCGAGGAAGGTCCGGTGCTGGCCTCGACCAATGCGGGCGTGAACCTGATCATTAGACCCTCTGAAGGTAAGCCGACGAGTCGCAATTGTGTTGCAGGCGAAGGCGACCAGTCATTGCAGAGCGTCAGCTTCGCTCCGTCGATCGATCCGACCACGGGGGCAGAGGATTGGAGCGGCATTGCCGGGCAACTTCCCCGCAACGAAATCGCATTCTGCCTGCCGGCCGAGTCCCGCCTCTACTCGGGCTTCGCGCAAAACTACCTGATGACCTATTTTCCGGCGGCCTACCCCCGCTGGTACCTTCAGGGGTTCGGCGAGATGTTCGCGACGATGCTCGCGAAGGACGATTACGTCGAATATGGCCATGTCCCCGTCGGTTTCTGGCGGGTGATGGAGGAGTTTCACGACTTCCCCGTCGCCCAGCTGCTCGATGGCCGGTACTTAAACACCAAGAGATCGTGGACGCCCTATCATGCGTGGCGCATTGCCCACATGCTCTACTTCTCCGAGGAGTGGAAACCCAAGCTGAAGGCCTATCTCGCCGCCCTTGCGCGCGGCGAGGATCAGAAAAGCGCTGCCGCCTTGCTGGGCGATTCGGGGGAGCTGCAGCGCGCAGTCAACAACTACCGCGGGCGCAAGATGCAGCATGAGCGGTTGACCTTCCCCGCCGGCCAGATCCCGGAACCCTCGGTGCGGCGCCTGACCCGCGCCGAGGCTGGCCTGGTCCGCGGACGGTTGGAGCTGGTGCCTCGCATCGAGCTTCCGGAAGGGGATACGGCGCGCGCCTACGCAGCCCGACAGCGCGATGCCTGGCTGAACCAGCTGCGCACAAACGCGCAACGCTTCCCGGCGCTGATCGAAAATCACCTGCTGCTTGCCGAGGCCGAATGCCGCTCCGGTAACGCCGCGGAGTGCCTTGCGTCCGCCGACCGTGCTTTGGCGATGACCTCCGACGAGCCCTCGGCGTTGGTGTGGAAGGGCTCGGCGATGACCCAGCTGGCGGTACGTGGACCGGCCCCCAACGCGCCGCGCGGCTCAAGGAAGCACGCGGGGTGATCGCGCGTGCCAACCGGCTCAACCCCGACGGCATCCTGCCGCTGATCGCTTACTACAACAGCTTCGCACTGGCCGGGGAAGCCGCGCCCGACGTGGCGGTGGACGGCCTGTTCAAGATCGTCGCAAGCTCCCCCGCCGCGCCGAAGCCGCGGCTGATGCTGGGCAAGGAACTGGTCGATCGGGATCTCGATCGCGAAGCGCGCAAGACCCTGCTCCCGGTCGCAAGAGGACCGTTCGACAGCCCTGAGAAGGCCCCCTCCGCCGCCCTTCTCCGCAAGACGGGGAAGGACGGCGAACGAGCGGGCAAAGGCGGGAACTAAGCCTCAGACCAAAGGCGGCTGGCTGTCGTCCGCGGTTGGGCGGGGCGCCGGCGGGATACGCTTTGGCGGCGCAGGCGGGGCAGGCGGCGGCGTGTCGTCGACGTAGCGCTCCAGCACCCGCGCGGCGGCATCGCGCCCGCCCAAGCCGAACGCCAGCGCCGTGGCAACTGCTGCCGAGCCGAGGATCAGTCCGAACGCCATCTGCACGATCGCATCGGCAAGTCCCATGAAGGTGAGGCCGATGGCGGTGAACAAGGCGATGATCGCATATTTGACCATCGTCTGGGCATAGCCGCCCTCGCCGGTGCCGCTTCCGACCAGGCCGGAGATGACGCGTGCGAGGAAGATGCCGACAACGATGATCAGCGTGCCGAAGATCACCTTGCCGCCAAGCTCCGTCACCTGCGCCAGGAAGATGGCAACCGTCCCGCCGCCGAGCTGCTTCGCCGCTTCGATTGAGGCGATGAGCACGATGGCGACCAGTGCGATGTTGGCGACCACGCGCGACGGCGTTGTGCTTGCCGGAACGATGCCGGTGGAGCGGATCGCCTGGTCGAAGCCGGTCGGTGGAAGGATCGCCTCGATGATCGACTTGACGAATTTGGCGAGGATGAAGGCGATGCCGATCCAAAGCGCCGCGCTGAGGATACGCGGGATGGCGCCAAGCACCTGGTTCAGCATGTTGATCGCCGGGCCGGAGATCGCCTCGATGCCCAGCACCTGAAGGGCGGCGATGGCGACTGGGATTATGATCAATGCAAACACCAGAATGCCGGCGGCACGCGCAAGGCTCGTGCGGGTCGCGCCAGGCGTGGTGCCGGGCGGAACCGCGGCCGGGTCCGTGCGGACCGTGCCTTCCGTGCTGCCGATCCCGGCGCGGGCAAGCAGCCCATCGACATTGGCGGCGGCCAGCAGGGTCTGCACTAGCTGGCGAACGATGCGCGCGACGATCAGGCCGATGAAGAAGATCAGCCCGGCGCCGATCAGCCGCGGCAGGAAGTTGAAGATGTCCATGGTCAGCGCGTTGATCGGTTGCAGGATCTGGCCGATGCCGAGAAATTGCAGCGCGGCCATGATGCCGACCAGCCAGACGATCAGCTTGGCGACCGTGCCGATCTGGTGACCTACCGTCTCATGCTGGTTGCCCGGCGTATGCTTTTGCAGCGCGGGGGTCCGGGAGATGGTCTTCTGGAGCCCCCATTTCACCGCCCGGGCGACCAGCCAGGTCGCGACCAGGATCAGGGCGGCGATCAGGACGCGCGGTCCCCACTCCATTACCTGGCTCTGCCAGTAAACTCGCTGCGTATCGTCGTACATCGCATCCGTTCCCTGTTTCCCGTGTCGCATCCAACCCGATCAGTCGGGCTTTGTTTCCTTTTCCGCCCGGAGGCGGTCCCAGTAGGCCAGCCGCTCCGCCACTTTGGCCTCGAACCCACGGCCGGACGGCTCGTAAAAGCGTTGAGGGGTCATGTCGTCGGGCCAATAATTCTGTCCGGAGAAACCCTCGTCCGTGTCGTGGTCGTAGGCGTATCCCTTGCCATATCCCGCATCCTTCATCAGCCGCGTCGGCGCGTTGAGGATGTGGGCGGGGGCATCAGCGAACCTGTTTCCTTGGCGCTCCGCCATGCCGCTTTCTGCGCCGCGTAGACGGCGTTCGATTTGGGGGCGGTCGCCAAATAGAGACAGGCTTGCGCGATCGCCAGTTCGCCCTCGGGCGAGCCCAGGAAATCGTAGGTATCCTTGGCCGCGATGCATTGGACCAGCGCCTGCGGGTCGGCGAGGCCGATGTCCTCCACGGCTGCCCGCGTCAGCCGGCGAAGCAAAAACAAGGGTTCCTCGCCGGCGGTGAGCATGCGTGCGAGATAGTAGAGCGCTGCTTGCGGATCAGACCCGCGGATCGATTTATGGAGTGCGGAGATGAGGTTGTAATGGCCCTCCCGATCCTTGTCGTAGACCGCGACCCGCCGCTGCAGAAGCTCGGCAAGCGCACCAGGCCCGAGTGGTTCGGGCGGAGCGATGTCGAACAGGGTTTCCACCTGATTGAGCAGGAAGCGGCCATCGCCGTCGGCGCTGGCGATCAGCGCCGCTCGGGCATCGTCGGTCAGCGGCAGGGGTGCACCGAGTTCGGCTTCGGCCTTCTCGATCAGCCGGCCGAGCGCGGCTTCGTCAAGACGTCGGAGGATCAGCACCTGGCATCGGGACAGCAGCGCGGCGTTCAGTTCGAAGCTGGGGTTCTCGGTGGTGGCACCGACCAGGGTGACGGTGCCGTTTTCGACAAAGGGCAGGAAGCCGTCCTGCTGCGCCCGGTTGAAGCGGTGGATTTCGTCAACGAACAGCAGGGTCCGCCGCGGCGATGCAGCAGCCTCGGCGAATACCTTCTTCAGGTCCGCAACGCCGGAGAAGACCGCGGAGATGGCGACGAAGCGCATGCCGACCGCATCGGCGAGAAGGCGGGCGATGCTGGTCTTGCCAGTGCCGGGCGGACCCCACAGGATCATCGACGACAATTTGCCGGCCGCCACCATTCGGCCGATCGCGCCGTCGGGCCCGACTACATGGTCTTGTCCGACCACGTCGGCGAGCGACGCGGGACGTATGCGGTCGGCGAGCGGGGCGGTGTCGTCGGGCGCTGCCGGTGTGGTCTGCGGATCTCCGAACAGGTCGGCCATGCGGTCCCTCTAGAAGTCACAAAGACAAATTGCACACAGGCACTTGCACTGATGGCTCTCAGATATATCTTAGAGGCATCGAAAGGATCTTCATGCACCATCATCAATGCCATGGACGCGGGCACATGCGTCATCACCGCCGCCATCTGGAGGCTCTCGCCGGCATGGTCGCCATGCGCGGGCGTCACCGTGGGTTTGGAGGCTTCGACTTCGACCCCTTCGCCGAACGTGGCGGCCGCGCGGGCAACCGGCGCCGCATGTTCGAAGGCGGCGAGCTGCGGCTCGTCCTCCTGAAGCTGATCGCGGACGAGCCGCGCCACGGCTACGACCTCATCCGCGCCATCGAGGAATTGACGGGCGGCCGCTATGCGCCCAGCCCCGGCGTCGTCTATCCGACGCTGACCATGCTTCAGGACATGGGCCTGATCGAGGAAGCGGCGGCCGAGGGCTCGCGCAAACCGTTTCAGGTCACCGCCGAGGGCCGGGCCCATCTTGCGGAGAATGCGGAGGAGGTCGAGCGGCTGCTTGCCCGCCTTGCCGAACTAGCGCCGGGCGAACGCCACGCGGGAGGACCGCCGGTTCGACGCGCCGTCCGAAATTTGATGACTGCCTTGGGCGAGCGTGTCGCCCGCGACGGGGTCGACGACGAATTGCTGCACGAGATCGCGGCCATCCTCGACGAGGCCGCGCAGCGAATCGAACGGGCGAAGTAGCCTAGCGGCCCTTTACCCGTTCCAGCCGCGCGCGCTTGCGGATGACCCGGTCATAGACCCGCAGCACGGCCGAGTTGATCGTGTCCCAGTCACGGACCGAGGCGAGCTTCAGGCCCGCCTCGCCATGGCGGGCCCGAAGTTCGGGTTCCCGCGCATAGGCTTCAAGCGCTTCGGCCATCGCCTCCGTGTCCCCCGGCTCGACCAGGATGCCATTTTCGTTATCCTTGACGAGGCTCGTCGTCCCGGTCGCTGCTGCGGCGATGACCGGCAAGCCGCAGGCCATTGCCTCCAGAGTGACGTTGCCGAACGTCTCGGTGATCGAGGGGTTGAGCAAAACGTCGGCGCTGGCGAGCGCGCGGGCAAGATCGTCCTTCACCTGCTCGCCGAGAAAGATGGCTTCGGGCAGCTGCTGCTGCATCCAGGGACGGGCGGGGCCTTCGCCGATGACGAGCACGCGGTGCGGAACGCCGCGATCCGCAAGGGTTCGAACCGCGGCCGTGAACACGTCCAGGCCCTTTTCCATGACGATCCGGCCAAGAAAGCCGACCACGAACTCCTCATCCGCAACGCCGAGGCCGCGCCGCCAGGCGAGGTCGCGGCGGCCGGGGTTGAACTGCGCATGGTCGATCCCGCGCGACCAGATCGCGATATCCTTGTTCATCCGCTGCGCACGAAGCACCGCCGCCATGGACTCCGCCGGTGCGAGCAGGGCGTCGCAGCGGCCGTAGAAGCGCCGCATGATGGCACGCACCGTCGGCTCGAATGCCTCCAGGTGATAATATTCGAGGTAGGTATCGAAGCGGGTGTGGACCGAACCGACGGTCGCAATGCCGCGACGCCGCGCCCAGGTCAGCGCCCGATGCGATGCGATGTCGGGGCTGCACACCTGCACGATGTTCGGGTCGAACTCCTGAACATCCCGGCGAATTCGGCCCGGCAGTCCAAGCGCCAGGCGGTACTCGGGCCGGAATGGAATGGCGACGGACGGGACGCTGATCAGGTCGCCGGTCGGCTCGAAAGCCGGTTCGGGCACTGTCGGCGCATAGACTCGCACCTGGGCGCCCACCTTCAAGAGATAGCCGACAAGCCGGTTGAGCGACTGGTTGGCACCGTCGCGCACATAGTTGTAATTGCCCGAAAAGAGGGCGATCCGGAGCTCGGTCGGGTCCACCGCCCAGCCCTTAAAGGAGCAGGCTGCAAAGGCAAATGAGGGCATCGCTTGCTTTATGTTGAAGATCGGCCTTCCGCCCGTCGCGCCCAATGACGCGACCTTGTTCATCCTGGGAAGCCTTCCCGGCGATGCCTCGCTCGCGGCGCAGCGTTATTATGCGCACCCCACCAATCAATTCTGGCGCTTGCTGGGCAGCGCGCTCGACGAGCCGCTTGCGGACCTGGACTACCAGCAGCGGCTTGAACGTCTTGCCGGGCGGCAGGTTGGCTTGTGGGACGTGATCGCGTCGGCGCGCCGTCCAGGCAGCCTTGATCAGGCGATCCGCGATCCCGAGCATAACGCGTTGGAGACGCTGCTGGATCGCTTCCCCCAGGTTCGTGCCGTTGCCTTCAATGGCACTGCGGCAGCCAAGGCGGGCTTGCCGATGCTTGAGGGCAGGACGTCGGGGCTGCACCTGATCACGCTGCCATCGTCCAGCGCTGCCAACACGGCCACCTTCGCCGCCAAGTCATTGGCGTGGGCCGAGTTGAGCCGCTGGGCTGGAGCAAAGCGGTTGCACGAAGCGTAGAGCCGTGCAGGATGACATTCATGACAGCAGACGAGGAAACCCAAGAGAGCGACAAGCAATTGTCGATGGTCGACGAAGCTTTGGTCGCGGGCACGATCGCGAACACCAACGGCCTCCTGGTGATCCTTGCCAAGCTGGTGGCCAAGGGCGTGTTCGACCGCAACGACCTGACCGCCTTTTCGGATAGCTATTCCAAGCCGCTCGACCATGTCGGCATGCGGGAGAATGAGCTGGTCAGCCAGATGCAGGACCAGATGGAATCGACCCTTGCGGAACTGATGCGCTTTCTCAGCGAACGGAGCTGAACAGCCCTATTCAACATTCGGTTACGTTTAGCCGTTATGCCGACCCGAATGGCGACGCGTGTTGCACTGGATATGCGGCGGGAGCCGGGCTGGGTCGGGCGTGAGGAACGCCTGCCCGTACAGCTCAACGGTTACGCGCGCCGCGCCGACGATCAGGTCTTTCCGGTCGTGATCCACGACTTGTCGTGCGATGGCTGCCGGATCGAATGCACCGATCGCATCCTGGAGATCGGCGAATGGCTGAGCCTCGATGTTGCCGGCCTTCAGAGCTTCCGCGCACAGGTACGCTGGTCGTTGCTTGGAAGCGCGGGAATCCGCTTCGAAGACTGACAGTTCCGCTGCCGGAACAGGAGCGCGCGGCAAGCGCTTAGCTTCATCAATGGCGCAACCTTCACAATCCATCGACGATAGGATGTTCGTTCGCCGCGTGCTGATCGTTATCGGTCTGGTCGCGCTGGCCCTGCTTGCCTGGCAGCTAAGGCAAGTCGTGGTGATGCTATTCGGCGCGGTGGTCGTTGCCGCCGTTTTCCGCTCCCTGGCCGACCCGATCTGCCGCTGGAGCAGGATGCCGAGCGGCGTTTCCGTAGCCATCGCGGTCGCCATCGTGTTCGGCGCCTTGGCGCTACTCGTCGCCTTCTTCGGAGTCGAGGTACGCGGTCAGATCGATCAATTGGGCGCCACCTTGCCGGAAGCGGTAAAATCCCTCGAGGAGAGGGTCGGCGACAATGACTTCGTCCGCCGGGCACTCGCGACGGCGCGGGAGGGTGCAAGCGGCGGCATCGGCAATTTCGGGCGTATCATCATGTCCATCGGCAATGCGGCGGCGGACGCACTGGTGATCATCTTCGGCGGCATCTTCCTCGCCGCGCAGCCGCGCTTCTACAAGACAGGAGCGATCAAGCTGGTGCCCGAGGCTAAGCGCGACCTGGTCTCGAGCGCGATGGACGACAGCGAGCGCGCGCTTCGCCTGTGGCTCAAGGGTCAGCTCATCGCCATGGTGGCCGTCGGGCTGATGACCGGCCTTGGCCTGTGGCTGCTGGGCATGCAGTCCGCATTGGCGCTAGGTCTACTCGCCGGCCTGCTGGAGTTCGTGCCTTTCGCCGGACCAATCATTGCCGCCATTCCCGCGGTGCTGATAGCCTTGGCGGTAAACCCCGAAATGGCGCTTTGGGTGGTGCTGCTCTACACAGCGGTTCAGCAGGTGGAGAGCTATCTGCTGCAACCGCTCGTCCAGCAATATGCGGTCGACCTGCCGGGCGTGGTGTTGCTGTTTTCACTGATCGCCTTCGGCATCCTGTTCGGTGCCATCGGCGTTCTGTTCGCCGCACCGTTGGCGGTCGTCACCTATGTGATGGTCAAGAAGCTCTATGTTCGCGAAACATTGGGAACTGAGACCCCCATCCCTGGCGAAGACAAGGGCTAGGCGGCCGCTGCGTCCTGTGTCGCAAGCAGGCGGGTGATCGCCCGACGAAGTTCCTTTGCCCCATAAGGTTTCACCAGCACGGCCGAATCCGGCAATCCCTTGACCAGTTCGTCGCTGTACCCGGTCGTCAGCAGCACGGGCAGGCCGGGATGTGCACGCTTGAGCTGCGCTGCGAGTTCGAGGCCGCCCATGCCCGGCATGACCACGTCCGAAAAGACGAGGTCGGGCTGCACATCCGGGAGTTGGGAAAGCGCGTCCTCGGCGGAGGCGGCGAGGTGAACCTCGCAGCCAAGATCGCGAAGAAGATCTTCGGCGAAGCCGCGCACGTCCGCATTATCCTCAACCAGCAGCACCTTCAGGTTGGGCGGAACAGACGCATCTGCCTGCTCCGTAACGTCGGCGCCGACCGCCTTGCCGCTTGCCGGCAGCAGCAGCGACACGGTTGTTCCGGTGCCCTCGACCGAGTCGATTTCGGCGCGTCCCCCCGCCTGGGCCGCAAAGCCGTGGATTTGCGACAGGCCAAGCCCGGTCCCCTTGCCGATCTCCTTGGTTGTGAAAAAGGGTTCAAAGGCCCGATCCAGCACGCGCTGGGGCATGCCGAGGCCGGTGTCTGCAACGGACACTCGCACCACAACGCCGTCCGCGTCCGCTTCGCGGCGCGAGCTGAGCGTAATTCGTCCGCCGTCGGGCATCGCGTCACGGGCGTTAAGCGCCGCGTTGAGGACCGCAGTTTCGAATTGGGAGAGGTCGACCTCCACGTTGCCGGCGTCGGCTTCTAGGTCGAGCACCAGCTCCACGTGGCTGCCGAGGGTGCGTCCCATGACGTTGGCGAAGCTCTGCAGCCGCTCGTTGACGTCAACGACCTGCGGCTTGATCGGCTGACGACGCCCGAATGCGAGGAGATGGTTGGTCAGCGACGTCGCTCTTGCGGACGTCTCGGCGATTGCCGAGAGATATTGCTGCTTCTTCTCGTCAGAGAGATCCGGTCGGCGGATCAGGAAATCGGCGGAGCCCGAGATGACGGTCAGCAGATTGTTGAAGTCGTGGGCAATGCCGCCCGTGAGCTCACCCAGTGCCTGCAGCTTCTGCGATTGGGCCAGTGCTTCGCGGGTTCGGTCCAGCTCTTCCTGCGCTCTTTTCTTCTCGGTCGCGTCGCGGGTGATCTTGGCGAAGCCGACATGCTCGCCCTGTTCGTTGTAGATCGGATCGATCAGGACATGTGCCCAGAACAAGGAGCCATCCTTGCGCACGCGCCAGGCCTCCCGCTCATATTTTCCTTCGCGCAGAGCCGTTTCCAGCGCCCGTTGCGGCTCGCCGCTGGCGCGGTCGTGATCGGTGTAAAAGCGCGAGAAATGCTGCCCGACGATCTCGTCGGCCGAATAGCCCTTGATGGCCTCAGCACCTGAATTCCAGTTGGTGATGATGCCATTCCTGTCGAGCATGTAGATCGCATAGTCGCGCACGCCCTGCACGAGCAGGCGGAAACGCTGCTCGCTTTCGAACAGCGCCTGTTCCTGCTGACGACGTTCGGTCACATCGCGGGTGATCTTGGCGAAGCCGAGCAGCTGACCATCTTCATCGCGGATGGGGTCGACCACCACGTGTGCCCAGAAGCGCGTGCCGTCCTTTCGCACCCGCCAACCTTCGGATTCGAACTTGCCGTCACGCGCGGCGATCCTGAGTGCTCGGCCGGGGAGGTCGCTGTCGCGATCCTCGTCGGTGAAGAAGCGGGAAAAATGTTCGCCGATGATCTCGTCTGCGGCGTAGCCCTTGAACCGCTGCGCGCCGGCGTTCCAGGTGGAGATCCGACCCGTCGAATCGAGCATATAGATGGCGTAGTCGGTGACCGCGCTGACGAGGAGCTGAAAGCGCTCGTTGTGTGAAATCGTCCCGAGATCAGTCATGCACGCCTAGCCGTTAGCCGGTATTGACCGGCAACGCCCACCCCTGCGGCTCACCTGTAGTCAGGAGGCCTTGAAAGCAAGGTAAAACGTCTGCCGCCGCGGTCCGTGAGGCTGGATTGACTGGCGGCACGGAAGCTCACATATGGCCGCCTCCTCGGCGAGGCCCCTTCGTCTAGCGGTCTAGGACGTCGCCCTCTCACGGCGAAAACACGGGTTCGAGTCCCGTAGGGGTCACCATTCGCCCGCTTCCCCGCCGACGGTTACTCCTGTACCAGGAGGCATGGCGGACGAAGCCGATCAATCCGCCCGGGGCGGCGATCTGGTTTACCGGCATCGGCTGCCGACCCGAATCTGGCATTGGGTGAATGCGGTGACCGTCGTCGTCATGCTGATGAGCGGCGCGATGATCTTCAACGCCCACCCGCACCTCTACTGGGGAAATTACGGCGCGAACTTTGATCGGCCCTGGTTGTCCTTCCAGGGCCGCCCGTTTCCCGGCTGGGCAACGATACCGTCGACGTACAATCTGGCGTTGTCGCGCCAATGGCACTTGTTCTTCGCCTGGATCCTGAGCCTCGGGCTGCTGTTCCATCTGGTGGCGAGCCTTGCCAACCGCCACATTCAGCGGGATTTGCGGCTATCGCGTGCGGAATTGGCGCCGCGGCACCTTTGGCAAGACATCATGGACCACGCACGGCTGCGTTTCCCGACGGGGCAAGCGGCATTGCGGTACAACGTGCTTCAAAAGATCGCCTATGTGGCCGTGATCTTCATCCTCCTGCCCCTGCTGATCCTGACCGGCATGTGCCTGTCGCCTGGCCTTAACGCGGTGTTCCACTGGCCAATGGACCTGATGGGCGGCCGGCAGTCCGCGCGTTCAATCCACTTCATCTGCGCGGCGCTGATCCTTGCCTTCACCATCGTCCACCTGGCGCTGGTGCTACTTGCCGGGCCGTTCAATGAGGTTCGCTCGATGATTACCGGCCGCTATCGCCTCCCTCTCGATCAGGCCGCACCGGAGGTGGATGGATGAGCCGCCTGATCACCCGCCGCGCATTGGTCGGGGGCATGATTGCCGGCGGCGGCGGCTTGTTGGCGGGCTGCGACCGCCTGGGCCAGAATGAGGAATTCCGGGCGCTGCTCGGAACCGGCGAAAAGGCCAACCAGGCGGTTCAGCGCCTTCTCCAAAACCGGACGGCCCTGGCTCAGGAGTTCGCGCCTTCGCAGCGCTCGCCGATCTTTCGTCCCAACGGCACCAGAATGCCGGCGGGGCCCGATTATGCCGCGCATCTCGCCAACCAGTTTGCCGACTGGAACTTGATCGTGGACGGGGCCGTATCTCGCCCTCGCGCATTTTCACTGGCCGAGGTGAAGGCGCTGCCGGCGCGCACGCAGATCACCCGCCACGATTGCGTCGAGGGCTGGAGCGCGATCGCCAAGTGGACCGGCGTCCCGCTGAAGATCCTGCTCGACTTGGCGGGCATTCGGCCGGAAGCCCGCTTCATCGTCTTTCACTGCGCCGACAGGCAGTCGAACGGAACGATGTGGTATGAATCGATCGACCGTATCGACGCCGCGCATCCGCAAACCATTCTGGCGTGGGCGATAAACGATCAGCCTTTGCCGGTGCAGAACGGTGCCCCGCTTCGCATGCGGATTGAGCGGCAACTCGGCTACAAGCATGCGAAATATGTCCAGCGCATCGAGGCGGTGACCACGCTGGCACATACCTATGGCGGCAAGGGCGGCTATTGGGAGGATGTCGCGGGCTACGAGTGGTACGCCGGCATTTAGCGTTGCTTCGCCTTGACTTGTGGGCGCTTTTCGGGTTGAGGCGGCGTCATCGCGGGGCGGAAACGCTCCGCTTTTGTTTTCAGGGTCATGGGCGGTCCCCTCAAGCACCGCCTGGCTGGAGCTACCTCACACGGGCTCCTGACGAACGGAGAAAGACTATGCGTCATCGCGTCGGCGGACGGAAGCTTCAGCGTACCTCGAGCCATCGTGCGGCCCTGTTCCGCAACATGGCTGCCGCGCTGATCAAGCATGAGCAGATCACCACCACCACCGCCAAGGCGAAGGAGCTTCGCCCCTATGTCGAGAAGCTGATCACGCTTGCGAAGAAGGGTGGCCTTTCCAATCGCCGCCTTGCGCATGCCCGCCTGCTCGACGATGCGCAGCTGGTGAAGCTGTTCGACGTCATCGCCCCGCGTTACGCCGGCCGTGAGGGCGGCTACACCCGCATCATCAAGGCCGGCATCCGCCAGTCGGATGCGGCACCGATCGCGATTATCGAATTGGTCGACCGCGACGTTTCGGCCAAGGGTCAGGACAGCGGTCCGGTTGTGACCGAAGACGAGTTCGAGGCCGCCTAAGCGCGTCGAACCTTCGTTAAGGTCGCTGAACCGCGGACAACATGCGGTTCAGCACCACCCCATTGCGAATCATGTAGGCATCCCAACAGGACAGCCGTGCGTTGTGCCGGCAAGAAAGTCCCAGTTGAGGAGAAAGCCCATGACGGCGATCAAATATCTGCTTGCTGGCGGCGCTGGCCTCGCGGCGATGGCCGCGGCAACTCCGGCCTCCGCTCAGATCTACCCCGGCTACGGTTACGGCGGCGGCAACGTCGTCGGCCAGGTGCTCGGTCAAATCCTGAACCCTGGTTATGGCGGTTACAACAGTTACGGCGGTTATGGCATGAACAGCCAGGCGGCAGTGAACCAATGCGCCGCCGCGGTGACTGATCGGGTCAACCGTCAGTATGGCGGTTACGCTGGCTACGGCGGTTACAACGGCGGTGCCCGCGTTGCTGCCATCACCAGCGTCGAGCCGCGCTCGAACGGCAAGATGCGGGTGCGCGGCATTGCGCAGTCGGCGGCCTACGGCGGCTACAATGGAGTACCGCAGGAGTTCGCGTTCAAGTGCAACGTCGATTACCGCGGTTACATCACCGACATCGACCTTGACCGCACCAACACACGCTATGGCTACGGCACCTACAACAGCCCGTATCAGCCGTATGGAACCTATCGCCGCTACTAAGCGGATGATGGAATGAGAGGCGCGGGCGTTCTTCGGATCGCCCGCGCTTTTTCTTTACGCGAGCGCCTCGGCAGGGTCGAGGAAGATCCCCCGGCCTCCCGCCCACGAGTCCAGCAGATCTGGGCCCGAAGAGGGCGCGACCGCGCAAGCTGCAGCATGACCTCGGCGCCGACGTCCAGTTCGGCATGCGAGTTGATCCGGAAACCGGAGCTTGAAACGTCGAGAACCTGGACGCGGAACTCGCAGCCGTCCGATTCTCTTATAAGGGCTTCGAATTGGACGGAGATCCGCCGTTCCCGACCAAACCGCTCACTGTTGCCTTGCACTTCACCGCTCCCTGCACGAACCCGCACAGGACGTCTTTCACTCACAGGCAGCAGCCGAGCTGCCCGAACCACGTCCAAATGTCGATTTACTCGGGACCGGTTAAGGCTGAAGCACCAGAAGAGGTTAACGTGCCGCTGAGCACGTCAGCTTTGAACGGCCGGTCGTTGGCCGAGCGCCTGTTTCACGGCTGCTGAGAGCGCATCCGCCTTGACGGGTTTCTGGACGATGATCGCGTCGGGCGCGCGGTCCTGCAATTCTTCCGCATAGGCCGTGATGAAGACCACGGGAATTCGGCGTTTGCGGCAGATTTCGCTGACCGCTTTCAGCCCGTCGCCCGGCAACAAGCGAACGTCGGCGGTGATGAGGTCGATGCTCTGCTCGCCGGCGCCCATCACGGCTGCGTCCTCGGATCGAGCGAAACTGAACGTCGTGAAGCCAAGCCCCTCCAGCATATCCTGAAGCGAGCGGCTGATGAGATATTCGTCTTCGATGATGAATACGTGCATGACCCATTTAATGACTTGATGGACGATAAGCTCCCAAAAGTCGGCTTGGCGACCTTTGTTCAAGCGCCCTGCCGGGGTGAACTTGCCTCCGCTGCCAGAACGGCTAACGGGCAGCCATGACGGCGCAACCTCCATCGCTCGCCACCGGCGATTCCATCCTCATCGTCGATTTCGGAAGCCAGGTGACCCAGCTGATCGCCCGCCGGGTGCGGGAAGCCGGAGTGTATTGCGAGATCGCGCCGTTCAACTCGGCCGCCGAGGCCTTCGAAAGACTTGCGCCAAAGGGTGTGATCTTCTCGGGTGGACCGTCGTCCGTGACGTGGGAGGACAGCCCGCGGGCTCCGCAGATCCTGTTCGACAGCGGCGTGCCCCTCCTCGGCATCTGCTATGGCCAGCAAACGCTTCACCAGCAGCTCGGCGGGCGGGTGGTGAGTTCCGACAACCGCGAATTCGGCCGCGCCTTCGTTGAGGTGGTAGCGCCGAGCGCGCTGTTCGAGGGCGTCTGGAACGTCGGCGAAAGCCATCAGGTGTGGATGAGCCATGGCGACCGCGTCGAAACTCTCGCGCCCGGCTTCGCGGTGGTGGCGACCTCACCCGGCGCACCCTTTGCGATCGCCACGGACGAGGCGAACCGCCGCTATTCGATGATGTTCCATCCGGAGGTGGTGCACACGCCGGACGGTGGCAAGCTGCTCGCCAACTTCGTCCACAAGATCTGCGGCGTCTCCAGCGACTGGTCGATGGGCGCTTACCGCGAGGCCAAGATCAAGGAGATCCGCGAGCAGGTCGGAAGCGGAAGAGTGATCTGTGGCCTCTCCGGCGGAGTCGACTCCTCCGTGGCGGCGATCCTGATCCACGAGGCGGTCGGCAGCCAGCTGACCTGCGTCTTCGTCGATCATGGCCTGCTGCGATTGAACGAGCGGGAGCAGGTCGAAAGGCTGTTCCGCGATCACTACAACATTCCGCTGGTCGTCGTCGACGCGGAGGAGCGCTTCATGTCGGGCCTCGCCGGAGTCACCGACCCGGAAGCCAAGCGCAAGTTCATCGGCGGCGAATTCATCGCCGTGTTCGAGGAGGAAGCCAAGAAGCTGGGCGGTGCCGACTTCCTAGCGCAGGGAACCCTCTACCCCGACGTGATCGAAAGCGTGTCCTTCACCGGCGGGCCGAGCGTGACGATCAAGAGCCACCACAATGTCGGCGGCCTGCCCGAACGGATGAACATGAAGCTGGTCGAGCCGTTGCGCGAGCTGTTCAAGGACGAGGTCCGGGCGCTCGGCCGCGAGCTGGGCCTCAACGATCAATTCGTCGGCAGGCATCCGTTCCCTGGACCCGGGCTGGCGATCCGCATCCCCGGTGAAGTCACCAAGGAGCGCTGCGACATCCTCCGCAAAGCCGATGCGATCTACCTTGAGGAGATCCGCAACGCGGGGCTGTATGACGCAATCTGGCAGGCGTTCGCGGTGCTGCTACCGGTGCGGACGGTAGGCGTGATGGGCGATCATCGCACCTATGACAGCGTCTGCGGCCTCCGTGCGGTCACCAGCGTCGACGGGATGACCGCCGACGTTTTTCCATTCGATCCTGCTTTCCTCAGCCGGGTTGCGACCCGGATCGTCAATGAGGTGCAGGGCATCAACCGGGTCGTCTACGATTATACCTCCAAGCCGCCGGGAACCATTGAATGGGAGTAAACCGGCGGCCAGTAAACTCTTGATTTCCGACGCACGGCAGCGTTCATTCCTTTTTGGGGCAAGGTACGCGCCGAAGTGGGGGATAGGGGATGCTGATATGCAAGGTCTTCGGTCATAAGCGCTCGGCACGAAAAGCGCGCTTCAACTCAGACACCATGCAATGGGAAAGCGTGTGCAAGCGCTGCGGCGAACCTTTGGTGCGGCACCAGCATGGCGACTGGCGGCCCGCGATCTCGAAACTTTGAAGCGACCAACACGATGGTCGGAACCGCCACCTTTCTCCTGCATTAACAAGGATGCTGCTGAAGGGAGAAGGATGGCAGGAATCGGGGCATTGCTGATCGTTGCGGCTGCAGCCGGCATCGGCGACGCAGTGCCACCTCCCGTTGCCGTACGCCCATTCGTAACAACGGCTCGCTCCAGCGCACATTTCAGGATGCCGCGTTTCCAACAGGAGGAGCAGCCCGGGTTGCCGTTCATTGCCGCCGTTCCGGTAACGTCGAGTGCGGTCGTCGGGATCGGCAGGTTTCACGCCCAGCCCAGGCGACGTCTTGCGGCCCAGGATCTGCCGATCGCACTTGAGCCGCGCAAGGCGCGCCGCGCCGCCGTGGGTCTGTCGCTCCGCTTCTGAGTTTTTGCCCGTCCGGCCTGCAGCCGCTAAGACCTGCGCATGTCCACGTTCACCATCGACAACAGCACCAGCCGCGCGACTCCGTCGCCGGTGCCGGGAAAGCGCACAACAGTGCCGTCCATCCGCGCCCGCAAGGTGAACGGAAGAACCGAACAGCCGATCGTGATGCTGACTGCCTACACGATGCGCACTGCGCAGTTGCTGGACGCGCATTGCGACATGCTGCTGGTCGGCGACAGCCTGGGCCAGGTGATTTACGGTCTTCCGTCGACCATTCCGGTGACCCTGGAGATGATGTGCGCGCACGGCGCAGCGGTGGTTCGGGGAAGCTGGCATGCGTTGGTCGGTGTCGACATGCCCTTCGGCTCCTACGAGGCCTCGCCCGAGGAGGCCTTTGCGAATGCATGCAGAATCATGAAGGAGACGGGGTGCGCGGCGGTGAAGCTGGAAGGGGGCCGCGCTATGGCTCCGACCGTCCGCTTTCTCAGCGAGCGCGGCATCCCGGTCATCGGCCACGTCGGCCTTACGCCGCAGGCGGTGAATACTCTCGGGGGCTACGGAGCACGCGGGAGGAGCGAGGAGGAAGCGTCTAAGATCCTCGCGGATGCCGTCGTGGTCGCGGAAGCGGGTGCCTTCTGCCTTGTCGTGGAGGGTGTCGTCGACGAGATCGCGACCCGCATCACGGGCGAAGTGGGGGTACCGACAATCGGCATCGGCGCCTCGGCCGACTGCGACGGCCAGGTGCTAGTGACCGAAGACATGCTCGGCCTGTTCGAGCGGACACCCCGCTTCGTCAAGCGGTACGACGATCTTGCCCAGCGCATCGGCAATGCCGCCGCAGCCTATGCCGGCGAGGTCCGGAGCCGCGCCTTCCCGACGGCGGACCAGATCTACAAAGCGCGCTCGTAGGCGCCCGCGCGCAATCCGCTTTGCGTTTTGCGTGTCCGGCGCTAGACGAAGCGCCGCCAGCTTCGGTTCACATTGGGTGGGTCAGGGGGATCGCGGCTGAGCCGAATTTTCACAAGGTTAGAGGCTTTCTTGGCGCTTGCTCCCGACAGTGGCGATTCCTTCCTTCGTGAGGTCGAAGAAAATCTGAAGCGCGATCAGGCGCGGGACTTCGCCCGAAAGAACCTGCCTTGGCTGATTGCGCTGGTTGTAATCTTCCTGCTGGCCGCAGGCGGCTACCTGTTCTGGCAGCACCGGCAGAATGAGCATGCGTCGGCGCAGTCCGAGCAACTTGTCGGCATCTTCCGCAAGGTCGGAACTCCGACGGAAGCTGCCGCAAAGTCGGAGCTGGGCAGTTTGGCGGCCGACAGCGACGGCGCGATGCGCGCAACCGCACGGCTGACGCGCGCAGCGCTTGCATTGAACGGCAATGACCGCGCCGCAGCGATTGCGGAATATGGGCAGGTCGCGGCGGACGATGACGTCCCGGAAGCCTATCGCGACCTCGCGACCATCCGGAAGACCAGCCTGGAATTCGATACGCTGAAGCCCTATCAGGTCATCGCGCGGCTGCAGCCTTATGCCAAGGCGGGGAACCCGTGGTTCGGAACGGCGGGCGAGCTGACGGCCGCGGCGCTTATCAAGCAGGGCAAGAAGGCTGAGGCTGGGCGGATGTACGCGGCAATCGCTGCGGACCCCGAAGTGCCGGCTGCCTTGCGTAGCCGCGCCGGCCAGTTGGCCGGAACGCTGGGGGTCGATGCAAGCGCCTCCATCCAACTATTGAATCCACAAGGGCGATGAGAATGACGTCAAAGGCAATGCGCGCCGCAGCGCTCCTCATGCTGGCGATGGCGGCAGGCGGCTGCAGCATCTTCAACAAGGGGCCGAAGAAGACGCCGGTACTTGGCGATCGCGTCGCGGTCCTGTCGGCGGAATCCGGCGCCCAGGTCGATCCAGCCCTTGCAGCGCTGCCGATGAACCTGCCCGCGCCCGTGGCGAATGCACAATGGGCCCAGCCGGGCGGCAACGCGCAGAAATCCATGGGTCACCTTGCCCTTGGCGGCACACTGGGACAGGCGTTTGCCGTCTCCGCCGGCCAGGGAAGCACGCTCAAGGCCCGCCTGGCATCGCCGCCGGTCGTCGCCGGCGATCATGTCTTCACCATCGACACCAATGCCACCGTCCGCGCTTTCAATGCGCAGACCGGTGCCCAGCTATGGCAGTCGCGCTTCGGCGTCGACAAGGGCAACGAAGCATCGCTCTACGGCGGAGGCATCGCCTACGATAGCGGGCGCATCTATGCGACCAACGGCCTCGGCTATGTCGCGGCGTTGGACGAGCGCAACGGTGGGCTGATCTGGCAGGTTCGCCCGGGCGGACCGCTGCGGGGTGCGCCGACGGTCGCTTACGACAGCGTTTACGTCATGAGCCAGGACAACCAGATCTACGCGCTGCGGACCAGCAATGGCGAGAGGATTTGGGAAGGTGCGGCATCCCTGGAGATCGCCGGCGTCTTCGGCTCCGCAAGCCCCGCGGTTGCGCAGGGCACAGTGGTTGCCGGTTTCTCGTCGGGCGAGCTCAACGCGTTCCGATACGAGAATGGCCGCGCATTGTGGCAAGACACCCTGTCGCG
Organism: Sphingomonas piscis; assembly: GCF_011300455.1. Taxonomy (NCBI): domain Bacteria; kingdom Pseudomonadati; phylum Pseudomonadota; class Alphaproteobacteria; order Sphingomonadales; family Sphingomonadaceae; genus Sphingomonas; species Sphingomonas piscis. The sequence continues at coordinate 2,012,570 of NZ_CP049869.1, forward strand.
CACCAGCGTTACTACGACGAGCGTCTCCTCGCTGTCGGACATCGACGCGCACCCGGTAATCGATAACGGCCAGGTCTTCTCCGTCGGCCAGGGCGGCCGGATGGTCGCGCTTGAGCTGCTGAGCGGGCAGCGCATGTGGGAAATCAACATCGCCGGCATTTCCACGCCCTGGGTTGCCGGCGATTGGGTGTTCGTGGTCACCGATGAAGGCAAGCTGATGGCTGTCGCGCGCACCACGGGACGGGTTCGCTGGATCACCGAGCTGCCGCAGTTCCGCAAGGAAAAGTCCAAACGCGGGCTCATCACTTATGCAGGCCCGATCCTTGCCGGCAACCGGCTCATCGTGGTCAGTTCGCAAGGTGCGATCATCAGCGTCGATCCGACCAACGGCGCCGTGCAGGGCCAGACGGCAGTCGGTACCGGCATCAGCCTTGCGCCCGTGGTCGCCAATTCGACGCTTTACGTGCTCGACAACGACGGCCGCCTTCGCGCCTTTCGCTAGCGCCGAGTTGACCGGCTGAACCCCGGCGGGCAGGGGAGGGGCATGCCCCTTCCCACCGTCGCCATCGTCGGCCGCCCCAACGTCGGCAAATCCACGCTGTTCAACCGGCTGGTGGGCAAGAAGCTTGCTCTGGTCGACGACCGGCCCGGCGTCACCCGTGACCGGCGCGAGGGCGACGCCAGCCTGCTCGGTCTCGAATTCCGGATCGTGGACACCGCCGGCTTCGAGGATGAGGATCCAGCAAGCCTGCCCGGGCGCATGCGCCGGCAGACCGAAGCCGCGGTGCGCGAGGCCGACGTCGCCCTGTTCCTGATCGATGCCCGAGAGGGACTGACGCCACTCGATGAAGAGATCGCGCGCTGGCTTCGGGTGGAGGACACCCCCGTCATCGTCGCCGCGAACAAGGCCGAGGGGAAGGCGGGCGAGTCCGGCCGGATGGAGGCATTTGCGCTTGGCCTCGGCGAGCCGCTGGCGATCAGCGCCGAACATGGCGAAGGCGTGGTCGACCTGTTCGAAGCCTTGCGGCCGTTCGTCGAGCGGGAGGAATCGGACGAGGAAGAAGAGGAGGACCGTCCCGACGGGCCGCTGAAACTGGCGATCGTCGGCCGTCCCAACGCCGGCAAGTCGACCCTGGTCAACCGGCTGCTCGGCGAAGAGCGCATGATCACCGGTCCCGAAGCGGGCATCACGCGCGACTCCATCAGCCTCGATTGGGAATGGCAGGGCCGCCCGGTACGATTGGTCGACACGGCGGGCCTGCGGAAACGCGCCAAGATCGAGGACAAGCTGGAGAAACTATCGGTTGCGGATACGCTTCGCACGATCGACTTTGCCGAAGTCGTCGTTCTCCTGCTCGACGCGACGCGGGGCCTTGAGGTTCAGGACCTGAAGATCGCCGACGCGGTCATCGAGCAGGGCCGGGTGCTCGTCATCGCACTCAATAAGTGGGACGTTGCGGAGCATGCCTCCTCGCTGTTCAACGGAGTTAAGGCGGCGCTTGAGGAAGGGCTGTCGCAGCTCAAGGGCGTCCCGGTGCTGACCGTCTCGGCCAAGACCGGCAAGGGCACGGACACCATCCTTCAGGTCGCCTTTGAACTCCGCGAACAATGGAGCCGGCGAGTGTCGACGGGCGAGCTCAACCGCTGGTTCGAACGAGCGATCGACGCCAATCCGCCGCCCGCACCGGGCGGTCGGCGGATCAAGCTCAGGTACATCACGCAGGTGAAGACCCGTCCGCCGAGCTTCGTCATCTTCGGCAACCGCGTCGACGAAATACCCGAAAGCTATCGCCGATACCTGCTCAACGCGCTCCGCCGCGACCTGGAGCTTGGGCCGGTTCCTCTCCGCCTGACGCTGCGTGGGTCACGAAACCCGTTCCAACCGGACCAACGCTAAGTTTCCCTTTACCCTTTTGGGCGTAAAACCGGCTGGTGGGACCACGGCCGGGGTGACCGGTCGCTTTTGACAGTGGAGCAACGACTATCGTGGTCGAGGCGGCGAACGATATCATCGATTGGGCACACTTCGAGAAGACCAGGTCCGAGATGGGGCCGGCGTTCATCCGGGTGCTCAGCTACTTTCACGAAGACGGCACCAAGTCGATCACGCAGCTTGAAGAAGCGATGCGGGAGCAGAATACGGTCGGTCTGGTCATCCCGGCGCATACGCTGAAGGGCGAGGCCCGTCAGTTCGGCGCCAACCCCTTGGCGACCGTGGCCGAGTTGATCGAGTCGACCGCGCGTATCTGCATTGAGACCAAGCGCTTCCCGGACGAATTGGTAAAGGACGTGGTGGAGCTTCGCCGCTTGTTCGACGAGACGATCCAGCTGTTCGACAAGGCTACGAACCCGCTGCGCTCCCGCGGTCCGCAGCCGGCACCCGGCGGCTTTGGGCGCAAGGTGACCAATCAGGGCTTCGGTCGGCTCTAGGCCACTTCCATCGGTCGATCAGCGGTGGTCCTGCGAAGCGGCTGCAGCTCCAGCCGCGACAGGCTTCGCCACAGCCACTCCAGCGGACCATAGTGGAAGCGCTCCAGCCACCACTTCGACCATAGGAGCATGAAGGCCCATACGGGTGGCACGAGCAGCCAAGCCTCCCCGCGCGACAGCTGCGCATAGAGGTCAAGCCCGAACCCGTAGAAGACGAAGGTGCCGATAAGGGTGCAGGCGATATAATTGCTGAACGCCGTGCGGCCTACGGCGGCAAAGCGGTCGCGAAGTGCACTGCCTTCCCGGAACATGAGGATGATCAGGGCGGCGATGCCCATCGCCATGATCGGACGAAGCGGCGGCGCATAGATGCGGTTGACCATAGTAAACTCGATGGGTGCAAAGCCGTATTGCCAAGCATAGGCGCCGAATGCCGCGAATATGACCAGCGGCCCGCCAAAACAGAGGATTGCGACCCTGCAATAGCGCCGGTCATCCCACGCGCCGGTCAGGAACCCTGATTTATAACCTGCCATGCCGAGCAGCATGAACCCAAGCGTCTCAATCCAGAGCGGTCCGAGGTCGAGCGGTGCGAGGGGGCCTTTTTCTTGCGCTGCGCGGAAGTGGGCCGGGATGCTGGCGTGGGCGGCTCGGTCCTCGGAGATGGCCTTTGCGTCCGGCCGAATACCAGCCATCCGCTCCGCCCACTTCTTCTTCAACTCGGGCGGCGCACCGGGCTCCAGTGAATGATGGTAGCTCTGCGCTTCCTTGTTGAAGAAATAGACGCCGGGAGCCGCAAAGGCGATGAAGGCGACCGCGGACAGGGCAAATAGACGCTGGGCGTTTAGCTTGCTGAGCAAGACTACCACCATCCCGACGGCGGCGTAGTGGGTCAGAATGTCGCCCCACCACAGGACGAAGAAGTGAAGAAGTCCAAACCCGAGCAGGACCAGCATGCGTGCATAGTGGGTCTTCCACGGATCGCGGCCGGCACGCCGCGCCGCATCCATGACGAGCAGGATGGATGCGCCGAACATGACCGAGAAGAGGCCGCGAAGCTTTCCGTCAATGAAGATGAAGTTCAGCAACCACATGATCCGGTCGCCAAGTCCGTCGAAACCGAAGGCGGGCGGGTAGAAATAGGCGCTTTGGATCATCGCCATGCCGACGACGTTGACGGAAAAGATGCCCATCACGGCAATGCCGCGCGTCACGTCCAGCGTGACGATGCGGTCCTTTGCAGCGCGTTCTGCCTGTCCTGCCATCCTGCAATCCCCAACTCGATCATCGAGCCTAGGTGATGTAGCAGACTAATACACCTGTGAAAGGGAATTCGACGAACACGTCGCCGTATCAGTCCTCGGCCGCCTCGGACTGCAGCTGGATATAATTAGGCAGGCCCATCTGCCGGATCATTTCGAATTGCGTTTCAAGGAAGTCGACATGCTCCTCCTCGTTTCGGAGCACTTCCGAGAAGAGGTCGCGGGAGGCATAATCGCGCAGCGCCTCGCACTCCGCGACGGAATTGCGGTACATTTCGACCGCCTCATATTCGGCTTCCAGATCCGCTTTCAGGATCTCCTCGACCGTCTCACCGATCCGAAGCCGGTTCAGCGCCTGGAAGTTCGGCAGGCCGTCGAGAAAAAGAATGCGCTCCGAAAAGCGGTCGGCATGCTTCATCTCGTCAATCGACTCGTGACGCTCGTAATCAGCGAGCTTCTTGACGCCCCAATTGTCGAGCAGGCGGTAGTGGAGCCAATATTGGTTGATAGCGGTGAGTTCGGCCTTGAGGGCGTCGTTCAGCAACTCGATGACCCGCGGATTGCCCTTCATGCCCGATCTCCTTTGAGCGCAGCTTCTACTCTCGAAGATCCTTTGTGGCCAGCAGAAAAGCGGCGGAAAACTGCGAATTATTTGCGAATGAGAGTTAGTCGCAGCCGCAAGTTCAGGCGGCGATCCGCTCCGGCGTGCGTGCTTCGACGTGAACTTCGTCGATGATCTCCTGCGCATAGTCGAGGCAGGTGCCGCATTGGGGCTCGCAGCCGAGTGCCGCGTAGGCAGATCGCGGGCAGCGCGCGCCGCACTTGGCGACCCCGCGGATCTCTTCCTCGCGAATGGCATTGCAGACGCACACGATCATGAGTCGGCTTATACCACTATTGCGACACACTCGCAACTACGAGTTTAAGGTCCGATCAGGCGACTGCGCCGTCACCGCCCATGAGCTTGGGGAAGAAGCCTTCATGCGCCTTACGGAGGTCGGCAATCGATACCGCGTGGTCGCTGTCGCTGAATTCAAAGATCAGGCGCGTGCCCGCCGTGCGGCCGATCGGCGCAATCGGGATGTCGCGCTCCGTCGCGTCGCCGAGCAGATCGAGGATTGCGTGATCGGCAACCGTCGCAACGAATAGCCCCTGATCTTCCGCGAACAAGGCGGCCGATCCTCCAACCAGCTCAAGGCCGTCGACGAGCGCACCGACATTCCCCGCCAGCGCCATTTCGGCAAGAGCAACGGCAATGCCGCCATCGGCGACGTCGTGAACGGCGGTCAGGCAACCGCTTGCGATCCGCTCGCGCACGAACTCGGCGGCACGGCGCTCCGCGGCAAGGTCGACGCTCGGCGGCGCGCCTCCCGTGTCGCCCCGGATTTCCCGTGCCCAAAGGGACTGGCCCAGCTGACCGCGGTGCTCGCCGATGAGGACGATGATGTCACCCGCATCCTTGAAGGCGATGGTTGCCGACTTGCTCCAATCGGCAAGCAGCCCGACCCCGCCGATGGCCGGCGTCGGCAGGATTGCGCTGCCCCCGCCGGTTGCCTTGCTCTCGTTGTAGAGGGACACGTTGCCACTCACGATCGGGAAGTCGAGCGTGCGGCAGGCCTCGCTCATTCCGTCGAGGCAGCCGACGATCTGGGCCATGATCTCCGGCCGCTGCGGATTGCCGAAGTTCAGACAGTTGGTGATCGCCAGCGGTTTCGCGCCAACTGCGGACAGGTTGCGGTAGGCCTCGGCGACGGCCTGCTTCCCCCCTTCGAACGGGTCGGCATAGCAATAGCGCGGAGTCACGTCCGTGGTCATTGCCAGCGCCTTTTCGCTTCCGTGCACCCGGACCACAGCCGCATCGCCGCCGGGGCGTTGCACCGTGTCGCCGCCGACTTGGTGATCATACTGTTCCCAGATCCAGCGGCGGCTGGCGAGGTTGGGTGAGCCCATCAGCTTCAGCAAGTCGGCCGCAACATCCGCGTTGGCCGGAATTTCGCCAAGCGGCTTTACCTGCGCCCAGGCCTTATACTCATCGCGGCTGATGAACGGCCGCTCATATTCCGGCGCTTCGTCCGCAAGTGGGCCGAGCGGAATGTCGCACACCACCTCGCCGTCGAACTCCAGCACCATATGGCCGGTGTCGGTCACCTCGCCGATGACTGCGAAGTCCAGCTCCCACTTGCGGAAGATCGCCTCGGCCTCGGCCTCGCGGCCGGGCTTCAGGACCATCAGCATGCGCTCCTGACTTTCGGAGAGCATCATCTCGTACGGGGTCATGCCTTCCTCGCGGCACGGCACCTTGTTCATGTCGAGCCGGATGCCCGCGCCGCCCTTGCTCGCCATTTCGACGGAGGAGGAGGTAAGCCCGGCAGCGCCCATGTCCTGGATGGCGACGATCGCGTCCGTGGCCATCAGCTCGAGGCAGGCCTCGATCAGCAGCTTCTCAGTAAACGGGTCTCCGACCTGGACGGTCGGGCGCTTTTCATCGCTGTTCTCGTCGAAGTCGGCGCTGGCCATGGTCGCACCATGAATCCCGTCGCGGCCGGTCTTGGAGCCGACATAGACGATCGGATTGCCAATGCCCGTTGCGGCTGAATAGAAAATCTTGTCAGTCTTGGCGACGCCAACCGTCATCGCATTGACCAGGATGTTGCCGTCGTAGGCCGGGTCGAAGTTCACTTCTCCGCCGACGGTAGGAACACCGACGCAATTGCCATAGCCGCCAATGCCGGAGACGACGCCGCTGATGAGGTGGCGCATCTTAGGATGCTCGGGATTGCCGAAGCGAAGCGCATTCAGGTTGGCCATCGGCCGCGCGCCCATGGTGAACACGTCGCGCAGGATGCCGCCGACGCCGGTCGCCGCACCTTGGTACGGCTCGATGTAGGACGGGTGGTTGTGGCTCTCCATCTTGAAGATGGCCGCGTCGCCGTCGCCGATGTCGATCACGCCGGCATTCTCGCCGGGACCGCAGATGACCCACGGCGCCTCGGTGGGCAGCTTCTTCAAGTGAACGCGCGACGATTTGTAGGAGCAATGCTCCGACCACATGACCGAAAAAATGCCGAGCTCGACCAGGTTCGGCTCCCGCCCGAGTGCCTTAAGAATGCGCTGGTATTCTTCCTCGCTAAGGCCATGCTCGGCGACGATCTCGGGCGTGATGGGGGCGGTCATGTCGGCGCACTAGCGGCGAGGCACGCATAAAAAAACCCCGGGGGTGGCCCCGGGGTTTGTGGATGATCGGCGTTGAAAGGTCAGGCCTTGCAGCTCTGCCCGTTGACGGTGACGGTGGCATCGGCGGCCGCGCCCTTAAGCGGCGCGCCGTCGGCGCCCGGGGTAACCACCGGTGCGGAATAATCTTCCTTGTTCTTCTTGATCTTGGCGGTGCCGTCGCTCAGCCAGTCGATGTAGACGAGGCTGTTGTCCTTGCAGCGATAGGTCTTGGAGGCGGTGATGGACGGCGGAAGCACGACCGGCTCGTTCATCACTTCGTTCGCAGCGTTCTCGTTGGAGGAATCGTCCTTGCTGCAGCCGGCTAACGCGGCGGCCGCAACAAGCGTGAGGGTCACAAGGGTGCGAGTCATGTCGGGGCGCCTTTCGCGGGTGCACAAGCACTCGTCAAGGTGAAGTGCTTGCATTGTCGCCTAAGCAACAATAGCTTTCTGCCAATGGTGGATCACACCGGCACCAGCGCGCAGCGAATCCGCATCGGGCTGACGGGCCTTGCCTTTGCTTTCGTCCTCGTCCTGCTCGGGTCGGCCATCAGCCGCTCGGGCGGCGACCGGCCGCAGGAAGTCGGCAACCAGACGGTTGCTGCGGCGCCGAACGAGCCGCTTGCCGAACTCGGCGTCGCGCCAGGATCGGGCGAAGAGGCGAACAGCAGCCAGATGAACGGCAGCAACGCCGTCATTCCATGAACTTTCCTCCGGTCCGGCGGACGGCGCGGATCGCAACCGCGCTGCTGGTCCTTCTTCTGCTTGTCGGCGCGGCAGCACTGATCCGCGCTCACCGGACCGAGCCCTCACTTCCCTCTCGACCCGCTGCCGAGCGGCCCACCTTGCTGCTGCTGACCTCTCTGCCGCTGGTATTCGGCGAGCGCATGAGCCTGACGGAGGGCGGAGCGCCGGCGCTGACCGCTCTTGAGACGCGCTACACCGTCGTTCCGGTTTCGGCTGCGGATGCCGCAACGCTGGGCAGGGCAGGGTTGCTCTTGATGGCTCATGCTCGGGCGCAGACGGCGGAGAATCTCGTGGCGCTGGACAAGTGGGTTCGCAGCGGGGGACGGCTCCTCCTGCTCGCCGATCCCGCGCTCGAATGGGAAAGCCAACGTCCGCTTGGCGACCCGTTCCGACCGTCACCGATGTTCACTGACACGGGCCTGCTTGCGCACTGGGGGCTGAGGCTCGACGCCCCGGCAGAGAAGGGCCCGACGAGCCGGAAAATGGCAGGGCGCGAGATCGAGACCCTTTCGCCGGGCAAACTTAGCGGGTCATGCTCAATCAGCCGCGACGGCTTCACCGCCGACTGCGCGCTTGGGCAAGGCCGTGCGGTCGTCGTCGCAGACGCAGACTTCCTGGATGCCGGGAGGTTCGAGAAGGGACCGGCAAATCTGGACAGCCTCCTGGCGGAACTTGCGACTCTCGAGTCCAAGTAAAACTCACGCCCGCATTCTTTTCCAACAATCTTATCCACAGCCGCTTCATGGGAGAACATCCCACGAACAAAGCTGTTGAGTCGGCCACGTTTCCCCTCTAGAGACCGCATCAGCCCACAACTTCCCACGTTATCCCACGAAAACCCATTGTTTCCCGACGCTCGTTGAGTTACCAACAACGGGTAGCGCGGGGCTGACCCCAATCGAGTTGAAGCAGACGCGGGTGCAACGGTGCGCCCGTGAACGGAGAGGCTTTGCGCTGCGGAACGGGGAGTGTTTTTCGTGGCGCTGGAGCATCTGTTTCAAGGCAGTGCGCTCAACGCGGTGGATGCGAAGGGTCGCGTCTCCGTGCCCGCCTTTCTGCGCTCCGTCATCGAGCGGCGCGGCGACGCCAAGACCATCGTCCTCGCCAAGCACGAGAACTTTCCGGCACTCAGCGCCTATGACCCCGCCTACGCGGCGCTGAAGCATGCCAAGCTCGAGCGCCTGCTCGAGAAAGAGGAAACCAACCCGGACGCGCAGCTTGAGTATCAGCAGCGCAACCTGATGGCCTTCGCCGCTACCGAAGAAACGCCATACGATAGTTCGGGCCGAATCCTGTTTCCGCCGATGATGCGCCGCAAGGGCCAGATCGAGGATCTCGCGCTTTTCCTCGGCACCGGTGAAACCTTTCAGATCTGGAACCCGCGCTTGTTCCTCGCCGAGGCGGGCATTCCGGAAGACCTGAAGGACATCGCCCGTTTCCGGCTCGAGGAAAGGGGAGTGAGCCTGTGACCGGCGCCGCGCCCCACGTTCCGGTCCTTATCGACGAAGTGATCGCCGCGCTGGCAATCGGTGGCGGCGAGACACTGGCCGACGGCACCTTCGGTGCCGGCGGCTACACGCGCGCCATGCTTTCTGCGGGGGCGGGACGAGTGATCGGATTCGACCGCGATCCGGATGCGATCGCAGAAGGATCCGCACTCGTCCCGGACGCGCGCCTGACCCTGATCGAAGATCGCTTCAGCCAGATGGACCGGGTTCTCGCCGATCGCGGCATCGGACCTGTCGACGGTATCGCACTTGATATCGGCGTCTCCTCCATGCAGCTCGATCGGGCCGATCGCGGCTTTTCCTTTCAGAAGGACGGCCCACTGGACATGCGGATGAGCCAGTCGGGCCTCAGCGCCGCCGAGCTCCTGAACGAAGCGGATGAGGCGGAGATCGCCCGAATCCTGCGCGACTATGGCGAGGAGCCGCGCGCACGCACGGTTGCCCGCGCGATCGTTCGTGAGCGGCCGATCACCCGCACCGCGGAACTTGCCGCGATCGTCCGCAAGGCCCTGGGCTTCCGGCCAGGCCAGAAGAGCGATCCCGCGACCCGCACGTTCCAGGCAATCCGAATCCACCTCAATGCCGAGCTGGAAGAGCTGGAGCAGGGGCTCGCCGCCGCCGAGCGGGCGCTGAAGCCCGGTGGCCGTCTTGCTGTCGTTACTTTTCACAGCCTCGAAGACCGTATCGTGAAGCGCTTCTTTCGCGAGCGAAGCGGAGGGACGCCTTCCGGTTCGCGCCACCGACCCGTGCTGACCGGCGGGCCCGAACCTTCGTTCGAGCGCGTCGCAAAGCCGGTGTCCCCGTCGGTGGCCGAACTGGAAGGCAACCCGCGCGCCCGCTCGGCCCGGCTCCGAAGCGCCGTTCGTACCTCAGCCCCAGCCTGGACCGGAGGAGTCCAATGAGCGCCAGCAGTTTCCGTGGTGTCTTCATGGTCGCAACATGCGCCGGTGCAGCGCTCAGCTGCTACCTGGTGTCGCTCCGCGTCGCGTCCGAGCGGACGGCCCTGGAAGATGTCGAGACCAAGATCGTCCTGGCGCAGCGCGACATTCGCCTGCTCCAGACGGAGATCGGTACGCGCGGTCGACTGGCGCAGCTGGAGCGCTGGAACGTCAAGGTGATGGCTCTGTCGGCACCGACGGCCGATCAGTTCCTGAAGGGTGGTTTCGAACTCGCCAAGCTGACGACTCCGGAACACAAGCCGGCAGTCGAAGCGCCGGTGCTGCTGGCTTCCGCCCCCGCACCGGTGGAGGAAGAGCCGGCGGCACCTCAGCGGTCGGTTGCACCTGCGCAATTGCTGCATGAAGCAAGCCTCAAGACCTCGGGGCCGAGCCTGGCGACCGAGCTGCAGAAGGCGCAGCCGGTCCGCAAGCCTGCACCCGTCAAGGTTGAAGCCAAGCCAACGGTCGCAGCCAAGGCGGCGCCGAAGACTACGGAGGCCAAGGCCAAGCCTGTCGCCACCGCAACGGCGAAGCCCTCGGTCAAGCCGACGGCAGCCTCCCCCAAGGCCGCGACGCCGGCCGGTAAGCAGCCGCGCACGGCGGCCCGAGACCCGCTGGCTCCCTTGCCCGAGAAGAAGGTCAAGGTGGCGGCCGCTACACCGAAGTCCACCAAGGCGCCGGCCAAGAAACAATGAACGCGATCAGCCCCGCCCTCGTCGCCCCCCGGCCCGAGCGGCTCCGACTGGTCGGGCAACGCCGGCAGATTCTTGCCGTCATGCACCAGCGCCTGATGATCGGCATGCTGGTCTACGGCGGGATTATCGCCCTGATCGTTCTCCGGCTTCTCTATCTCGCTGCGTTCGGCGAGCATGCCGGGCGAAAGATGGGCGTGACCAGCCTCGTTCCCGATCGTGCCGACATCGTCGACCGCGACGGCTACCCGCTGGCACGGACTATCGACGCCTGGATCGTCGGCATTCATCCCGCCAAGATTCTCGGCAACAAGCTGGAGCTGGCCCGGTCGCTGGCGCAGCTGATGCCCGAGCATGACGAAGCGCATTATTACGGCCTGCTGCGATCGACCAAAAGGTTCGTCTACCTTCGCCGCCGTGCCTCGCCGGCTTTGGTCGAGGCGGTCAACGCCCTTGGCGAGCCTGGCCTTGCGATCCAGCGTGAACCCGACCGCCTCTATCCGCAAACCAGCCTGGCCGCGCATGTGATCGGCTACACCGACGTCGACGGCCAAGGCGTCGCCGGTGTCGAGCGCTCCTTCGAAGCGCAGCTGTCGGATCCTGCGACCCGGGACAAGCCGTTGGTCCTGTCCATCTCCAGCCGGTTCCAGCAGGCACTCGAGCATGAATTGCTTGCCGCCATGCAGGAATTCTCCGCGGTCGGCGCAGCGGGCATCATCATGGATATCCATACCAGCGAAGTGCTGGCCATGACCTCCTTGCCGCAGCTCAACCCCAATGCGGCAGGGCAGGGGAGCGAGCAGGCGCGCTTCAACCGCGTGACCTCGGGCGTTTATGAACTGGGCTCCACCTTCAAGCCGTTCACCGTCGCCATGGCGATGGATGCCGGCGTCGTGAAGTCGATGGGGCAGATGTACAATTGCTCCAACGGTCTGAAGGTCGGCCGCTTCACCATCACCGACACCCACCCCTTCAACCGGCCCTGTTCGGTGGCCGAGATCATGAAGGAAAGCTCCAACATCGGCACCGCGCAGATCGCGATGCAGATGGGCGGCGTTAAGCAGCGCGAGTTCCTCAAGAAGATGGGATTCCTCGACCGCCTCGAACTGGAACTGCCGGAGCGCAGCCGCACCCTCTTCCCGAAGGATTGGGGCGACGCCGCCACCATGACCGTCGGCTTCGGCCACGGCATCGCGGTCACGCCCATGCATCTCGCAACCGGCTATGCGACCCTGTTCAACGGAGGCATCTATCGTCCGGCAACGCTCCTCAAGGTAGATCGCAATCATGCCGTTCCGAAGGGACGCAGGGTCTTCAGCGAGGACACCAGTTACAAGATGCGCGCGCTGCTACGCCTGGTGGTGACGGAAGGTACCGGCAAGAAGGCCGATGCCCCCGGCTACCGCGTCGGCGGGAAGACAGGCTCTGCCGAGAAATATGAGAACCGCTCACTTCTCGTCACCAGCTTCGCGGGCGTTTTCCCGATGGACGAACCTCGCTATGTGATCGTCGCGATGCTCGATGAACCCAAGGCCACCGCCAAGACCTACGGCTTCCGCACCGCCGGATGGAACGTCGCGCCGGTGATCGGCCGCACCGTCAGCCGGATTGCGCCGATGCTCGGCGTCCGCCCAGACAAGGCCCGCGAGCCAAATCTCGCTGAGGTCCTCCCCTACGTCCGTAAAGAAGAGCATTAAGGCGTGCGGCTTCGCGAGTTGGCGGGGATCGATAGCGATTCCGAAGTCACCGGTTTCGCCATCGACCATCGAAAGATCGCACCCGGCTTTCTGTTCGGCGCCTTCAAAGGCTCGACCTCCAACGGGGAAGACTTCATCGCTGACGCCGTGAAGCACGGGGCGGTAGCGGTGGTTGCTGGGCCCGATGCCAAGGTCGATGGCGTGCCGCACCTGTCGGCCGATGAACCCCGCCGTCTTTTCGCCGATCTCGCGGCGCGCTTCCATGCGCCCTATCCGGAGGTTGCGGTTGCGGTCACCGGTACCAATGGCAAGACCTCGACCGTGGAGCTGACCCGCCAGATGTGGCGCATGGGCGGGCACCGGTCCGCCTCGATCGGCACGCTGGGCGTCACCACGCATGACGACCAGGTAAAGACCGGGCTCACGTCGCCCGACATCGTGACCTTCCTCAACAACATGGCCGGCCTCAAGAAGATGGGCATCAGCCATGTCGCCTTCGAAGCCTCTTCGCACGGGCTGGATCAGTTCCGGTCGGAAGGCGTGCCGATCAAGGCCGCCGCCTTCACCAACTTCAGCCGCGACCATCTCGACTATCACGGCACGATGGAGGCCTATTTCGACGCCAAGATGCGGCTGTTCGACGAGGTCTTGCCGGAAGGCGGCTCAGCCGTTGTGTGGACCGGCGATCCCAAATCCGGTGAGGTCATCGAGCGGGTCAAGCGCCGCGGACTGGCGTTGCTGACCGTTGGTCCGGGCGGCGACACGATCGACCTGATTGAGCAAACGCCGACTCCACTCGGCCAGGTGCTCATCATCCAGCATGGCGGCAAGAAGCACCGCATCGCCCTGCCGTTGATCGGCGCCTATCAGGCCGCGAATGTGCTGATCGCTGCCGGTTTGGTGCTCGCCACCGAAGGGTCGCCCGAGCAGGTTATCTCGGCCATGTCGCGCGTCGCACCGGTTCGGGGACGCCTGGAGCGCGCGGTCATCACGCGGGCCGGTGCGCCCGTCTATGTCGATTATGCCCATACGCCGGACGCGATCGAGGCGGCGATTGCCGCATTGCGCCCGCATGTGCACGGCAAGTTGATCACCGTGTTCGGCGCCGGTGGCGACCGCGACAAGGGCAAACGGCCGGAGATGGGCGCCGTGGCGAGCCGCTTGTCCGACGTCGTGATCGTCACCGACGACAATCCGCGTACCGAGGATCCTGCAGCAATCCGCGCCGAGATCATGGCCGGTGCCCCGGGTGCGCGCGAGATCGGCGGACGTCGGGAGGCGATTGCGGAAGCGGTGAAGATGGCCGGAAACGGTGACATCGTCCTTCTTGCCGGCAAGGGGCACGAAACGGGCCAGATCGTCGGCACGCGCGTGCTGCCGTTCGACGATGTTCTGGTGGCGCGGGAATGCGCCGCATGAGCCCGCTGTGGACCAGCGCCGAGATTGAGGACGCGACCGGGGGAACCGCCGGTGGGACCTTCGACGTCACCGGAGTCACCTTCGACAGCCGCGAGGTAGGGCCGGGCGACCTCTTCGTCGCCATGCCCGGCACCGCGTTCGACGGGCACGACTTCGTCGCCAAGGCCTTTGCAGCAGGTGCCGCCGGCGCTCTCGTGTCCCGGCCGGTCGACGGCCCGCACGTGCTGGTTGCCGACGTGCCTGCGGCGCTTGAGGCACTTGGACGCGCCGCCCGTTCGCGAACGGCGGCGACCGTGATTGGCGTCACGGGCTCGGTCGGCAAGACCAGCACCAAGGAAGCCCTTTTCGCCGCGCTCGACCGCTGCGCGCCGGGCAAGGTCCACCGTTCGGTGAAGAGCTACAACAATCACACGGGCGTGCCGCTCAGCCTTGCACGAATGCCGCGCGATTCCGAATTCGCTGTGCTCGAAATGGGCATGAACCATGCCGGCGAGATCGCGGCGCTGACCCGGATGGTCCGCCCGCACGTGGCTCTGATCACCGCCATTGCGCCCGCGCACATCGAGAACCTGGGCTCCGAAGAGGCTATCGCCGATGCCAAGGCCGAAATCTTCGAAGGTCTGGAAGCTGACGGCGTCGCCATCATCCCTCACGGCACGCCCCATCGCGACCGTCTGATCCGGGCTGCCCAAGGCCATGCCGATCGCATCGTCACCTTCGGGCGCGGCGATGCGGACGTTCATGCGGTCCATGCGGTGACCGAGGGCAGCGGCAGCCTGATCACTGCCGAACTGCTCGACCGCGCACTGACCTTCAACATCTCGCAACGCGGCGAGCATTGGGTGTCCAACGCGCTCGGCGTGCTGGCGGCGGTGGAAGCGGTGGGCGCCGATGTTGCGCTTGCCGGGCTGGCGCTTGCCGACATGGGTGGGCTGAAGGGCCGCGGTGCGCGCCATACCATTCCGATCGAAGGCGGCGAGCTGCTGCTAATCGACGAAAGCTACAACGCCAACCCCGCGTCCATGGCGGCTACTCTCAAGAGCCTCGGGCAGGAACCGGGCGTGGTGCGCCGGATCGCCGTGCTTGGCCCAATGCGGGAGCTTGGCGCCCATGAGGCTGCGCTTCATGCCGGATTGGCCGAACCGGTGCGTGCGGCAAAGGTCGACCACCTGATCCTGATCGGTGAGGAAATGGCTCCCCTGGCGGAAGCAGCCGGCGGCGCTATCGCTGTTGATCGCGTTCCCGACGTCGACGGCGCCACTGACCGGTTGCTCGGCATCGCCCAGCCGGGCGACGCGGTGTTGGTCAAGGCATCCAATTCGGTCGGGCTTGCGAAATTGGTCGACCGCGTTGTGAAGGGCGCGCCATGCTTTACCTGATCGCGGAGCAGCTGGGCTTTCCCGGCGTCCTCAACCTCATTCGGTACATCAGCTTCCGCGCTGGCGGTGCCAGCGCGACCGCCCTGCTGATCGGCCTGATCATGGGGCCCAAGTTCATCAGCTGGCTTCGCGTGCGACAGGGCAAGGGGCAGCCGATCCGCGAGGACGGGCCGCAGAGCCACTTAGCCAAGCGTGGCACGCCGACCATGGGCGGCCTGCTGATCCTCATTTCAATGTCCGTGTCGGTGCTGCTGTGGATGGACCTCAGCAGCCCCTACGTCTGGGCCTGCCTGCTGGTGATCGGCGGCTTCGGGCTGATCGGGTTCATGGACGATTACGACAAGGTCAAGAAGGCGCACCATGCCGGTCTGTCCGGCAAGATGCGGCTGCTGCTGGAGTTTGCGGTGGCGGGCATCGCCACCTGGCTGATCGTCGGCGTTGGCCGGCTCGACTGGGCGATCTGGGAGACGGGCAACACCAACCTCTATCTCCCCTTCATTCAGGGGCCCGTGCTCAACCTCGGCTGGCTGTACATCGTCTTCGGCGCCTTCGTGATCGTCGCCTTCGGCAATGCGGTGAACCTGACCGACGGGCTCGACGGGCTGGCAACCATGCCGGTGATCATTGCCGCCATCGCCTTCCTGCTGATTGCCTATCTGGTCGGCAATGCGCGCTTTGCCGATTATCTCGGCATTCCCCACATCGACCGGGTCGGCGACCTTACCGTGCTGCTGCTTGCGCTGGTCGGAGCTTGCCTTGCCTTCCTATGGTTCAATGCACCACCTGCGGCAGTCTTCATGGGCGACACGGGCAGCCTGGCACTTGGCGGCGCATTGGGTGCGGTGGCGGTAGCCTGTCATCATGAATTCGTGCTGGCGATCGTCGGCGGCGTATTCGTGGTCGAGGCTTTGTCCGTCGTCATCCAGGTCTTTTTCTTCAAGCGGACGGGCAAGCGCGTCTTCCGGATGGCGCCGATCCACCATCATTTCGAACATCTCGGCTGGTCGGAGCCGACGGTGGTGATCCGCTTCTGGATCATCAGCTTCGTGCTGGCGCTCGCGGGCCTCAGCACCCTGAAGCTGCGGTGATCACGGCACGGGCGTTCGCCGGCAAGCATTACGCGGTTTACGGGCTTGCGCGGTCTGGACTGGCGACCGTCCAGGCGCTGCTTGCGAGCGGTGCAAAGGTTACCGCTTGGGACGGCAAGGAAGAGGCGCGGGCGAAGGCACCCGTCGGAACCCAAATTGCCGACTTGGACGAAACCGAGCTTACCCAGTTCGACTCCCTCGTCGTCACGCCCGGCCTGCCGATAAACCGTCACCCGATTGCCGCCCGTGCCCGCGAGGCGAACCTCGAAATCATCGGCGACATCGAGCTGTTCGCCCGCGCTCGGCCGGAATTGCCGTCGCACAAGGTGGTCGGCATCACTGGCACCAATGGCAAGTCGACCACCACCGCGCTGGTCCACCACATCCTCAAAACCGCAGGCGTACCGACGACCATGGGCGGCAACATCGGCCTGCCGATCCTCTCGCAGGATCCGCTGCCGGAAGGCGGGGTCTATGTCCTGGAACTGTCGAGCTACCAGATCGACTTGACGCAGAGCCTCGACTGCGACGTCGCCGTGCTGCTTAACATCACGCCGGACCATCTGGATCGGTACGAGAGCTTCGAGGCTTATGCACGGTCCAAGGCGCGACTGTTCGACATGCAGATCGATCCGCATCATCGCGCGATCATCGTCGATGAGGATGAGGCGACCCGGGAGATTGCCGAGAGGGTCGGCAGAATGCCGCAACATTCAGTTACCGCTCGATCTTGCGACATCGACGATCAGGGTTTTGGCGAAGAGCTTTCACCTAGCCTGGCAGGCCCGCACAACCGACAAAATGCGTCCGCAGCTTGGTGGGCCCTCGGCACTTTGTTCGACAGCGACGCAGCACTGGTCGGGGGCTTCAAAACTTACCCCGGTCTGCCTCACCGGATGGAACGTATTCGCGAACGTAACGACGTCCTCTTCGTCAACGACAGCAAAGCGACCAATGCCGAGGCCGCCGCGCCCGCGCTTGCCGCTTACCCGCGCATTCGCTGGATCGTCGGCGGGCAGGCGAAGGCGAAAACGCTGGGCGATACGGAGCGCCACCTCGACCATGTCGTTCAGGCCTACACCATCGGCGAGGCCGGCCCCATGTTCGCGCGCTTGCTTCGGGACAAGGGGGTGGCCGTCACCACAAGCGAAACGCTTGAAAATGCGGTGAATCAGGCCGCGAGGGATTCACAGGCAGGCGATGTTGTTCTACTCTCGCCAGCCTGCGCGTCGTTCGATCAGTTCCGGGACTTCGAGGCGCGCGGGGACAGGTTCCGGGAGCTTGTGGGGGCTTTATGAAAAACGCACTTTCCGGCAAGCTCAAGGCCGCGGCGCCTTTCGCCGACTCAAATCGCTACGGCCGATCCGACACGTCGGCGGTGGGCCGCTGGTTTTGGGAAATCGACAAGGTCCTGCTGCTGCTGGTCAGCGTCCTCATCGGCATCGGCCTGATCGCCGTCGCGGCCGCGTCGCCAGCATCGGCCGAGCGCTACTCGGGCGGCTCCGTCCAATTCTCGGGCCTCCACTATTTCTACCGTCAGATCGTATGGATCGCGATCGGCATCCCGGTAATGATCGGCATCTCGATGATGCCGCGGGAGCGGGCTCGGCGGCTGTCGCTGTTCGGTGCCGCCTTCTTCTTCGTCATGCTGATCTTCGTTCCGGTCCTTGGGCCGGAAGTGAACGGCGCCCGCCGCTGGATCAATTTCGGCCTTGGCCAGGTGCAGCCGTCCGAATTCCTGAAGCCCTTCTTCGTCGTCGCCATGGCCTGGCTTCTGAGCCTTCGTGAAACCGACAAGTCGCTTCCCGTCTTTACCTTGTCGGCGGGCCTGACGGGTGTGGTCGCGGTGCTGCTGATGGCACAGCCGGACTTCGGTTCCACGATCATCTTCGGTGCGGTCTGGATCGCCATGCTCGCGCTCGCCGGCGTCAACATGCGCATCCTCATTGGGCTGGGCGTCGCCGCAATCGTCGGCGTCATTCTTGCCTACTTCTTCTATGACGTGGCGACGACCCGCATCGACGGCTTCCTCTATGGGGAGGGCGACAATTTCCAGGTCCAGAATGCAATGCGGACGCTGACCGCCGGCGGCCTGTTCGGCATGGGCCCCGGGGCCGGCACCCGCAAGTTCGGCTTGCCGGAAGCACATACCGACTATATCTTCTCCGTGATCGGCGAGGAATTCGGCCTGATCGCCTGCCTCGCCATTGCGCTGCTGTACTGCACCATTATCGCCCGAGTGCTGATCAAGCTGCTCGACGAGGACAACAGCTTCGCCATTCTCGCGGCGGCCGGCCTTGCGATCCAGTTCGGGTTGCAGGCGCTGATCAACATGGCGGTGAACGTCCAGATCGCGCCGTCCAAGGGCATGACCCTGCCGTTCATCAGCTATGGCGGCTCGTCCATGCTGGCGCTGTCGATCGGCATGGGATTGTTGCTCGCCTTCACCCGCCGAAATCCCTATCTGACCCGCTCACCCTACGTCGTGAAATGGAGCGGGGAGTCGCTGACCGCATGAACTTCACCTTGGCTGCCGGCGGCACCGGCGGGCATATGGTTCCGGCCCATGCGCTTGCCGCCGAGCTCAAGGCGCGGGGGCATGGCGTGATGCTGATCACCGACGCGCGCGGGGCCCGCTTTCCCGGCTTGTTCGACGGTGTTCCCGTGCACATCCTTCCGGCGGGCCGGCTGGGCGGCGGACCGATTGGCATGCTGAAGGCGGTCGGCTCCGTTCTGAAGGGTCGCGCCGAGGCGAAGAATCTCTATCGCGAACACAAGCCCGACGCCGTTGTGGGCTTCGGCGGCTATCCCGCGTTTCCGTCACTGCTGGCGGCGAGCGCTCGGCGGATCCCGACGGTGCTGCACGAACAGAACGCGGTGCTCGGTCGCGTGAACCGCTTGCTCGCGCGGGAGGCGGACGCGATTGCCACCGCCTTTTCAGAAATCGGACGGCTCAAATCCGCGTACCAGGACAAGACGGTGCTGGTCGGCAATCCCGTCCGCGACGAGATCGTGAAGCTCGGCGAGCTGCCATTTCCTGCGTTTGACGACACCGCGCCGCTCAAGATCCTCGTCACTGGCGGCAGCCAGGGCGCGACGATCCTCAGCCAAGTCGTTCCGGACGGCCTCGGCATGCTTGAGCCCTCGCTTCGCCGCCGTCTTCAGGTGGTGCAGCAGTGCCGGCCTGACGATCTCGATTCAGTGCGCGAACGCTACAAGCAGCTGGAAATCCCGGCCGAGGTGCTGACCTACATCGAGGACATGGCGGGCCGCCTGCGCGACGCGCATCTGTTTATCGGCCGTGCCGGAGCGTCGACCGTTGCGGAGCTGAGCGCCGCCGGCCGCCCGGCGATCCTCGTGCCGTTCGGCGCCGCCACGGACGACCACCAGACCTTCAACGCCCGGGAGATCACCCAGGCGGGTGGCGCACGCACCATACAGCAGAGCGACTTCACGCCCGACGTGCTGGCGCGGCAGGTGGAAGCAATCGCGCTCGATCCCGACGCGCTGGCGAATGCCGCGTCGCGGGCACTCTCCGTCGGCCGTCCGCACGCCGCCAGCGATCTCGCCGACCTCGTCGAACGCATCGGCAAAGGCATTGCCCCGATCATCGTCGGTCCGGTCAGTGAACCGGTTGCGGCGCCTGCCTTCGCTGCGCAGGGAGTGCCGGCATGAAGGCGTTGGGCACGGACATCGGCACCATCCATTTCGTGGGGATCGGCGGCATCGGCATGTCCGGTATCGCCGAAGTTATGCACCACCTGGGCTACAAGGTGCAGGGTTCGGACGTTTCCGAAAGCTATGTCGTCGAGGGACTTCGTAAGGCCGGGATCCCGGTGATGATCGGCCACAAGGCCGAGAATCTTCAGGACGCCGCAGTGGTCGTCTGCTCGACCGCGATCAAGAACGGCAATCCGGAGATCGAGGCTGCTGCCGAGCGCCGCCTGCCGCGCGTTCGCCGCGCCGAGATGCTGGCCGAG
This sequence comes from Sphingomonas piscis, assembly GCF_011300455.1. NCBI lineage: Bacteria > Pseudomonadati > Pseudomonadota > Alphaproteobacteria > Sphingomonadales > Sphingomonadaceae > Sphingomonas > Sphingomonas piscis. The sequence continues at coordinate 2,032,922 of NZ_CP049869.1, forward strand.
CTGATGCGCATGCAAAGCACCGTGGCGGTGGCGGGCACGCACGGCAAGACGACCACCACGTCGATGATCGCCGCCATGCTGGATGCCGGCGGGCTCGACCCAACGGTGATCAACGGCGGGATCATCAACCGCTACGGCTCCAACGCCCGGCTCGGCAAAAGCGACTGGATGGTGGTGGAAGCCGACGAGAGCGACGGCAGCTTTCTGCGCCTCGATGGCACCATCGCGGTCGTAACCAATATCGATCCCGAACATCTCGAACATTACGGCAGCTTCGACCGGGTCAAGGATGCCTTCGTCGAGTTCATTGAGAATGTGCCTTTCTACGGTCTCGCGGTGCTGTGCGTGGACCATCCGGAAGTTCAAAACATCCTGTCGCGCATCCGGGACCGGCGCGTGGTTACCTATGGCTTTTCGGCACTTGCCGACCTTCGGGCCGACAATGTCTCGGCGGCTGACGGCGTAAGCCGCTTCGACGCGGTGATCCTGGAAAAAGATGGGTCGAGGCGGACGATCCCAGACATCGCCGTTCCGATGCCGGGGCGGCACAATGTCCAGAATGCGCTTGCCGCGATCGCGGTCGGTCTTGAACTCGGCATGAGCGACGAGGCCATCGTTCGCGGGTTTGAGCGGTTTGAGGGTGTCAAGCGGCGCTTCACCCGCGTCGGCGACGTTGATGGCGCCATTATCATCGACGATTATGCGCATCATCCGGTTGAGATACGCGCGGTGCTGTCTGCTGCCCGGGAGTCGGCACGGGAGCGGGTAATCGCCGTGGTGCAGCCTCACCGCTACACCCGCTTGCAGAGCCTGATGGACGACTTCCAGAACGCCTTCAATGACGCCGACATCGTCTATGTCGCGCCGGTCTACGCCGCGGGTGAGGAGCCGATCGAAGGCATCGATGCGTCAGCGCTCGCCGAAGGGTTGCGCGCGCGTGGGCACCGAATGGTGAAGGCGGTCACCGATGCGGGCGATCTCGCGCTGCAGCTTCGGGACGTCGCGGCGGAAGGCGACATGATCATCTGCATGGGCGCCGGCGACATCACTAAGTGGGCGGCAGGTCTGGCGGGCGGAATCAAGCAGGCGAGGGCGGCCAAATGAGCGCGGTCGCGACGATGCCTCAGGTTCGCGGCAAGCTGACCCCGAACGCGCCATTGGCGCCTCTGGTCTGGTTCAAGAGCGGCGGGACCTCGGAATGGCTGTTCGAACCCGCCGACGCGGACGATCTGTCGGACTTCCTGCGTGAACTCGACCCTGCCGCGCCGGTGATGGCGCTTGGGCTAGGCTCCAACATGATCGTGCGCGACGGCGGCGTGCCGGGCGTGACCGTCCGCCTCGGCAAGACGTTCGCCAAGGTGGAAGCGACGGGCGACCTGACGCTGCGATGCGGCGGCGGCGCCAGCGGAATCCTCGTCTCCTCTACCGCGCGGGACGCGGGGATCGCCGGCATCGAGTTTCTCCGCTCCATCCCTGGAACCGTCGGCGGCTTCGTCCGGATGAACGGCGGTGCATATGGCCGCGAGACCTGCGACATTCTGGTCGATTGCGAGGTGGTGTTGCGCTCCGGCGAGCGGCGGACCTTCACCGCCGACGAGCTTGGCTACACCTATCGCCACAGCGCGTTGCCCGATCAGGCGATCGTCGTTTCCGCCAGCTTCCGCGGCATGCCCGGCGATCCTGCCGCCATTCAGGCCGAAATGGACCGCATCGCCCAGGCGCGCGAGGAATCGCAGCCGCTCCGTTCGAAGACCGGCGGCTCGACCTTCAAGAACCCGCTGCCGCACAAAGCGTGGCAGGTCATCGACGCCGCCGGTTGCCGGGGACTCACTCGGGGCGACGCGCAAGTGTCGGAAAAGCATTGCAACTTCCTGCTCAACCTCGGTAGCGCGACGAGCGCCGACATCGAGGCGCTTGGCGAGGACGTCCGCGCCCGCGTGAAGGCGCACAGCGGCATCAATCTCGAATGGGAAATTCAGCGGGTCGGCCGAGCATGAACAAGGACCTCCACATTGTCGTGCTGATGGGCGGTTGGTCCAGCGAACGCGAAGTGTCGCTGACCAGCGGCCGCGGAGTCGCCGCTGCGCTTCGGGAGCGGGGCTGGAGCAACGTTACCGAGCTCGATATGGAGCGCGACGTTGCGGCCCGTTTGGCGGAGCTGAAGCCCGACGTCGTCTTCAACGCGCTTCACGGCACGCCGGGGGAGGACGGCACCGTGCAGGGCCTGCTCGACCTGATGGGCATTCCCTACACGCACAGCGGCGTGACGACCTCCGCCGTCGCCATCGACAAGGAGCTCACCAAGGCCGTGCTGGTCCCCGGCGGCGTCCGCATGCCCGCTGGCAAGGTCGTGGATAGCGAGAGCCTGTACGAGGGCGATCCCATCGCCCGGCCCTACGTCGTGAAGCCGGTCAACGAAGGCTCGTCGGTGGGGGTCGCGATCGTCACTGAAGAGGGCAATTACGGAAGTCCCATCGGGCGGCACGTGGAAGGGCCCTGGAAGCATTTCGACCGCCTTCTTGCCGAGCCCTTCATCAAGGGACGTGAGCTGACCGTCGCGGTGCTCGGCGATGAGCCGCTCGCGGTGACAGAGCTCAAGCCCAAGGCGGGCTTCTACGACTTCGATGCCAAATATACCGATGGGATGACCGAGCACGTCTGCCCCGCCGAGGTTCCGGGCGACATTGCCAAGTCGATGATGGACATGGCGGTCCAGGCCCATCGCCTGCTCGGCTGCGAAGGCGCCTCCCGTTCCGATTTCCGCTGGGACGATGAGCAGGGCGAAGCGGGCGTCTACTTGCTGGAGGTCAACACCCAGCCCGGCATGACGCCGCTCAGCCTGGTACCGGAACAGGCCAGGTTCCGCGGCATCAGCTATGGGGAGCTGGTGGAACGCCTGATCGCGGAGGCGCTGCGGTGAGCGCGGCGCATGTTCGCCGAGGCGGCGCTGCCCGCACCAAGGCGCGCAAGCCGGCTGTTCAGGTGCCGAAGAAGATCGCAAAGAAGTTGCCGGTCGATCAGGCCCGGGCCAACAAGCTTGCGGGTCTCGCGTTCAGCCTCTTCATCGCGGCGATCGGCATCGTCGCGCTGGTCGCGTTGGACATCCCGTCCAAAGCGGCAACCTCCGCTGGTGCCGCCATCGGCCGCGCCGGTTTCGCGGTGGGTGGCTACCAGATCGTCGGGCTGAAAAAGATGGACCGCGCCCGCGTCGATGCGGTGGTCAGCGAAGAATTGCAGAAAGCGGCCGAGCGCAGCGGGTCGGACAAGCCTGCACAGTTGCTCGTCGACGTGTCGGCCATTCGCAATCGCCTGCTTCAATATGGATGGATTCAGGACGCCCGGGTGTCGCGGCGGCTTCCCAATTCGCTGGTGGTCGACATCGTCGAGCGCAAGCCTGCGGCTCTGTGGCAGGACAAGGAGCAATTGGCGCTCGTCGATGCCGACGGCGTGGTTCTGGACCGCGTGCCGATCACCCAGATGCCGGACCTGCCGTTGCTGATCGGGCCCGGCGCGAACCGTCAGGCACGCAAGCTCGATCAGTTGATGCGCACCGCGCCGACTTTGCAGCCACAACTGGCCTCGGCACAGTGGGTCGGTCAGCGGCGCTGGGACCTCCTGTTCCAGTCGGGCGAGACCGTCTCACTTCCCGAAGGCGAGCCGGCGGCGCGGGCGGCGCTGGTCAAGTTCGCCAATATGGACAAGTCAGCCGGTCTGCTTGGGCGCGGCCTTGTCCGCATCGATCTTCGCCTCCCCGGCAAGATGATCGTGCGCTTGCCCAAGGTGCCGGAACCCGCTGGAACCGAAGTCGCGCAGGATAGCTAGACCCAAGTGGCCGCCCCCTCCGACCAGAAGCTGATCGCCGCTCTCGATATTGGCTCGTCGAAAGTGAGCGCGCTGATCGTGACTCCGGAAGAGGACGGCCGTCTTCGCGTGCTCGGGACCGGCCAGCGGGAAAGCCGCGGGGTGAAGCGCGGCTTCATCACCGATATGCAGGCGAGCGAGCATGCTGTTCGCGAGGCGGTCGAGCTTGCCGAGCGTATGTCGGCGGTCACCGTCGAGGACGTGTGGGCTAGCTTCGGCGCCGGCGGGCTCGTCAGCGACATCGCCAATGTCGAAGTGGAACTCGGCGGCCATCAGGTCGAGCAGGCGGACATCGACGAGCTGCTGTCGGCCGGCAAGGGCGCCATCGACCAGAACGGCCAGGTCGTGCTCCACGCACACCCGGCGCTGTACACCATCGACCGCGCGCAGGGCGTGCAGCAGCCGATCGGCCTCTTCGCCCACCGCCTGGGCGTCGACATCCACGTGATTGCCGCCGACCCGGCACCGCTCCGCAATATCGACTATGTCATCCGTTCCGCCCACCTGGGCGTCGCCGCCGTGGTTGCGTCGCCGGTTGCGGCAGCGCTGGCCTGCCTCAGCGAGGAGGAGCGCGAGCTCGGCGTTGCGCTGGTCGAGTTGGGCGCGGAGGTCACCAACGTCTCTGTCCACTACGGCGGCATGCTCGTCGGGCTCCGATCGATCGCGATCGGGGCGCGCGACATCACCAACGACATCGCCGGCACCTTCGGTGTACAGCGCCGCGATGCCGAGCGGCTGAAATGCTTCTACGGCTCGGCCATGACCAGTCCGCGCGACAATCATGAGATGATCGAAGCCAATCAGATGGGCGTCGAGCCGGGCGCGGAGCCGACGCGCATCACCCGCGCCCAGCTGATGATGGTCATCCGTCAGCGGGTCGAGGAACTGACCAACGAGATTGACTCGTCGCTGAAGGCGCTGGGCTTCACCGGACCGGTCGGTCGACAGGTGGTGCTGACGGGCGGCGGTGCGGAACTCAAGAATATCGCCGATTACATGCAAGGCGTGCTCGGCCGCGCGGTGCGGGTAGGCCGGCCCAAGACCCTGATGGGCATGCCGGAGGCCCACAGCGGCCCGGCATTTTCTACGCTTGTCGGCCTTGCGATGCTCGCATCATCGGGACGAGGCGACCTCCGCGACATCGCGGTCCGCAACGTCTCGGAGCGGAAGGTAAGCAAAGGCGTCGTCGGCAAGCTGATCGCCGCCATGCGTGGCAATTTCTGATCGGCTCCCGGCTGACTCATTCCGGCACATGTGCATCCAAGTTTTTTGGGGATCGTTAACTTTTTCGCTTGGCTTCCGAGTCGGGTTGATTCATTGATTCTTCTTGACGGTTCAACATGTTGTTGAGGGGGAGATTGGGATGAGCATCGACTTCATTCGGCCGACGGTCGACGAGCTTCGCCCGCGGATCAGCGTCATCGGCGTGGGCGGTGCCGGTGGAAACGCCATTGCCAACATGATCGCTGCCGATGTGCAGGGTGTCGACTTCATCGTCGCCAACACGGACGCGCAGGCGCTCAACGCGTCCGCTGCCGACTCCCGCATCCAGCTCGGCCTCAAGATCACCCAGGGCCTCGGCGCCGGCTCGCGGCCCGAAATCGGCCGCGCTGCCGCCGAAGAGACGATCGAGGAAATCGACCGCGCCCTCGACGGCGCGCACATGTGCTTCATCGCGGCCGGCATGGGCGGCGGCACCGGCACCGGCGCTGCCCCGGTGATCGCAAAGGCTGCTCGCGACAAGGGCATCCTGACCGTTGGCGTGGTGACCAAGCCGTTCGCGTTCGAAGGCTCGCGCCGCACCCGCTCGGCCGACTCCGGCATTTCCGAGCTTCAGCAGCATGTCGACACGCTGATCGTCATCCCTAACCAGAACCTGTTCCGCCTCGCCAATTCGGAAACGACCTTCAAGGAAGCGTTCGAAATGGCCGACGAGGTGCTCCAGCAAGGTGTTCGCGGAATTACCGACCTGATGGTCATGCCGGGCCTAATCAACCTCGACTTCGCCGACGTCCGGTCGGTGATGGGGAGATGGGCAAGGCGATGATGGGCACCGGGGAGGCGTCGGGCGACAATCGCGCGATCGAGGCCGCCGAAAAGGCAATTTCCAACCCGCTTCTCGACGGCGTCAGCATGAAGGGCGCCAAGGGCGTCATCATCTCCATCACCGGTGGCGAGGACATGCGCCTGATGGAGGTCGACGAGGCGGCCAGCCATATCAAGGAACTGGTCGACCCCGACGCCAACATCATCTGGGGTTCGGCGTTCAACAACGATCTCGACGGCAAGATCCGCGTCTCGGTCGTCGCGACCGGCATCGAGGCGGAAGCCGCGCAGCAGCCGCAACCGGCCGGCAAGGTCTTCACCTTCCCGAACTCGCGCAGCAGCGTCGCAGCGACGCCGAAGGCCGCGCCGGCACCGGTTGCCGCCCCGACCACGCCCGCCCCGCAGGATCTGGCTTCGGACAACGACATGCTGGAGCTCGGTCAGGACGACGAACTCGTTCTCGACAGCGACGATATTCTGACCAGCCCGGTCGCACCTGCACCGATCGCTCCGCCGAGCGACGATGAGTTCAACACGGCGGCGCAGCCGCAGGCCGCGGCACCGCGCGAGACCGGCACCTTGTTCGAGCGTATGTCGAACATCGCCCGCGGCGCGGCGCAGGCGAAGGTCGATGAGGACAGCGGCACGGTCCGCCGCGATCCGCTCGACATCCCGCGGTTCCTCAACCGTCAGAACAATCAGTAAGCATCGGAAGGCCGTGCAGCCCGTCTTGTCGACGGCGCTGCACGGCCCGCCGTTCCACCACTGGCGATAAAGGCTAGCGCAAGCTCTGCTGCGCCATGCCGAATCCCATGGTTCCACCTCCGCAAAATCGAACGCGCATCGCCGCGCTGATCCTCAGTTGCGTCGGATTGGTGCTGGCCGCGACGTCCGTGGCGGCGCTGTCGCAGGCGCCGCTTTCGGGGGCCGCAGTGGGCCCGGAAAGCGCATCTGACGCGCTGGCCCGCTACCTGCGCGTGCTTGCCGGCACGCCGCGCGATTTCCAGGCGCTGATCGGGGCAGGCCGCGCCGCGCTTGAGCTTGGCGACACGCAAGCCGCGGCCGGATTTTTCGGCCGGGCCGACGAGGTTTGGCCCACCAGTCCTTTGCCGCAGATCGGAATGGGCGCGGCGACGGCGCTGGACGACGATCCGCAAGGCGCACTTGCCTACTTCCAGCGCGCCGAGCGGCTAGGGGCGCGGCCCGTCACGATGGGGGCGGATCGCGGCCTTGCCTACGACCTGCTCGGCCGCCATGCGGAGGCTCAGGCCGATTACCGTGCAGCGTTGGCGGGCGCATCGGCGGACGAGGCGCGGCGACGCCTCGCGCTCAGCCTCGCCATCACCCGCGACAAGGCAGGCGCGCTGGAGGCTTTGGGACCGCTCCTCGCCCGCCGTGACACAGGCGCTATCCGCGCTCGGGCGCTGGTGCTTGCACTGACCGGCGACCAGACGGGGGCACGGCAAGCGATCGAGTGGAGCATGCCGGGCGGCTGGAGCCAGATGGCGCCGTTCCTGAGCCGCTTGAATTCATTAAGTTCCGCCCAGCAGGCGGCGGCTGTGCACCTCGGCGTGTTTCCTGGCAGCGGCCAGCCCGCAAGTGGCGGGCCGCTGATCGCGGGAACCGATCGCAACCGGCTCGCCGACATTGACGCTTTGCTGCGCGGCGCTCAGCCGCCGAGCACCTCGACAACTCAGTCGCCGGTTGCTTCCGTTCCGACGACATCGCCTCCCGTCGCCCCGACGGTCGCGGCCACGTCGCCGGTAACCGCCGGGACAGCGGTCCGACCGGCATCGCCAGGTACGCCGCAGCCCCGGCGCTTCTGGGTGCAGCTTGCAAGCGGCCCAAACCCGCAGGCGCTTCCCGAACTCTTCCGGCGCTCTCAACTTCGAAGCCGCGAGCTGCTGGATGGAAAGACCGGCTATGTCGCTGACGATGAAGGCCGCGCCCGGCTTCTGGTCGGGCCGTTCCGCAATGCACAGGATGCGCGGATTTTCGCCGAGGACCTTGCGGTCGACGGGGTTCGCGCGTTTAGCTGGGTCAGTTCCGAAGGCCAGGTCATCAGGAAAATTACCACCGAATGACATTGCTTCGCCACCTTGCCGCCGAACCATCACGGTCTCGCGGCAGGGCTTACCCGGAGGACGACTCCGGCCCGCGGGGTCCGCGCGACGCCTTCCAGCGAGATCGTGACCGGATCATCCACTCGGTTGCCTTTCGGCGCCTTCGCCACAAGACCCAGGTGTTCGTCGCACCCGACGGAGACCACTACCGAGTCCGCCTGACGCACAGCATCGAAGTCGCGCAGATCGGCCGAACCATTGCCCGGGCGCTCGGCCTCAACGAGGACCTCACCGAAGCTCTGTGCCTGGCCCATGATCTCGGCCACCCGCCCTTCGGTCACGCTGGGGAGGATGCGTTGACGGAGGCGCTCGCCGACGTCGGTGGTTTCGATCACAACGCTCATAGCATTCGGTTGGTGACCAGGCTCGAGACGCCTTACCCGACGTTCGACGGACTGAACCTCAGTTGGGAGGCGCTTGAAGGTCTTGCCAAGCACAACGGGCCGGTCGTTGACCCGGGCTGGGCAATGCGCGAGGCCGACCGGGCGTTCGATCTGGAGCTCGAGACCTGGCCCAGCCTTGAAGCGCAGGTCGCCGCGATCGCCGACGACATCGCTTATGACAATCACGACATCGACGACGGGCTGCGCGCGGGCATCCTGGACGTGGAGGCGCTTGCCGAGTTGCCGTTCGTCGCTGCGCACTGGAACGACATCGCCTCGCGCCATCCGGGGCTTTCGCTTGAACGACGGCAGCGAGCGCTGGTACGCGATCAGATCGGGACCATGGTCGGCGACGTTCTGGACGAGACGCGCCGACGCGTGCGGGACAGCGGAGTGGGATCGCTCGACGAGGTTCGCGCGGCAAAACGTTCGCTCGTCGGCTTCTCTACCGACCTTGCAAGCCAGGAACGGTCGCTGAAGACCTATCTTTACCGCAACCTATACAATGCCGCGGTTCTGCAGCCGGTCCGTTGTGAGGCGCAGCGAGTCGTGGGCAACCTTGCCCGCGTCTATAGCAAGGACTCGTCTCTTCTTCCGGAGAATTGGCAATGCCCGGACGACCCGGTGGCCGCAGGTCGTCAGGTCGGCGACTTCATCGCAGGGATGACCGACCCCTTCGCCATTGCCCGCCATCGGGAACTGGTCGGGCCGGTCGAACTGCCCGACCGTTTTTGACCCGGCTAGCGGACTGTCGGCTGAAACGCGGCGGCGTCGGCCTTCATTTTGTCGAGGGCCGCATTGCCGTCGCGGCTTGCCACATCGCACGGCTTGCCGACCACCGCCTGTTCAAAGGCAGTGCGCCGGTCATAGGCAAACCACAACTTCTCGGCCGCCTGTGCCTCGGTCAGCGCCAGATATTTCGTCCATTCGGCGGCATCGGCGGGCTTGAGCGACGCAGGATTGAAGCGCGGCAGGTCAGCCGAAGCGGAGAAGTTGATGGCGGCCGAAGTGGCAGTGCACTCGGTTCCCTTTTTCAGCTGAGTCATCCGCGGGTTGGTCTTCCAGTCGGTGGTCGCGCCAAGCAATGCTTGTTGCGCGGGTGTCAGCGGCTTCTTCTTGGCAAGCGCCTTGGTGATGTCCTTGAGATCCTTTTCGGAAATATCGTGGTAGGTAATCTTGATACCGGGGAGGTCCCGAAGCGACCGGCCGGGCGCAGTCAAGGGAGCAGAAGGAACGGCAGCGGGTGAAGGGGTGGCCTGAACCGCGGCAAGCAGGACGGCGAAGCTAGTCAGCATAAGAATCATCTCTCCAGTTTGCTCGGCTTCTAACCGGCTCGCACGAGCCAACAAGTCCATCGGACGTGATTTGGTGACGTCCCGTCGAAGCTGGGCTAGAGGGCGGCCCGTGACCCAGCCTCAAGACAGCAACCCGACCATCTTCGCACATTATTCAGCGCTCCTCGACGGTGCGCTCGACCAACTCGTTGACGAGGGCGGGCTTCCCGCCGGCCTCGATCGCCGCAACGTGGCGGTCGAGCCGCCGCGGGACTCAGCCCATGGCGATCTCGCGACCAACGCTGCAATGGTGCTTGCAAAGCCCGCCGGGACTAACCCGCGTGCTCTGGCGGAGTTGCTCAGGCCAAAGCTGCAGGCGCTGCCACGGATCCTTGCCGTGGATATTGCGGGACCTGGGTTCATCAACCTCCGGCTTGAGTCGGGCGCATGGCGTGAGGAGCTGCGCGCCATCCTGTCCCGAGGTGGCCGATACGGTTTGTCGAGCGTGGGCAAGGACGAGCGGGTCAACGTCGAATATGTGTCCGCCAATCCGACCGGGCCGATGCACATGGGTCACTGCCGCGGCGCGGTTGTCGGCGACAGCCTTGCTCGCCTGCTCAGGGCGGCGGGCTTCCGCGTCACCAAGGAATATTACGTCAACGATGCCGGGGGTCAGGTCGACACGCTCGCCCGCTCGGTACACCTGCGCTACCGCGAGGCGCTCGGGGAAGAGATCGGCGACATCCCTGAAGGCATGTATCCGGGCGACTATCTGATCCCGATTGGGACCTTGCTCGCCAGCGAGTATGGCGACCGCTATGTGTCGGCACCCGAAAGCGAATGGCTGCAACTGTTCAAACAGCGGGCTTCGGCAGCGATGATGGACCTGATCCGCCACGACCTCGGCCTGCTCGGGATCCAGCACGACAAATTCGCTTCGGAAGCCGAGTTGCAGGCGTCCGGAGCGGTCGATGCCGCGATGGACAATTTGCGCTCGAAGGGCTTGGTCTACGAAGGCGAGTTGGAGCGGCCCAAGAGCCTCGACGAACATGACGAATGGGAGCCGGTCGAATTGACCCTGTTCCGATCGAGCCAGTTCGGCGACGACCAGGATCGCCCGATGAAGAAGTCGGACGGCAGCTGGACCTACTTCGGGGCCGACGCGGCGTACCACCTGCAGAAGGCGGAGAACGCCGACCACCTCGTCAACATCTGGGGTGCGGATCACGCCGGAACCGTGAAGCGCGTGCAGGCCGCAGTGAAGGCGCTCACCGACGGCCGTGTCGATCTCGACGTTAAGCTGGTCCAGATGGTGCGCCTGTTCCGCGCCGGCGAACCGGTGAAGATGTCCAAGCGATCCGGCAGCTTCGTGACCCTGGCCGACGTGGTGAACGAGGTGGGCAAGGACGTGGTCCGCTTCATGATGCTGACCAAGCGCGCCGACACGATGCTGGATTTCGACTTCGCCAAGGTGGTTGAGGCGTCGAAGGACAATCCCGTCTTCTACGTTCAATATGCCCACGCCCGCATCTCATCACTGAAGCGCAAGGCGGTGGACGCCGGGATCGACCTTTCAGAGGCGGCGGACCTCGATCTGCTAGACGAGGCGGAACTCGGCCTAGTGAAAAAGGCGGCGCAATATCCGCGCACCGTCGAGAGTGCCGCGCTGGCGCACGAGCCGCACCGGATCGCCTTCTTCCTCTACGATTTGGCTGCCGAGTTCCACGCGTTGTGGAACCGCGGCAACGACGATCCTGCCCGCCGCTTCCTGCTGGAGGACAATCCACAGCTTTCTCGGGCGCGGCTGGAACTGGCGCTCGGGATCGGGCAGATCATCAGGAGCGGGCTCGACATCATGGGCGTCGAGGCCGCAGAGGAATTGCGCTGACCGGCGTTGAGAGACTGGGATGACCGACCGCCACCCTTCCTATGACGAGCAGCTTCCCTGGCTTCAGCCGGTGGAGGATGAGGATGCGCCGTCCGGCATCTCGGCGAGCAAGATGCTGGCCTGGGTTGCAATCGTCATCGTCGGCGCGGCGCTGATCGCCGGAAGCTTCTTTCTGATCGGCCGCACCGGCTCCTCCGACATCGGGACCGGCGAGCCGGAACTGATCGCCGCCGAACCCGGCCCTTACAAGGTCAAGCCTACGGACCCGGGCGGGCTGGACGTCGCCGGTGAAAGTGAAACGGCGTTCCAGACAAGCGCTGGGGAGGACCATGACGCCCAGCTAGCCGGCCCGAATGGGGCGGCGCCGCCCGCGCCTCAGCCCAAGGCGCAGGAAGAAGAGGTGCCGGCGGCGGTTCCCGAGCTTGCGCCGGAACCTGCAACGCCCAGCGGGGGTGCCGTCATCCAGCTCGGCGCCTTCAAGAATAGCGGCCAGGCCGAACGTGCCTGGGCTGCTCTGTCTGCACGTTTCCCGTCTGTGGCGGCGCTCAACAAGATGATCGTGCCATTTTCCGGCGGCGTTCGCCTCCGCGCTTCGGGCGCATCCGCGAAGCAGGCCTGCGACGCCGTCCGCGCCGGCGGCGAAAACTGCTTCATTGCGCGGTAGCGGCATGCAGGCGGCAATCTACGGCCTTTCCGGATTCGTGCTGACACCGGAGGAACGGACGCTGTTCGCCAAGGTGCAGCCCGCCGGCTTCATCCTCTTCGCGCGCAATTGCGAAAGCCCGCAGCAGCTGCGCGCACTGACCGACTCCCTGCGCGACCTTACCGGTCGCGACGACGTTCCGCTCCTTATCGACCAGGAGGGCGGGCGAGTCGCCCGCATGAAGGCGCCGGCTTGGCCCCTCTTCCCAACTGGCGAGGCGTTTGCCCGGCTTTACCGGCTGGCCCCGTCGTCCGCGATCGAGGCGGTGCGCGCGAATGCAAGGGCAATTGCCTTGATGCTCAAGGAGGCGGGGATCAACGTCAACTGCCTGCCTTTGCTCGACGTCCGGCAGGAGGGCGCGCACGACATCATCGGCGACCGCGCGCTGGGCAGCGAACCGATGCAGGTTGCGGCCCTTGGACGCGCGACACTTGACGGCATGGCGTCGGCAGGCGTCGTCGGCGTCATCAAGCATATCCCCGGCCACGGCCGGGCGATGGCCGACAGCCATGTGGAATTGCCGGTCGTCACGGCGTCCGCCGATGAGCTGGAGACCGACGTTGAGCCATTCGAGCGACTGCGCCATGCCCCCATGGGGATGGTGGCCCACGTAGTTTACACCGCGTGGGACGCCGAGCGCCCGTCCAGCATCTCGCCGACGGTAATCCAGGGCATCATCCGCGAGCGCATCGGGTTTGACGGCTGGCTGATGAGCGACGACGTCAACATGGAGGCGCTGAGCGGAACGGCCGGCGAACGCGCTCGAGCAGTGGTCCTCGCCGGCTGCGACGTGGCACTTCACTGCTCGGGGAAGATTGAGGAAATGCGCGAAGTGGCCGAGCTCGTACCGCCGATGAGCGTGGAGGGTGAGGCACGCCTTGCGCGGGCCATGGCTACCGTGGTGGCAGACGAGCGCGGCGACGACTTCGCGGCAGCCGTTGCCAAGCGCGATACCCTGCTGGCCCTTGCCTGATTGCGCCTCAGTTCCGGGGCGCTAGTCTCCCGACATGGGGGACGAATCGTCGGGTGAGCTGCCGCTCCGGCACAATGAGGAACTGAACCTCAGCCTCGACGGCTGGGAAGGGCCGCTCGACCTGCTGCTCAATTTGGCTCGGGCGCAAAAGGTCGACCTTGCGCAAATCTCCATCCTGCAGCTGGTTGAGCAATATCTCGGCTATCTTGCCGAGGCACGGGCGCTCAAGCTGGAGATCGCCGCCGACTATCTGGTGATGGCGGCCTGGCTTGCTTACCTCAAAAGCTGCCTGCTTCTGCCGAAGGATCCCGAGCAGGACCCAAGTCCCGAGGAGGTCGCGCTTCGGCTTCAGCTCCGGCTCCAGCGGCTGGACGCGATGCGCGAAGCGGGGGCGCGCCTGATGGGCCGGGATCGGATCGGTCGCGACGTGTTCACGCGCGGGGCGCCTGAAGGTTTGCGGCTGGTCCGCAAGTCCGCCTGGCAAGTCCGCGATTTCGACCTGTTTGCGGCCTATGGTTTCGTCAGGGCGCGGACGCAGCCTGCGCTGCACGTGGTCCACGCCCGCGCCGTGCTGACATTGGAAGAAGCAATCGAGCGCGTGGCACGGATGATTGGCAGCGCGGTCGAATGGACCAGGCTTGAGACCTTCCTACCGCCGACGCTTGACCCGCAGTTCCGTAAGTCGGCGCTGGCGTCCAGCTTCGTCGCGGCGCTGGAACTCGCTCGGCGCGGAAGGCTGGAGATTGCGCAGAAGGAGCCGTTCGCACCGATCGAGTTGAGAGCCGCCTGATGGATGAATTCGCCCGTGCGGTCGAAGCCACCCTGTTTGCTTCCGCTGTTCCCCTCACCGTTCAGGAGATCGGCGAGCATTCGGGCGATGGCGATGTGGATGAAGCGCTGACTGCCTTGCAGGCGCTCTACGAAGGGCATGGCATAGAGTTGGTCGAGCGTGGCGGACGCTGGCATTTCCAGACGGCGCCCGACCTCGCGCACCTGCTTCGCCGTACTCGCGAGGAGCCGCGCCGACTCTCGCGGGCGGCGACGGAGACCCTAGCCATCATCGCCTATCACGAGCCTGTCAGCCGCGCCGAGATCGAGGCGATCCGGGGTGTCCAGATCTCCAAGGGCACGCTCGACGTTCTGATGGACTCAGGCTGGGTCCGGCCGGCCGGCCGCCGCGAGGCGCCGGGACGGCCGTTGCTTTATGCCACGACCGGAGAGTTCCTCAGCCACTTCGGCCTGCAATCGCGGCGCGACCTGCCTGGCATCGACGACCTCAAGGCGGCGGGTCTCCTCGATCCGCTGGACGAGGCGATGAACGGCTCCCTTGGACAACTGCAACTGGAAAGCGGCGACAAGGAGGACTAAGAGGCACTCCAACCCTTCTCGGAGAGACTCACATGGGCGGTTTCAGCCTTTGGCATATCCTGATCTTCGCGGTGATCGTGCTGCTTCTGTTCGGCGGCAACCGCTTCTCGGCCATGATGGGCGACGTGGCAAAGGGCCTCAAGAGCTTCAAGCAGGGCATGGCTGATGACGACAAGCCGGTAGAGCGGCATGAGAGCCGCCCCCTTCCGAGGTCGCAGGATCCGATCGACGTGACCCCGCGCCAGACCGACACGACCTCGACGGCGCGCGAGGACGATCGGCGCTAAGATCGGACAGCCGTGTTCGGCATCGATTCTTCAGAGCTGCTCGTCGTGGCAGTGCTCGCTCTGCTGTTCATCGGGCCCAAGGAACTGCCTCGGGTCCTGATGACCGTTGGTCGATGGGTCGGACAGGTGCGGGGCTACGCCCGCCACTTCACCTCGGGGATCGAGAATGTCATTCGCGAGGCGGAGCTTGAGGAGATGGAGCGCCGCTGGCGCGAGGAAAATGAGCGTATCATGCGCGAATTTCCCGCCCTTGAGGCTCCGGTCGTAACTGGCCAAGATCTACCGCCGCCCGCAGCCGAAGGGGGTTTGACGGAGCCGCAAACGGAGGATGCGACGCCCGATCAGCGTCACCTTCCGCCAGAGCAGCGCGAACTGCCATGAAGGACATCGATGATTCCAAGGCGCCGTTGCTCGATCATCTGATCGAGCTGCGTCGGCGCTTGCTTTGGTGTGTGGCGACGTTGCTGATCGCTTTCTTCGTCTGCCTTTACTTCGCAAAGCCGATTTTTGCGGTGCTGGTGCAGCCCTTGCTCAAGGCCGGACAGGGCAAGCTCATCTACACCGACATCTTCGAAGCCTTCTTCGTCGAAGTGAAGGTCGCTTTTTTCGCCGCACTGATGATCAGCTTCCCGGTGCTTGCGACGCAAATCTGGCGGTTCGTCGCGCCGGGCCTCTACGCCAAGGAGAAGAAGGCGTTTTTGCCATTCCTGCTGATGACGCCCTTCTTTTTCGCGGGCGGCGTGAGCTTTGCATACTTCCTGACCGTTCCCTGGGCCTTGCACTTCCTGCTCGGCTATCAGGGCAACGTCGGTGGAGTGACACAGGAAGCTCTGCCGGGCGTCGGCAACTATCTCAATTTCTGCACGCGGTTCCTGTTCGGCTTTGGCGTGGCATTCTTGCTCCCAGTCCTGCTGATGGTCCTGGAACGCGCCGGAATTGTCACGCGTGAGCAGCTCGCCGCTTCTCGGCGTTACGCAATCGTCGGCGCCGCCGGAGTATCTGCGGTTTTGACTCCGCCGGATGTGGTTTCCATGCTGATGCTGCTGGTGCCGCTCTACCTGCTGTACGAATTCGCCATCGTCGCCATTCGCCTCACCCACTGGCGCGCAAGCCGCCGCGCGGCCTCGGCCGCCTCTGGCTCTCAATCAGTTCAGGATGCTGAAAATGTTGAGGGCCCGGAAGCGCCACCGGGGGGGGGAGGGTTGGCGGTTCCGGGCCCATTTAAGCGGATAGCGAGAGCGGGGGGGCAAAAGGTCACTATCCGAACTGCTCAACGCCCGATTTTTCAGATGGGTTCCACCGCCCAAAAGATTTTCGAAATTATTTTTGGGCGGCTCAGTTCGGGAATACGGGCAGGTCCACCGAGTAGCGTCCGAGGCGCCGATCAAGGGGCGAGCGGAGCTGTTTGGCGAGGCCAGAAACGATCCGTTCGAACTGAACCTTGCCCGGCTGATCAGTCTCGTCAGGGTTGAGAACAGGACTTCCCACCGACAGGCGGGCGGTGAGTTCGCTCGTTCGCCGCAGCGTCACATCCACTTCGGCGCTCGGCCGGTTTAGCATGGCGAACTCGACGATTTCCGTGATCAGGAAGGCGACGGAGACCGCCACGTCCTGGGTCGAATGCATCGCCTCCAGCTCAAGTTCGATCATGAAGCCTCGGGCGCCCTCGGGCGCACCGGCCCGAAGTTCCGCGGCTAGCTCGGTAAGGAGCGGCCGGAGCGCGATCCCGCGATTCTCCTCCATTTCCGCAAAATGGTTGCGGTGGACGATCGAGAGTGCCCCGACGCGACGGGCGATGGCGGCATAGGCATGTTGCGCCTCGGGCGTAGGCGCGCTGCGGCTGTGGATGTTGAGCAGGGACGCGACGACCTGAAGATTATTCTTCACCCGGTGATGGACCTCGCGAACCAGGCGGCGCTGGCCGTCAAGCGCAAGGACCATTTCCTGCTCGGATTCCTCCACCCGGCTGAAGGCCCTCCGAAAGGCATCCCGAAGCTCGCGGATTTCCGTCGCGGGGCCGAGTTTTCGTGGGAGTTCGACCGGCTCGCCGGGCGTGTAAGCGGCGACGCCGCGCTGAAGGTGCTTGAGCGGGCGGATGAGCAAACGGGTGACCAGCAGCCAAGTGATCAGGGCCGCCAGCACCCACATCAGAAGCGGCATGAGGAGAAGCAGCCGATCGAGCGTCGATATCCGCGGCATGGCGGCTGAGGCGCGGGCGGCGATCTGGCCGTTGCCGATGTCGTGATTCAGCAGAACCGGAACTCGGTCATCGGAAGGGGGGTCGGGGCGGTCGAAAATGGTGAGCCGTCGATAGCCGTCCGACAGTATGAGCGAATCGAGGTCAGCGGTTCCGGCCTCGGCAATCTCTCTTAGTTCGTTGAGGGATATCGTGCCGGTCGCCATTCCGCCATTCACGCCGACCCGCAGCACCAGCGCGTCCCGATCCGGTGCCAGGCGCAGAACGACTGCACCCGGCGCCACCAGCGGCAGCCCGGCGGTGATTGCGCTTTCGCCAACGGTGCAGATCGGCTTGCCGTTGACGTCGTCCAGTTCGAAATTCTTGGCGACGCCCGGCGCGATGCTGAGCGCCCGTTGCGCGCGGTCGCAGCTGCCCGCCAGCCCGCCCGAGTAAGCGGCGTTCGCGCCGATTCGAAGCGCCAGGACGTTGCGCGCGACCAGGCTTTCCATCTCGCGAACCGCCGCGCGGGCTTGGTCGTCCGTGCGTCCGCGAAGAGCCCGGTTCGCCTCCACGATCTCGCCATTGGCGAAAAAGATGAGAAGAATTGCCACGGGTACGATCGCGGCCGTTAGGATCAGGAGAAGTTTGGCGGCCGTCGGAAAAGAGGCGAACCAGCGGCGAAAGCTCATTTATCCGGCCCCGCCGAGGCCGCGACGGTCAGCTAAGCTTTCCGAGCAGGTCCATGAAGTCGTCAGGAACGTCTTCGCGCAAGGTGTCGTCATAGACGCTGCGCAGCGCGCGGCTGACCTCGGCCGGCGGTTTGCGCCGATCCTTTGCATCGCTTTTTTTGTTCGAAGCGCCGTCGTCGCCGGAGGACGCTTCCTTTCGATCCGCTTGATGCAACTTGTCCTGCCGCCTACCACTCAACCTCTCGTCCCCCTTGCGCGGGTGTGCGCGCTCTTACTGATGATTCCACGTCACGCAACGGTCTGAATGATTCCCCGCGCCCACATTGCATCAGGCTGATACGCCTTTTGCCGGCACGCCAGCGGCTGCCGGAAAGTCTTCAGCGCCATGGAAACCAAATGGCTCGTCCTTTGTTCCAGCGTCGGTTGATTCTTCTGGGGGCGGCGATCCGCGCTACGATAGCGCGCAAATCCTTCCAGGGTTGCAACGAAGTTCAACGGCCCCCAAAGGGGTCCAAAGTCATTCATACGGGAGAGCCATCACTTATGTCCCTTGGCCAGGAACTCGCCCCCCATTTGCCCTTCCTTCGCCGTTATGCCCGTGCGTTGACAGGCAGCCAGGCGCATGGCGACGCCTTTGTGCGCGCTACCTTGGAAGCCATCGTTGCAAGCCCCGACGAGTTTCCGCGCGATGTCGATCCGCGGCTCGGCCTGTACCGCACATTTCATGCGATCTGGTCGACCGCCAACATCGAGGAAGGCGAGGAGCCGCAGCGTGAATATTCGGGCGCTGAAGGGATTGCCCAGGCGCGCCTGTCCCGGATCACCCCGCTCTCGCGCCAGGCCTTGTTGCTGACTGCGCTTGAAGGCTTTTCGTCGGAGGACGCTTCCTATCTGATCGGCGCCAGCCCGTCGGACGTCGAGTCTCTCGTCGCAGAAGCGCTGAGCGAGATCGAACGGCAGACCCATGCCGACGTGCTGATCATCGAGGATGAGCCGATCATCGCGATGGATATCGAAACCATCGTTCGAGACCTCGGCCACAACGTCACCGGCGTTGCGGTCACCCGCGACGAAGCGGTGTCGCAAGCGCGCCAGCATCCGCCGGGACTGGTCCTCGCCGACATTCAACTTGCGGACGACTCAAGCGGGATCGACGCGGTGAAGGACATCCTGGCGGAATTCTCGGTCCCCGTGATCTTCATCACGGCATTCCCCGAGCGCCTGCTGACCGGCACTCGTCCGGAGCCGACCTTTTTGATCACCAAGCCGTTCCAGCGCTCGACGGTAAAAGCCGCGATCGCCCAGGCCCTCTTCTTCGACGCGGCCACGGTTCCCGCGGCTTAATGCCGACGGAACAAGGCTGCGCAGAGGCGCGTTCCCCTTGAAATTTGGAACGAGATGGAAATGAATGATCAGCAGGAACATGTAACGACGACCGAGGCGCGGGCCGGCTCGACCCCGCACATGACCCGTTATGTGCTGAGCATCGGACTTGTGCTCATCGTGGTGCTGTTCGCCATCATCTTGTTCGCGGCCGGTTGAGCACTACGTCTTGTTACATCTCGGGTCGATGATCGACCATACGCCGCGCGTCCTTGCGGCAAGAATCTAGGGTGGGGAACGCGTTGGCCGACGACAGCCAGGAAGTTTTGGAAGTTCCGCATGAGCCGGTTCCACTGTCGGATCCGGAATTCAAGGAACAGCTGGCAAGCGTCATCCCGCACTTGCGCGCGTTCGGGCGGTCGCTGTCCGGCAGCCGCGACCTGGCCGACGACCTCGTGCAGGAGACGTTGCTGAAGGCGTGGGCCGCGCGCAAGCGGTTCCAGGCCGGCACCAACATGAGGGCCTGGACCTTCATCATCCTTCGCAACCTGTTCCTCAGCCAGATGCGGCGCGCGCGCTTCAAGGGCGAGTGGGACGATGTCACGGCGTCCAAGATCCTTGCCGCGCCGGCAAGTCAGGACCGCCACATCGAACTCGGTGACATGCAGCGTGCCTTGTTGCACCTGCCGCAGCCCCAACGCGAAGCGCTGATCCTCGTCGGCGCTGGCGGCTTCGCCTATGAAGAAGCGGCGGAGATCTGCGGTTGTGCCGTGGGCACCATCAAGAGCCGCGTGGCCCGCGGTCGCGTTGCACTGGAAAACCTGCTGTCGAGCGGCAAGCTGCCTTCACGCCGCCAGCACAAGCAGGACCCGGACAAGTCGGCGCTTCAGACCATCATGAACGAGGTGGACGAACTTAGCGGCGAGCACGGCGAGTTCTGATCGCCCTGCCCGTCAAGCAAGTGACGCTTAGTTCAGTTTGCGCAGTAATTCGTCGAAATCACGATCAGTCTGTTCCGCCGCCGCAGCCTCGAAGGCGCGACGAAGAGCTGCGGTTATGCCCGCATGCGACGGTGGGATGTCGACCCGGATGATTTTGCGATCCATGTTGACTTCCGCCGCCGTGAGATGACGATCCGACTTCATTTCGGGGGCCAACGACCGAAACCGCGTGGAAGTTTCCCGCAAAAGGCGTTTTAGATCCACTGATGCAGATGAACATCGGTCCCGACCGCCAAGTGCGGGCCAATGCCGTCGAACGGGCACGATCCTTCTCGCCCTTTCTGCGCGCGGCTGCGGAATCCCGACCTGAAATCGTGTCGGCATTCGTTGAGCGCGGAAGCGAGCAGGCGATTTCGCTTGCGCTTCAGGTTGCCGACGAAGCTGTCGACATTCGGCTTCGGCGTCAGCGGCTGGGACTTGCGCTTGCCGTCGCGCTTGGCGATCTCTCGGCCGAACTGTCGCTCGAGCAAGTAACTGCGGCACTTTCGGACTTTGCCGACACCGCAATCGATCAGGCGATTACCGCCGCTCTCCTCGAAAGAGCGCCCGATGCGCCGCCGGCAGGGTTTGCGGCGATCGCGCTGGGCAAGCTAGGCAGCAGCGAACTCAATTACTCGTCCGACGTCGACTTGCTGTTCCTCTTCGACCCGGAAACGCTGCCGCGTCATCCGCGTCATCCGCGTCAGGAGGCGGGCGAGGTTGCCGTGCGCATTGGCCGCCGAGTGATTGAGCTGCTCCAAGCACGAACCGCCCATGGCTATGCCGCGCGGGTGGACCTCCGCCTCCGCCCCTCCCCGGAGGCGACGCCGATCGCATTGCCGGTCAACGCCGCCATTTCCTATTATGAATCCAGCGCCCTGGCGTGGGAGCGGGCCGCCTTTATCCGCGCCCGCGCGGCCGCTGGCGACAAGCTGCTCGGCCAGATGTTCCTTGACGCCATTCTGCCATTCGTGTGGCGACGGTCGCTCGATTTCGGCGCAATCGAGGAAATTCGTCAGGTCAGCGTTCGGATCCGCGACCATTACGAGCAGGTGCAGGCGTTCGGCCCCGGGTACGACCTCAAGCGCGGTCGCGGGGGGATCCGAGAGGCGGAATTCTTCACCCAGGTGCAGCAATTGATCCATGGAGGCCGCGAGCCGGCACTGCGCGTGCCCGCCACGCTCGATGCGCTGACCGCCTTGACCGACAGCGGCCACATGGACGCGGACACCGCCGCCGCGATCGGCGACGCCTACCGGCTGCTGCGAACGGTGGAACATCGCGCGCAAATGATCGCCGATCAGCAGACACACCGTCTTCCGCTCGATCGCGACGCGCTGGATCAGATTGCCAGGCTCGACGGATCGCCGGATGGGGAGGCGCTGCTGGACCGCCTCAAGCCCCACGTCGGTGCCGTCGGCCGTCTTTTCGACGGCCTGGTCAGCGAGACCGGCGACCGGCTGTCGATGGATCCGCAGATTCTGCAGGACGAACTCACTGCCATGGGCTTCGCTCAGGTTGAGCAGCCGGCCGCCCGCATCGCCGAGTGGCGGGCCGGAAAGGCACGCGCGCTCCGCTCGGCCGCCGCGCAGTCGGCGTTCGAAGCGATGCTGCCGACCCTGATGCGGGCGATCGCCAGCGGTCCCGATCCCGACCATGCCCTCAACCGCTTCGCCGACATCGTCGAACGCTTGTCGAGCGGCGTGAACCTCTTCCGTTTACTGGAGGCGCGGCCGGGGCTTGCCCGTGATCTGGCTCTCATCCTGTCCCATGCGCCGATCCTCGCCGATCAGCTCGCCAGGCGACCCGACCTTCTGGACGGCCTGATCGATCAGTCCAGTTACGAGTTGCCGGCATCGGCCGAGTCGGTGGCCGAGCGATTGCGCGACGCCATGGCTGGCCAGCCATATGACCAGGCGCTCGACAAGGCCCGGCGGCTGGTCAACGAACGTCGATTCGCACTTGGAGTGCAGCTGATCGCAGGCCGCGGCGACGCGTTGGAAGTCGCCAAGGGTTATAGCGACGTCGCCGAAGGGACCATTGTCGCACTTGCCGACATTGCGGAAGCGGAGTTCGCCGACAGCCATGGAAGGATCGAGGGCGGCGAACTCCTCCTGCTTGCCCTCGGGCGGCTCGCGGGGCAGTCGCTGACCCACGTCTCGGACCTCGACATCGTCTATATCTTCGATGCGCCGCCCGGAGCGGTGTCGAACGGCCGCCGTTCGCTGAGCGCGACAGACTATTACAATCGGCTCGCCAATCGGATCACCGCTGCACTGAGCGTCCCGACTGCGGCGGGCCCACTGTACGACATCGACACGCGTCTTCGTCCGCAAGGAGTGAAGGGGATGCTTGCCGTCTCACTGGACGGGTTCGTCGACTATCAGCGAAGCGAAGCCTGGACATGGGAGCATATGGCCCTTTGTCGGGCGCGACCGGTGCGCGGTACGCAAGAAGGAAAGGCACGGTTGCGGCGGGCGATCGATGCGATCCTGACCACGCCGCACGACCCGGCCAAGGTGCGGGCCGATTCCGCCCAGATGCGGCTTGAGATGGCGCGCCACAAACCTGCCACTGGACCGCTCGACATCAAGCTGGGCCCGGGCGGGCTGGTCGACCTGGAATTCGCGATCCACACGCTTCAATTGATCAGCGGCGCCGGGCTTGATCCGCGGCTTGAGCGAGCGATCGCGGGTCTCGCAGGTGCGGGGCTTATGGATGCTCAGATGGAGGCGGACCTATGCCTTCTTGCGCGGTTGCTTGTCGTGTTGCGCCTCGTCGCCCCGTCGGGCGGAGATCCGCCGCCGCAATCGCGGGAGCTGATCGCCCGGCAGTGCGGATACGACAGTTGGGACAGCCTGCTTGAAGCGCATGGAGAGGCGCGGCAGAGGATTGCGGAGCTCTGGTTGAAGGTTAGGGACGGCAAATGAACGAAGGCGACAAGGCACCGGCGATCGATGTGACCGCCAGCGACGGCTCAACCGTCAACCTCGCCACGCCGGGGCAGCCGCTGGTGCTTTATTTCTACCCCAAGGACGACACGTCGGGCTGCACCCGCGAGGCGCAGGACTTCACCGCGCTCGCGGGCGACTTCGCGGCAGCGGGCGCAAAGGTGATCGGCGTCTCGCGCGATCCGATGAAGAAGCATGACAAGTTCATCGAGAAGTACAGCCTCGCCGTCCCGCTCGCTTCCGACGAGGACGGCCGCATCTCCGATGCCTTCGGCACCTGGGTCGAAAAGTCGATGTACGGCCGCAAATATATGGGCATGGAACGCGCGACCTTCCTGATCGGCGCCGACGGCACGGTCGTGAAGGCCTGGCGGAAGGTGAAGGTGCCGGGGCATGCGGCGGAGGTGCTGAAGGCGGTTCAGGCAGTCAGCTGATCGTACCGTGCCCCTCCGCGAGGTAATCGGCGCTGCGCATCTCCTCCAGACGGCTAACGGTCCGCTGGAACTCGAAGCTGCCGTGGCCCGACGGGTAGAGCCCCGCAGGTTGCGCGTCCGCGGCGGCGAGCAGCTTGACGCGATGTTCGTAGAGCGCGTCGATCAGGGTGACGAAGCGGGCCGCCTCGTTGCGCTTTTCAGGGCCGAGCACCGGGATGCCGACGATGATCACGGTGTGGAAACGCTGGGCGACGGCGAGATAGTCGCTGGCGCCGCGCGCCTCTCCGCACAGCCTTTTGAAGGAGAAGACGGCGACGCCTTTCAGGCTCTTGGGCACGTGCAAAGTCCGCCCGCCGCCGACCGCCAGCTCCTCCGATGGCACCTTGGCGCGATCCGCGACGTCATAGTCGGTCAGCTTGAAAAACGCCTCGCTCAGCTTCGCGGTTGCCTCCGGGCCGTTCGGCACGTGCCAGACCTGTACGCCCGTTAACCGGTCGAGCCGGTAGTCGGTGGCGCCGTTCACCTCCACGACGTCCATCCGCCGGCCGATCAGGTCGATGAAGGGCAGGAACAGCTCGCGATTAAGCCCGTCCTTGTAGAGGTCCGCAGGCGGCCGGTTGGAGGTGGTGACCACCTTGACGCCGATATCGAGCAGACGGGTGAACAGCCGCGACAGGATCATAGCGTCGGGCGGGTTGTTCACCACCATCTCGTCGAAGGCGAGCAGCTTGGCCTCGTCCGCGATGGCCTCCGCCACTGCCTCGATCGGGTCGCCGCCCTCGCTCCTGCGCGCCTCGCGAAGCCGGGTGTGAACCTCGAGCATGAAGGCGTGGAAGTGGACGCGGCGCTTCGGCCCGACGTCGAGATGCTCGAAGGCGAGGTCCATCAGCATCGACTTGCCCCGCCCGACGCCGCCCCACAGGTAGACGCCGTCGCAGCCCTTTGCCGGCTTGCCGAGCAATCGTGCGAACAGACCCTGGCGCCGTGCCATCCCGGCCGCCAGCCGCTCCAGCGCCGCGACTGCCCGGAGCTGCGCCGGGTCAGCCCTGAGTTCTCCGGCAGTGACGAGCTGATCATAGGCCGAGCGAATGGCCGTCACAGGCCCTCCCCTCGATCCCCTCCCGCTCGCGGGAGGGGAGAGATCAAGCGGCGCGCTCCGCAATCATCTTCTTGGTCTCGGCGATTGCCTTGGCCGGGTTCAGGCCCTTGGGGCAGACGTTCGCGCAATTCATAATCGTGTGGCAGCGGTAGAGCCGGTAAGGATCCTCGAGCTGATCAAGCCGCTCGCCCGTCATTTCGTCGCGGCTGTCGGCCAGCCAGCGATAGGCCTGGAGCAGGATGGCGGGACCCAGGAACTTGCCGCCGTTCCACCAGTAGCTCGGGCAGCTGGTGGTGCAGCAGAAGCAGAGGATGCACTCGTACAGGCCGTCCAGCTTGGCGCGGTCCTCCGGCGATTGCGCCCGCTCCTTGCCCGACGGCTGCGGAGTCGCCGACTTCAGCCACGGCTGGATCGACGCATATTGGGCGTAAGCATGGGTCAGGTCGGGAACCAGGTCCTTGACCACCTCCATGTGCGGCAGCGGGGTGATCTTCACCGTGCCCTTGATGTCGTTGATCGCCGTGGTGCAGGCAAGACCGTTGCGGCCATCCATGTTCATCGAGCAGGAACCGCAAATGCCCTCACGGCAGGAACGGCGGAATGTCAGCGTCGGGTCGATCTCATTCTTGATGCGGATGAGGGCGTCGAGCACCATCGGTCCGGTCTTCTCGAGATCAATGGTGTAGGTGTCGTAGCGCGGGTTGGCGCCCGTATCGGGATCGTAGCGGTAGATCTTGAACGTCTTCAGCTTCTGCCCGGACTCGCGCGCATGCTCGCGGCCCTTGGTGATGCGGCTGTTCTTGGGAAGGCGGAACTCGGCCAAAGCGTAACTCCTGTGCTTGGGCGCGCCGCTAGCATGGAGACCGGCCAAAAGAAAAGGCCGCGCGGGCGCTTGCCGACGCGGCCTTTGGTCTTGCCCTGGCAGGTCTAGCGCAGAAGCGCGCTGACGACCTGCTCGATCAGCATCGTCCGGGGGTCGACCTGATAGAGGTAGCCCTGATTGTAATAATACCGATCGCTGGGATCGAACTGGTACTGATAACGCAGATAGTCCGGGATCTGGTTGTAGCCCCAGGTCGTCCCGAAGTTGCGGCGATAGCGGTCGCCGACGTTGTACATCTTCCTGGCCTGGCCCGGCGGCATGCAGCCGTTGCCCTTGCGCGCGAGACCCGGCGGGCAGGTCCCGCGGCTGTTCAATGCGTAGAGCCGGCCGTAACGATCGCTCGTCACGACACCGCGCGCCGACTTGCCATGGTTCATTTTCGCATGATTGGCATGCCCGTTGCCGCGGCCGTGGCCCTGACCCTGATTGGCAAAGGCCGGTGCCGTCGACGCCAGTGCCGCAGCGCCGGCGATAAGAAGCAATTTCTTCATCGTGTCACCTTTCTAGTGGTCACAATAAGCTGATGGTCCTGAACCGCGGTCTGTGTTCCCGCTCATCCGAAGGACAGCTTGGCGGCCGCGTGTAACCTGATCGAAGTTGCAACGGCTGGTGACGTGTTCGGTTGCCACGTCGGCGCCGGGCACCGGGCTGGGAGGCCATGCGCGCGGGCGACATTCCTGTTGAACTTTGTCGGTCGATTAATGACGGTTACCCTTGGGCTTGGCAGACTTATCCACACGGGATCCACATTGAGATCATCCGTGGTGGATGAAGTGGCCTACTGGTGTTTTTGGGATCCTGTTCTATTTGGCGCCATGCTCGATTCGCGCAATCTTCGCAGCATGGCCGATCAATGCCGGACGTTGGCGTCCACGCGCCAGACGGAAGAAGCAATGCAGGCGCTTCTCAGGATGGCCGACAGCTACGATCGTCAGGCGCGGCAGCGCGACCGCATGCTCGAGACCTTCGACGCCTGACGGCAAGCGTCGGTAGCGCTAACATTTCATCGGCGCCCGCCGCGTTTTCGGGATCCAAGCGGTTGCCCCGGCGGGGTCATGCCGCTAATCGGGCGCCCGAGCGCCAGTGCCGGCGCATGTCGTTGCGGACGCCCTCTGACGTTCGCGCCCACAATAGAAAGGCTGGAGCTGGCCCCCATGGCTCGCAAGAAGATCGCGCTGATCGGCGCCGGTAATATCGGCGGCACCCTCGCTCACCTCGCTGCTCAGAAGGAATTGGGCGACATCGTCCTGTTCGATGTCGTTGAGGGCGTTCCCCAGGGCAAGGCGCTCGACCTGTCGCAGTGCGGCCCGGTCGAAGGCTTTGATGCCAAGATCACCGGCTCCAACGATTATGCCGACATCGCCGGCGCGGATGTGATCATCGTCACCGCGGGTGTCGCTCGCAAGCCAGGCATGAGCCGCGACGACCTGCTCGGCATCAACCTCAAGGTCATGAAGGCTGTGGGGGAGGGCATCAAGGCCAATGCGCCGGACGCCTTCGTCATCTGCATCACCAACCCGCTCGACGCGATGGTGTGGGCACTTCGCGAATTCTCAGGGCTCCCGCACAACAAGGTCGTCGGCATGGCCGGCGTTCTCGACAGCGCGCGGTTTAGCCACTTCCTGGCGGAAGAGTTCAACGTCTCAATCCGCGACGTGAACACCTTCGTGCTCGGCGGCCACGGCGACACGATGGTGCCGGTGGTCGAATATTCGACCGTCAACGGCATCCCCGTTCCCGACCTCATCAAGATGGGCCTGTCGACGCAAGAGCGGATAGACGATATCGTGAAGCGCACCCGCGGCGGCGGCGGCGAAATCGTGGCGCTGCTGAAGACCGGATCCGCTTTCTACGCACCGGCCGCGAGCGGCATCGCAATGGCTGAGGCCTACCTCAACGATCAGAAGCGCATCCTCCCCTGCGCCGCCTACGTCAGCGGCGAATATGGCGTGAACGACCTATATGTCGGCGTGCCGGTGATGATTGGCGCGGGCGGCGTCGAGAAGATCGTCGAGATCGAACTGGACGACACGGCCAAGCAGAACCTTCAGGTCAGCGTCGAGGCCGTCAAGGAACTGCTCGACGCCTGCAAGCAGATCGACGGCTCGCTGGCATAAGTGATTACACGCTTCTTCGCCTTTGCATGCATTACGGCATTGCTTCCGGGACTTGCGTCAGCGATGCCCGGTGCTGCGTCGTCTCACGCATCGAACTTATTCCGCAGTGTGTGCTTGGCTGAGAAGGCTGAACTATCGGCAGCAGAGTTCAGGCAAGTCGAATATAAGGAGCTACCGTCGGCGATTATCGAGTCTCTCCAGTACTCGCTCCCTCCACGGATAATTGGGCGCAGCGTAACTTTTTCTCCGTTAACGGAAGCCGACGTCCCAAATCAGGTGCTCCTCTCGCTGCCCGCAAGAAGCGTCTACGTCATTCTGCCTTCCCTCGGTAAAAAGGGGCGAGCGGCTCCACACTGCACGGTTCTCTGGCGCGGCAATCATTACTCCGACGCTCTCCAGATTGCGAACGGCGCGTTCGATGGGAAAGATATGTCTAATCTTCTCGCAAGTGGCCGTGGGGTGCCAGGGATGCAGTCCGTGTCGATTACGTCCGACGGTCGTGTTGTAGGGGCAAGTGAATTCAATGGTTGGACGATCGTCAGGATCGCACCCGACCTGTCTCCTGAGGAGCAAACAGTTCAATGAGCATTTTAGTCGACCGCAACACCAAGGTCATTACGCAGGGCATGACCGGTGAGACCGGCACCTTCCACACCCAGCAGGCGCTCGCCTACGGTACGCAGATGGTCGGCGGTGTGACGCCGGGTAAGGGCGGCACGGAGCATATCGGCCTGCCCGTGTTCAACACGGTTGCCGAAGCGGTCGAGACGACCGGCGCCGATGCCTCCGTCATCTACGTCCCGCCGCCCTTCGCGGCGGACTCGATCCTTGAAGCCATCGACGCGGAAGTGCCGCTGATCGTCTGCATCACGGAGGGCATTCCGGTGCTCGACATGGTGAAGGTGAAGCGCGCGCTCGACGCGTCCAAGTCGCGGTTGATCGGGCCGAATTGCCCGGGCGTGCTGACGCCCGACGAGTGTAAAATCGGCATCATGCCCGGCAACATCTTCAAGAAGGGCAGCGTCGGCGTCGTCTCGCGCTCGGGCACCCTGACCTACGAGGCAGTGTTCCAGACCTCGAACGAGGGCCTGGGCCAGACCACCGCCGTTGGCATTGGTGGCGATCCGGTCAAGGGCACCGAATTCATTGACATGCTCGAAATGTTCCTCGCCGACGACGCCACCCAGTCGATCATCATGATCGGCGAGATCGGCGGCAGCGCGGAAGAAGAAGCGGCGCAATTCCTTGCCGACGAGAAGAAGCGCGGCCGCTGGAAGCCGACCGTCGGCTTCATCGCGGGACGGACCGCCCCTCCGGGCCGCCGCATGGGCCATGCCGGCGCCATCGTGTCGGGCGGCAAGGGCGACGCGGAAAGCAAGATCGCGGCCATGGAAGCCGCTGGAATTAAGGTGTCGCCGAGCCCATCTGAGCTTGGCAAGACCTTGAAGGAATTGCTGAACGCCTGAGCGCGCACGTCGGCGCGGCCACACGAGGAAGTCATGGACGATCTGAGCCAAATGTTCGAACCGGAGCCGGGACCCAGCTGGGCGCGGCCGAACTGGCCTGTGTCGGATCTCGACGCGGTGAACGCCGGGCTCGATCCCACCGACGCGGTGATCGAGAAGGTTGCGAAGGAGGCGAAGGCTGCTGCCGTTGCCTCCGGCGCCAGCGACGACGACGTCCGTCGCGCTGCGAACGACGCGATCTGCGCCATGACGCTTATCCGCACCTATCGGGTGCGTGGTCACCTCGCGGCCAAGCTCGACCCGCTCGGCCTCGTAAAGCGCGAACTGCCGGCAGAGCTGACGCCGCAATATCACGGCTTCACCGACGCCGACCTCGACCGTCCGATCTATCTCGGCGGCGCCCTTGGTCTCGACCGCGCGACGGTACGTGAGATCGTCGCCGTTCTGCAGAAGAATTACTGCGGCAGCGTCGGCATCGAATATATGCACATCAACGACCTCGACGAGCGCCGCTTCCTGCAGGAGCGCATCGAGGGCAAGGACAAGGACATCCACTTCACCCCCGAGGGTAAGCAGGCCATCCTCGCCAAGGTCATCGAGGCGGAGCAGTGGGAAAAGTTCCTCGCCAAGAAGTATGTCGGCACCAAGCGGTTCGGCCTCGACGGCGGTGAGAGCGCGATTCCGGCGCTTGAGGCGGTCATCAAGTACGCCGGGCAATATGGCGTCAAGGAAATCACCGTCGGCATGGCCCACCGCGGCCGGCTGAACGTCCTCTCAAACGTGATGGGCAAGCCCTATCGCGCCATCTTCCACGAGTTTGCGGGCGGCGCCACCAACCCGGCCGACGTCGGCGGCTCGGGCGACGTGAAATACCACCTCGGCACCTCGTCGGACCGGGAATTCAACGGCAACAAGGTTCACCTTAGCCTCGTCCCCAACCCGTCGCACCTGGAAGCGGTCGATCCGGTCGTGCTCGGCAAGGCGCGTGCTGTGATGACGCTGAACGGCGACGAGGAAGGCAAGTCGGTCATCCCGGTTCTGCTTCACGGCGACGCGGCGTTCGCCGGCCAGGGCGTGGTGTGGGAATGCCTCGGCTTCTCCGGCTTGCCGGGCTACGGCACCGGCGGCACCATCCACTTCATCATTAACAACCAGGTCGGCTTCACCACCAGCCCGCAGTTCGCGCGTTCGTCGCCCTATCCGTCGGACGTGGCGAAGGGCATCCAGGCGCCGATTCTGCACGTCAACGGCGACGATCCCGAAGCGGTCACCTTCTGCTGCAAGTTGGCGACCGAGTTCCGCCAGACGTTCGGCCGCGACTTCGTGATCGATATGTGGTGCTACCGCCGCTTCGGGCACAATGAGGGCGACGAGCCGAGCTTCACCCAGCCGCTCATGTATGCGGAAATCCGCAAGCATGCCTTGGTTTCGGAGCTTTATGGCCAGCGGCTGATCGCCGAGAAGGTGGTCGACCAGGCGTGGATCGACAATCACACCAAGACCTTCACCGACCATCTGGAGCAGGAGTTCCAGGCCGGTGCCAATTACCTGCCCAACAAGGCGGATTGGTTCGAAGGGCGCTGGGCCGGCCTTGGCCGCCCTGACGAGCCGGTGCTCGGCCGTCGCAACACCGAGACGTCGATCGAAGAAGATGAGATCGCGACCCTCGGCAAGATTTTGACCACGGTCCCCGAGGGCGTGAACGTCCACAAGACACTGGCCCGCGTAATCGACGGCCGCCGCGCCATGTTCGAAAGCGGCGAAGGCTTCGACTGGGCGACGGCGGAAGCGCTGGCGTTCGGAAGCCTGGTCTATGAGGGTTTCGGCGTCCGCCTGTCGGGTCAGGACAGCGGCCGCGGCACCTTCAGCCAGCGCCACGCTGTGTGGGTCGACCAGAATACCGCGACCAAATACATCCCGCTGACCACCATCGAAAGCGGCCGCTTCGAAGTGCGCGACTCTCCGCTTTCGGAGTTCGGCGTGCTCGGCTTCGAATATGGCTATTCGATCGCCGACCCGCGCACCCTGGTGCTTTGGGAGGCGCAGTTCGGCGATTTCGCCAACGGTGCGCAAACCATCATCGACCAGTTCATCGTCAGCGGCGAGGCCAAGTGGCTCCGCGCCAGTGGGCTGGTGCTGCTGCTTCCGCACGGGTTCGAAGGGCAAGGGCCCGAGCATAGCTCGGCGCGTCTGGAGCGCTTCCTGCAGCTGTGCGCCGAGGACAATATCCAGGTGGCGAACTGCACGACGCCGGCCAACTATTTCCACATCCTCCGCCGTCAAATGCGGCGCGAGTTCCGCAAGCCGCTGATCATGATGACGCCCAAGTCGCTGTTGCGGCACAAGCTGGCGGTGTCGAAGACCTGCGACTTCACAGGCGACAGCCACTTCCGCCGGATCCTCGACGACCTCAATCCGCCGCAGAAAGGCGATACGCGGCGGCTGGTGCTGTGCAGCGGCAAGCTCGCCTATGAGCTGATGGAAGCGCGCGACAAGGCAGGCGACCTGGGCGTCGAAATCCTGCGCGTGGAGCAGCTCTACCCGTTTCCGACCAACCCGCTGATCCGGCGGCTCAAGGAAATGCCGAAGCTGGAACAGGTGATCTGGGCCCAGGAAGAGCCGCGCAACAACGGTGCCTGGTTCTTCGTGGAGTCGCTGATCGAGGCGGCGTGCAAGGAAGCCGGCCATCCGCTTCGGCCGCTTTATGCGGGCCGCGACGCGGGCGCATCGCCGGCGACCGGCCTTGCCAAGAGGCATGCGGCGGAGCAGGCGGCCCTGATCGCCGCCGCGCTCGGTCACGAAACGGAACAATCGGCACCTCAGGCGACCAAGCGCGCCAAGGCCAGCTAACAAAGGACGACCATGGCAACCGACGTTCAACTTCCGGCACTTGGCGAATCGATCACCGAAGGCACGCTCGCGCAGTGGCTGAAGAAGCCCGGCGAAGCGGTGGCAGCGGACGAGCCGATCGCAAGCATCGAGACCGACAAGGTGAGCGTCGAAGTGCCGTCGCCGGTCGCGGGCACCCTGTCCGAGACGCTGGTGAACGAAGGTGACACGGTCGCCGTCGGCGCGGTCATCGCACGCATCGGCGAAGGTGGTGCGGCCGCCGCCGCAACGCCTGCGCAGTCTGCTGCAAACGCCACGACCAACCCGGCCGGCCCGAGCGAAACCCCGCAGCTTCGCGGCAGCGAGCATGCGCCGGAGCCTGCAGCAGGCGATCAGGACAATGCAACCCGCCTTTCGCCCGCCGTCCGCCGCGCGGTGCTGGAAAACCAAGTCGACCCGACTAGCATCAAGGGGAGCGGTAAGGACGGTCGCCTGACCAAGGAAGACGTGCTCGCGGCCGCGCAGTCCCGGTCCGCTCCGGCACCGCAAGCTGCGCCCGTTCCGGCCCCCCAGGCCGCCGTCGCTCCGTCGGCGCCGGGCGAGCGCAAGGAAGAACGCGTCAAGATGACGCGCCTTCGCCTCACCATCGCCAATCGCCTCAAGGAAGCGCAGAACACCGCGGCCCTGCTGACGACGTTCAACGACGTCGACATGTCGGCGGTGATCGACGCCCGCGCCCGCTACAAGGACCTGTTCGAGAAGAAGCACGGCATCCGCCTCGGCTTCATGGGCTTTTTCGTGAAGGCGGCAGCTCTCGCGGCACGTGACGTTCCCGCCGTCAACGCCCGCATCGACGGCGATGAAATCGTCTACCACGACTACCTCGACGTTTCGGTCGCCGTCTCCGCGCCCAAGGGCCTCGTCGTCCCCGTCATCCGCAACGCCGACAGCATGAACTTCGCCGAAATCGAAAAGTCGATCGCTGGCTATGGCAAGAAGGCCAAGGACGGAACGCTGACCGCCGAGGACATGAAGGGCGGCACCTTCACCATCTCCAACGGCGGTGTCTTCGGCTCGCTGCTGTCGACCCCGATCATCAACCCGCCGCAGTCAGCGGTGCTCGGCATGCACCGCATCGAGGAGCGCCCCGTCGTTCGCGACGGCCAGGTCGTGGTGCGTCCGATGATGTACCTTGCGCTCAGCTACGATCACCGCCTTGTCGACGGGCGGGAAGCGGTGACCTTCCTGGTCCGCATCAAGGAAGCGATCGAGGACCCGACCCGGCTGCTGATCGACCTCTAAGCGGGTCGCTCAGCGCCGTCGCGCCAGCCAGATCGTGTGCTGCGCGCCTTTGCCGTTAGCGCGGGCGCGAACTTTTTCGATTGCGACCTGAAAGCCGGCACCGCCAAGCCTTCGCGTGAACGCCGGGTCGTCGCCCGCAGACCAGACGGCCAGGATGCCGCCCGGCACCAGCGCAGCCTTGGCAGCGCGCAGGCCGTCGTCGGAGTAGAGGCCATTATTCTCTTCGCGGGTGAGTCCGTCGGGTCCGTTGTCGACGTCGAGCAGAATGGCATCGTAGGTTCCCGCTCCGCCGCCGATCAGGTCGGCGACATCCTGTTCGGCAATTGTGACCCGCGGATCGTCGAGGCAGCCGGCGGTCAGTTCAGCCATCGGCCCTCGCGCCCAGGCGACGATCTCCGGTACCAACTCGGCCACCACCACCTCGGCCTGGCGGGAGAGAGCTTGAAGCGCGGCGCGCAACGTGAACCCCATTCCGTAGCCGCCGATCAGCAGACGTGGGTTGGTCCGGTTCTTCAGCCGTCCGACCGTCAGCGTCGCGAGCGCCTCTTCCGATCCGCTCATGCGGCTGTTCATCAGCTCGTTGCGGTCGAGGACGATCATGAAGTCCTTGTCGCGGCGGAACAGGCGCAGTTCCTCGCCGCCGGGGACCTGTGCCGTCCCTAGGAGCTCGCGAACCTTCACTGGCCGTCGTCGAACAAGTCGCGATGCTGGCGCGGCTGGGAGCGAAGATATTGCGGTGGCGCCTTGACGCTTGCGCCCAGATGCGCCGCCGCGTGCCATGGCCAGCGCGGGTCGTAGAGAATGCCACGGGCCAAGGCGATCATGTCGGCGTCGCCGGTGCCGACGATGGCCTCGGCTTGCTCATAGTCGGTGATCATGCCGACGGCGACGACGGGTATCGATGTGGACGCCTTGATCTCGCGGGCAAGAGGGACCTGGTAGCTCGGCCCGACCGGGATCTTCTGGCGTGGGTCGAGGCCGCCGCTCGACACGTGCACCGCAGCGCAGCCGCGCGCCTCCAGCTCGCCAACGAAGACCTGGCTCTGTTCAACGTCCCAGCCACCCTCGACCCAATCCGTTGCGGAGAGGCGCACCGTCACCGGCTTATCCGCGGGAAAGGCAGCACGTACGGCGTCGAACACCTCCAGCGGGAAGCGCATGCGGTTCTCAAGACTGCCGCCATAGTCGTCCTCCCGGCGGTTCGAGAGCGGCGACAGGAACTGGTGGAGGAGATAACCGTGCGCCCCGTGGATCTGGACGGCATCCAAGCCGAGCCGCGCGGCCCGGCGCGCTGCAGACGCAAAGGCATCGCGGATGCGCTGAAGCCCCGCCACGTCCAACGCCGTGGGCGCATTCTCGCCGTCGGCGAAGGGCAGGGCAGAGGGCGCTTCGGTCTGCCAGCCGTTTGCGTGATCAGGCGCGATTTGCGCGCCACCAAACCATGGCTTGTCCGTCGACGCCTTGCGTCCGGCGTGGCCGAGCTGGATGGCGATCGGCATGTCAGACCAGCGGCGTACGCTGTCCAGAACCTTGGCCATCGCAGCTTCATTCTCGTCCGACCACAAGCCGACATCGCCATAGCTGATGCGGCCCTCGGGCGTGACCGCCGTCGCCTCGATCGTCAGCAGCGCCGCACCCGACTGAGCAAGGGTGCCGAGGTGGATCGTATGCCAGTCGGTCATGCAGCCGTCTTCGGCCGAATATTGGCACATCGGCGCGATCACGATCCGATTGGCGAGGGTGAGGCTTCCGACCTCGAGCGGCGTGAAGAGTGCGGACATGAGCTTCCTTCAGGATAGAAGATTAAGCGGCGCGGCGCGCGTCCTGGCCGACGGCATCCATCAGCAACGTGTAGGACTTCAGCCTAGCCGCAGGATCGTAGATCTGAGACGTGACGATCAGCTCGTCGGCACCCGTGCGCGCAACGAAGGCCGCAACCTGGTCGCGCACCGTCGCCGGGCTGCCGACCGCCGATGAGGACAGCACCTGGCGAAGCATGGCGCGGGCCTGCAGCGGCAAATCGTCGGCAAAGCCCGGCTTGGGCGGCGGCAATTTGATCGGGTTGCCGGTGCGCAGGGCGACGAATGCCTGTTGCTGCGACGTGGCGAGCAGTTCCGCTTCCTCGTCGGTGTCGGCGGCAAAGCAATTGAAGCCCAGCATCACGTAGGGCTTGTCCAGCTGTTCCGACGGCTGGAAGCGGTGGCGGTATAGGTCGATCGCCTCCATCATCTGCCCTGGCGCGAAATGCGATGCGAAGGCGTAGGGCAGACCGAGCATCGCCGCGAGCTGCGCGCCGAACAGGCTGGAACCGAGAATCCACACGGGCACCGACAAACCTTCGCCGGGCACCGCGCGAACCTTGTTCTCACCACCACGGAAGTATTCCATCAGCTCGACAACATCGCGCGGGAATTGGTTCTCGTCGGATGTCAGGCCGCGACGCAGGGCGTAGGCCGCGGCCTGATCGGTGCCGGGAGCGCGGCCCAGGCCCAAGTCGACTCGCCCGGGATAAAGCGACTCAAGCGTCCCGAACTGCTCCGCAATCGTCAGCGGCGCATGGTTGGGCAGCATGATCCCGCCCGCGCCGATACGGATGGTCGACGTCTGGCTGCCGACGTAGGCGAGCGCCACGGCAGTCGCCGCGCTGGCGATCCCCGGCATGGAATGGTGCTCCGCCATCCAGAAGCGGCGATAGCCCAGCCGCTCCGCGTGGCGGGCAAGCTCGGCCGACTGCCGGAACGAATCGGCGGCGGTCGAACCTTCAGGGATAGGGGCGAGGTCGAGGACGGAAAGCGGCACCATCCCGGCCAAGTGGGAAGGCAACCGCGTTATTCAATCCCGCTCAGGCGGCGTCGCGAAGCTCCACGCGGACATTCTGCGACAGGCATTCGGCAGCGCCGGTCAGCACAGCTTCGCGCTGCTCGACCCGCCACGACGGCGCACCGATGACCAGGCGGCTGAAGTTGCGGCGGCCGTTGAATGCCGCGTCGAATGCCGGGCGTGCGCTGGATTCCAGCAGGCGCGCGCCGCGGCCGCCGGTGATCATCACGCCCTGCCACGCGCCATAGGCATGCATCAGGTTGACCGCGAACCGGCCAAGGAGGTTGGCGAGGATCTTGGGACGGTCGCTGTCCGGAATGTCGCCCGCCTGGCTCCAGATCTGACCCTGGCGATCGAGCATCAGCATCTTTTCCCAGCTGACATACTGGTTGATGCCCTTGGCAGCATGGGCCAGCCGCTCCTCGCGCTCACAAGCGGGCGAGAAGTCCATGTGGCCTGATTCGGTCTCAAGGATGCGGATCACCCCGTCGCGGTCGACGTCGATGATCGCGGCGCCGACGCCTTCTTCCACCATCAGCATGATGTAACGGCCGGTACGGTTGAGGTTGGGCGATCCGATGCCGCGCAATGTCTCCATTGTCGCGGTACCGGAACGGGTCGCCCAGGCGCGGGCCGCCACGTCGTTGATGATGATGACGTCCTTGCCGAACACCGCGGCAAGGCCGGAGCGGGTTATTGTCCACCGCGACCGGACGAGCGACAGAGTCTCACCGCTGGTCGCGCCGGCGATGGCCATCGCGCAGTTGAGGCCGCGAAGGGCGACTCCGCTTTCACGTTCGAATTGCTGAAGCGCGTCGGTGAAGGTCGGCAGCCCCCGAATGTCGATCTGCCGAATATTCGCGAGCCGCGGACGGTCGGAGGGCGTAGCCGTCGCAAAGCGAAGCACGCCTTCTGACGACGCTTCGATCATTAGCCACGGTCGTGACTCTGCTGAGGACGCACCAAACATATTAACTCTCTCCGAGCCTCTTCTTATGACGGCACTGTTACACGCTCCCGCGTTAAACATCTGTTACCTCTCGACGCATGCTGCACCGAAGGTTTAAGGGCGCGGCAAACTTCCCATATTGAGGTGCATGATGGCCGACGGCTTCGACTTCGACGTGCTTGTGATTGGCGCTGGGCCCGGCGGCTACGTGGCGGCGATCCGCGCGGCGCAGCTCGGCCTGAAGACGGCGTGCGCGGAAAGCCGCGAGACGCTGGGCGGTACCTGCCTCAACGTCGGCTGCATTCCTTCCAAGGCGCTGCTGCACGCCTCTGAATTGTTCGAAGAGGCCGCGCACGGAACACTCGCCAAATGGGGCGTGAAGGCCGGCAATGTCGAGCTCGACCTGGACACGATGCACGGCACCCGCCGCGAGGCGGTGAAGGGCCTGACCGGAGGCATCGAGTTCCTGTTCAAGAAGAACAAGATCGAGTGGCTGAAGGGCTTGGCATCGTTCGAAGGCGCCAACAGCGTCAAGGTTGGCGACCGCGCCGTTACGGCCAAGAACATCGTCATCGCCACCGGCTCATCGGTCACGCCGCTTCCCGGCATCGCGGTCGACCAGGAACGGATCGTCGACTCGACGGGTGCGCTGGAGCTTTCCGAAGTGCCGAGCCACCTCGTCGTGATCGGCGGTGGCGTCATCGGGCTTGAACTCGGCTCGGTGTGGAAGCGTCTGGGTGCCAAGGTGACCGTGGTCGAGTATCTCGATCAGATCCTGCCCGGCATGGACGGTGAGGTCCGCAGGGAAGCCAACAAGATCTTCAAGAAGCAGGGCTTCGAGTTCAAGCTTTCAACCAAGGTCACTGGCGCCGAGCGCAAGGGTGATACGGTGGCCCTCACGGTCGAACCCGCGCCTGGCGGCGCTGCCGAGACGATCGAGGCAAGCCATGTGCTGGTCTCCATCGGCCGGCGCCCCAACACTGACGGGCTCGCGCTCGACAAGGCAGGCCTGCAGGTCAACAATCGCGGCCAGATTGAGACCGACCATGACTTCCGCACCTCCGTTCCGGGCATTTGGGCGATCGGCGACGTCATCCCCGGCCCGATGCTTGCCCATAAGGCGGAAGACGAAGGCATCGCCGTTGCGGAGAATATCGCCGGCCTGACCGGAATCGTGAACCACGACGTCATTCCCAGCGTGGTCTACACCAATCCGGAA
Organism: Sphingomonas piscis; assembly: GCF_011300455.1. Taxonomy (NCBI): domain Bacteria; kingdom Pseudomonadati; phylum Pseudomonadota; class Alphaproteobacteria; order Sphingomonadales; family Sphingomonadaceae; genus Sphingomonas; species Sphingomonas piscis. Next base: position 2,071,068 of record NZ_CP049869.1, read on the forward strand.
ATCGCCGGTGTCGGCCTGACGGAGGAGCAGGCGAAGGAGCATGGTGAGGTCAAGGTCGGCAAGTTCCCGATGCTCGCCAACAGCCGCGCCAAGACCAACCATGAGCCCGATGGCTTCGTGAAGGTCATCGCCGATGCGAAGACCGACCGCGTCCTCGGCGTCTGGGTGATCGCCTCGGTCGGCGGGACGATGATCGCTCAGGCCGCGCAAGCGATGGAGTTCGGCGCCACCAGCGAGGACATTGCCTACACCTGCCACGCCCACCCGACTCACAGCGAGGCGCTCAAGGAAGCAGCGATGGCGGTGACCGGCAAGCCGATCCACATCTAACCGACGGGCAGCGCCTCGAAGCAATCGCGGCAGGCCTTCAACTCGCCCGGCGGGTTCGTCCTTGGCGCGAGGTCGCGCTGATAGCGCGCGACATCCGACCAGCCACTGAGCTTGAAGCCGACGCCGCGCTCCACGCCCATCAGTCGGAAGCCGAGCGCTTCGTGAAGGCCGATGCTCGCGTCGTTGGGCAAGGCGATCCCGGCGAATGCGCTGGTAAAGCCCTGGTTTTCCAGCAGGGTCAGGTGCGCCGACAGCAAAGCCTTGCCTAGCCCTTGGCCCTTCGCGCTCTCGGCAAGGTAGATTCCGGTCTCCACACTCCAGCGATAGGCGGCGCGGGCGCGCATCGTGGCCGTCGAAGTGTAACCGGAGATGATGCCGTCCTTCTCCAGCACCAGCCAGGGATGGCAGGGATTACTCATCCGCTGCACGATCTCATCCGCCGCCGGCGGCACTTCCTCGAATGTGATGCGCGTGTCCGCGACATAAGGGCGGTAGATGGCGGCAATCGCGGACGAATCCTCCGCCCGCGCCAGCCGGATCAGGACAGCCACGCCGCAATCCGCTCCAGCAAACCGGATCGGGGGGCGTCATTGCGTGCCGGTAAGCCGGGGCATTCCAGGCACCGGACCTGGATCGTCGGGCCGGACAGGATCATCCGCGCATCGGTCAGCGCCCGCGCGACGATTGTCTCGGCATCGCCACGCAGCCCCGCGAACGCATCTTGCGAAGCATCCTCGTCCTCCGCTCCGGCAAGCGTTGCGATCAGGCTTTCCGTCAAGCTCCTGGGCCGCTCGAGGTCGCGCACGCCGCGATTGTCCTCATCCAGCTTGGCGAGCTCGCCCGCTTTGGCAATCGCCTCTTCCATGCCGCCGAAGCCGTCGACCAGCCCGATCTGTCGCGCGGACCCGCCATCCCACACCCGACCTTGCGCGATCCGGTCGATCTCGGCCGGCGATTTACGACGAGACTGCCCGACGATGCCGAGGAAGCGTCTATACGTGGACTCGACGCCCGTTTGGATCAGTTGGCTGACCTCCGGTGACGGGCCGCGCAGCAGGTCCGGCTCACCGGACAGCGGCGTCGATTTGACGCCGTCAGCGCCCACTCCGAGCTTCTGCAAGGTGCCCTGAAAACTCGGAAGGACGCCGAACACGCCGATCGATCCGGTGATCGTCGAGGGCTCGGCGTAGATGAAGTCCGCCGGCGTCGAAACCCAATAGCCGCCCGATGCGGCGACATTGCCCATCGACACCACGATCGGCATCTTCTTTTCCTTCGCGGCAAGCAGCGCCTGCCGGATGCGCTCGGACGCTGTGACCGATCCGCCCGGGCTGTCCACCCGAACCACTAGCGCCTTCAGGTCGTCGTTTCGCAGCGCCGCCTCGATGGACTCGGCGATACTGTCGCCACCGGCCGTGCCCTGAGGCGACTTGCCGTCGACGATCATGCCCGCGATCGTCACCACCCCGATCGTGCCGCTGCTGTTGGGCTTCACCTTGTCCCGAATGTAGGATTCCAGCTTGATCGACGCGAAGCCGTCCCCGCGGTCGCTCTTGCCGCCAAGTTGCTCCAGCCGTTGCTCGTAAGCGCGCCGGTCGGCGACCTTGTCGACCAGCCCGGCGCGCAGAGCCGCCTGCGCGATATCGCCGCCCGCCGCCTGGACCGCGCCATTCATGTTGCCCAGGAAAAGGTCGACGTTGGCATTCGGGCGAAGCTGCTGCACCCGCTCCCGCCACGTTTCGAGCAGGGCGCCCGTCAGTGCCTGATAATTGGCGCGAGCCTCGGGCGACATGTCGCTGCGCGTGTAGGGCTCGACCGCCGATTTGTAGGTCCCTACCCGGTAGATGTTCGCGGTGACGCCCAGCTTGTCGAGCAATCCCTTGTAATAGAGATTGCTTCCGCCCGGTCCCGTAACCACGACCGCGCCCAGTGGGTTCAGCCAGATCTCCGACGCTGCTGCGGCTACGAGATAACCGGCGTCGCTATAGCCTGTGGCGTAAGCAACCACGGGCTTGCCTGACTTCCGGACCCGGGCGACCGCCTCGGCAAGGTCTGCCGCTCCCGTCTGTCCGCCAGCCGAGAAGCCGTCCAGTTCCAGTGCGACGGCCTTGACGCTGCCGTCGGTGCGCGCCGCATCCAGCGCCGCGATCATGTCGCGCAGGCGATACTCCCGCGTTGCGCTTCCACCGGCGAGTTCGCTGAGCCTGGCGCCCGCGGGTTGCTCCATGACCGGCCGGCTCAGCTTCATCGCCAGGACGCCGCTTCCCGCCGGCTCGGGCGAGGAACGCAGAACGGCGTAGAGCGCGCCGAAGAACAGCAGCAGGAGCAGCAGGACCAACGCATCCTTGATCCCGACCAGCAGCTTCCAGATGGCGGACACGAACTTCATTTGCGCACAACCTCAACCAAGTGTGTCGCTGCAAATAGTGCAGAGCAGCCTTGAAAGCGAGCAGGGCGACCGGCGCGTGCCTGCCGCATTGCGTCATCGCCCCGCACCCTTCAATGACGCGCCATGACCGATGAGGCTGAACAGGGTGTAAGGCAGGGCTGGGTGCCGGAGCTTGCGGCGACCATTGCGCTCGCCTGGCCGCTCATCCTGTCCAACCTTACCATGGCCTTGATCAATGCTACCGACGTGGTGCTGATCGGCTGGCTCGGCCCGCGTCAGCTTGCGGCGGCGACGCTCGGCCTCAATCTCACCTGGGCCTTTACCCTGTTCGCCATGGGCGTCGTGACCGCCGGCTCGCCGATGATGGCGACTGCACTCGGCGCCAAGGTGAAAAGCGTTCGCGACGTTCGCCGCACCTTTCGGCAGTCGCTCTGGCTGGTTGCAATCATGGTGGCGCCGCTGTGGCTGGTGCTGTGGAATGCCGAGCCATTGATCCTCGCGCTCGGCCAGCAGCCGGAACTGGCCAGTGAGGCGGCACTGTTCCTCCACGGCTATATGTGGTCGGCGCTGCCCTTCCTCCTGTTCCAGGCGATGCGCAATTACCTGTCCGCCGTGCAGCGGCCGGGCTGGATTCTTGCGGTCAGCGTCGTCGGCATTGCCCTCAATGCGCTGGTCAGCTGGTCGCTGATCTTCGGCAAGTTCGGCCTTCCGGCACTTGGATTGTTCGGCGGGGGCTTGGCAGCTCCATCGTGTGGACCTTGCTGGCGATAGGATTGGGGCTGGTCCTGCTGCGCGACCGCCAGTTCCGGCGGTTCCACCTGTTCGGTCGCTTCTGGCGTGCGGACTGGGGACGGCTTGGCCGCTTGTTGCTGCTTGGCTTGCCGATCGGCCTTGCGATGGGGTTCGAAGGCGCCGTGTTCAGCGCCGCGGCTTACCTGATGGGCCTGATCGATACGGACAGCGTCGCCGCTCACGCGATCGCGCTTCAGATCGCCGCACTCACCTTCATGGTGCCCTTAGGGCTTGGGCAGGCGGCGACCGTGCGGGTCGGGCGAGCACTTGGCGCTGGTGACCTGCAGGGGATTACGCGCGCAGGTTGGACGGCGCTCGTGACCGGCGTCGGGTTCATGAGCCTGACGGCGCTTGCGATGTGGCTGTTCCCGACGCAATTGGTCGGGCTCTTCCTCGAAGCGGACGCCGAGCGGGGGCGGGTGATGGGGCTTGCCGTATCGTTCCTCGCGGTCGCCGCCGCCTTTCAGATCGTCGATGGGGCGCAGGTCATTGCCGCGGGCATGCTCCGGGGCCTTCACGACACCCGCATTCCGATGATGTTCGCTCTGTTCGGCTATTGGGTGGTCGGCATCGGCGCCGGCGTGTGGCTTGCCTTTCCGGGCGGCCTGCAGGGCGTCGGCATCTGGATCGGGCTCGCGGTGGGCCTAGCCCTTGTCGCAGTTCTTCTGATCGTGCGCTGGTCGATGCGCCAGCGCTTGGGGCTCGTCAGTTCGGCAGTAGTTGCGTCACGCTCAGGGGCGGTCCCACTTCATTAGCCGAGGCGGAGTCGGTGGATGACGCCGTCGACGAACTCATCGATGCTTTCCCGCTGTCGCCGTACGGCGGCGCCCGCCCAGGCCCGTGCGGCGGCTGGGTCGGCAAGGATCGAGTCCAGTGAACGAAGAACATTGTCGACCCAGCCAGGGTCGCCCGGGCGGACGGCGGCGAGTGGGACGCCTGCAGCGGTCATCGCTGCGGTGATCTTGAACTGAAGTCCTTCGATCGGAACCACGGGCGTGGAGGCGGTCAACGCCAGGACGCCAGTGTGAAGGCGGCTGCTCACCACTGCATCAAAGGTGCCGAGAAAGCCTGCATATGCCTTGGCGGGCATTTCCGCGCCCCTTGGGGCAGGCCGAACCTTTCGCGCAGGCGGTCGAGAGCCGGGCGGTCCGTCGGGAAATCGTTGGTGACCAGGGTAAGATCGTACTCCCGATCGAGCAAAGCCTGGATCAGGTCGCTCCAAACGTCTTCGGCCTGATCGAGGTATGCGGTGTTGGGGCAAATGGCGACCCGGGCGCGGCCGCTTGCCGGATGTGCGTCGGACGGCGCGGGTTCGGTCATGAACACCACGTCGGGCGCAACCGTGATGAGGTCGGGGTCGATCCCAAGAGAAGTCAGCCTGGCCTTGGAGCTTTCTTCCCGGACGGAGATCACGTCCATCGCGGAATATACGTGTTTGACGACCTGCAGCAGGCTTGGTTCGACCAATTCAAAGGTGTGGTTGACGATCGCGGTCAGACAGCCGAGTTTTTTGGCGACATAGATGTCCAGCAGGTGCCGCATTGGGATATCGGTCGCCGAGATCCAGAACTCTCCTGCCGGGTTGAGGATCACGCAGCCCGCTTCCTGGAAGGCCGAAAGCCGGTTGCGATAGTCGGACCGATACCGTCCCGCGTGCGCGAGCCGGGACCGGATCCCCAGCTTTCGGCGAACCTTGAACAAGGGTCCCGGCCGGGCGATCTCGGTTTCGTCCAACACTGGCATCGTGACACCGAACCGGCTTGCGGGTGGCCGATTGGCGGACCAATCGGCAACGATCTGCTCCGCCCACTGCTCGAAACGCGCCGCCGCTTGATCCGGTGGTCCAAGCGCGCTCAACTCGTACAGCGTCAGATGGTTGGGAACGCGCGGGGCGATGCCGAAGGGGCGATCGCCAAGCCTTGATCTCAAAAGCTCAATCCACCTTGCGGACAAAGCTTCGTTGCCCTTGTTGCCGGTCTTAAGCCGCGTGATGAACAGGGCTCCAAGTGGCCCCTGATCCGAAATTTGCAGGACCAACCCCCAAGAAAGAATGGCGACCGTTATCCGAGTTGGACCCTCGCTGGGAAGTGGCACCATGCTTGGGCGATGCAGCTTTGACCGCTAGAGACGGGTCACGACGGTTGAGGGAAGCGTCATTGGGTAATGAAAAACCGGGCCTCGACGGGCAGGGTTCGCTTGGCCGGGCGACGGTTCATGGCGTTCTCTGGATGACGGCGGGTCGCGTTCTTAAGGCGCCACTCAATCTCGTCACCATCGCGGTCCTGGCGCGCTTGCTTACCCCGTCGGACTTCGGCGTGGTGGCCATTGCGGTCGTCGTCATGGGCCTTGCCACGCTGTTGGTCGACGGAAGCTCCGGGATGGTGCTGATCCAGCGGGCGGAAGTCACGCCATCGCTCGTCGGTGCGTCGCTCCTGCTCTCCGCGGTCCTGGCGTCGCTTTTCGCGGTCGGCATCATCGCCGCGGGTCCTCTGATCGAAGGACAGTTCGATTTCCAGAACATGTCCGAAATCCTTATCCCATTCGCCCTCATCCTTCCGATCAGCGCGGCCATGGCGATCAGCACCGCCCTGCTTCAGCGCGGTTCCCAGTTCGGCGTACTGGCGATCAACTCGTTCGTTGCCCAGGCGGCCTACGGGATCATCGCCATTGCCCTTGCTTTTGCCGGTTTCGGGCTGTGGTCGCTGGTATGGTCGCAGATCGCCTCCGTATGCATCGAAACCTTGCTTTGCTGGCGGGCCGCGCGCGCGCTATCCGATCGCATTCAGCCGCAGCGCCATCGGCGATGCGCTCCGATCCGGCGGGATGTTCACGGTGACGAAGCTTCTGAACTGGGCGGCCGGCAACGTCGACCGGATCGTCGTCGGCAAATTGCTCGGGGCGTCGGCGCTCCGCTATTATTCGCGTGCCTCATCCCTGATGCTGACGCTGAATCAATTGCTCGGCACGGGTGCGATGCGCGTTCTGTTCTCGACATTTTCGCGGATGCAGGATGACCGTGCCCGATTGACATCAGGTTTCGATCGGGCGCTGTCCACCGGCCTTATAGGGTCGACCCTTGCTTCCGTCTTCGTTGTCATGTTCGCGGACCTTATCGTCGACGTTCTCCTGGGGCCGGGCTGGCAAAGCGCGACGCCCTTGATGCAGGCGCTATTTGCCGCCTTCGTCGCGCGAAGCGGCTATGTCGTTGCGGAAGCGGTTCCGTTGGCACTCGGCCTCGGCCGGCAAAGCGCTGTCCGCCAAGCTATCCACCTGGTCCTTGTCTGCGCAGGCGCTGTCACCGGCGCACGGTACGCGTTGGTCGGGGCAGCGGTTGGCATCGCCATCGCCTACTGGATCTTCTACCTCATCTGCCTTGGCTTGGTCATGCGTCTAATCGACGTTAGCCTTGGGCGCTTGTTCAGGATTCACAGCTCCGCGCTGCTGGTCGCGCTCCCGCCCGGGGTGATAGCGGCCGGCGCCGCATGGTTGCTTGGACCGGGTCAAAGTCTGATGCTCCGTCTGGTGCCGCCGTTGCTGTTCGGCGCGATCGCCGTGTTCATGATCGCCTTTGGCCCTGCCTCGCTGCTTTCGCAGGACCTGGCGCGCATACGGCAGACGGCGATCGGACACATTCGTTCGCGCCTTGCTCGACAAGGGCGAGCGGCAGTTTGAGAAAGGTACGCGCGGGATCGGACCCGAAACGGCTCCGAACGTGCTAAGCGGCCGCTGGATCACGATGGCGGGAACGGGAAAGCGGACCGATGCGAATTGAAGAAGCCCAGGTCGTTGCCGACTGGGTGCGGGACCTTGCGTTGCCTGCCGGCTCCGTATGCCTCAACATCGGCTCGTCCACGGAGGCGTTTCGCCGCTCCATGCAGCCGCATGTCGGCCTGCTGTTCGACCAGCTTCAGGAGGCAGGTCTCCGGATCGTTCACTGCGACATGAAGAGGGCCGACGGAGTCGACGAAGTTGGCGACGTGCTCGACCCGGCCTTCCAGGATCGCCTGCGCCGCTACGATGCGGACTTGCTGATCTGCTCCAACCTTCTTGAGCACCTCGTCGACCCGGCACCTTTTGCGGAGGCCTGCGCCTCGCTCGTGAAGCCGGGCGGCTGGGCGCTCGTCACCGTGCCCTACAGCTACCCCTATCATGCCGATCCGATCGACACGATGTTCAGGCCATCGCCGGAAGAATTGGTCCGGCTGTTCCGCGGTTGGGAGATCGAGCGCGGGCAGATCCTCGACTGCGGACATTTCCGACCCGGGCGCCAGGCGTTGATCAATCACCTCGGCCGGGTGGCGATGCCATTTTATCGGCGGGATCGATGGTGGCCGATGGCGCATCGCCTTCTGTGGCTGTTCAGGCGCTATCGCCAGACGGTGCTGCTGGCGCGAAAGCCTGCCTGACCGGCGCAATTTTTTTGAAGCGTACGGCGGTTGACGCTCGCGAACCATGCACCCATATGCCGGTCGTCGCTGGCACTCTCGCATCGGGAGTGCTAACGCGCAAAACCATTCTAGAGCAACCAACAAGGGGCTAAAAGGCTATGGGTTTCAGGCCGCTTCATGATCGTGTCCTCGTCCGCCGCGTCGAGGCCGAAGAGAAGACCGCCGGCGGGATCATCATCCCGGATACGGCGAAGGAAAAGCCGCAGGAAGGCGAAGTCATTTCCGTGGGCACCGGCGCCCGCGCCGAGAACGGCACGATCACGCCGCTCGACGTCAAGGCCGGCGACCGCATCCTGTTCGGCAAGTGGTCGGGCACCGAGGTCAAGGTCGACGGTGAAGACCTGATCATCATGAAGGAAAGCGACATCCTGGGCATCGTCGGCTGAAGCTGCACCCCGGACCGACTTTCTTTTTCTTCCAAATTCCCGGCTTTGAACCCGTTCAAAGCCGAAAGCATGAAAGGGTAGCCAGATGGCAGCCAAAGACGTGAAATTCAGCCGCGACGCGCGTGAGCGCATTCTGCGCGGCGTCGACATTCTCGCCGATGCAGTGAAGGTGACGCTGGGCCCCAAGGGCCGCAACGTCGTCATCGACAAGAGCTTCGGCGCTCCCCGCATTACCAAGGACGGCGTCACCGTCGCCAAGGAAATCGAGCTCAAGGACAAGTTCGAGAACATGGGCGCACAGATGCTGCGCGAGGTTGCGTCGAAGACCAACGACCTCGCCGGCGACGGCACCACCACGGCGACCGTTCTCGCCCAGGCAATCGTCCGCGAAGGCATGAAGTCGGTTGCGGCCGGCATGAACCCGATGGACCTGAAGCGCGGCATCGACCTCGCCGTCGGCAAGGTCGTCGAGGACATCAAGTCGCGCTCCAAGCCGGTCGCCGGTTCCAACGAGATCGCCCAGGTCGGCATCATCTCGGCCAACGGCGACACCGTGGTCGGTGAGAAGATCGCCGAAGCCATGGAAAAGGTCGGCAAGGAAGGCGTCATCACCGTCGAGGAGGCCAAGGGCCTCGAGTTCGAACTGGACGTCGTCGAAGGCATGCAGTTCGACCGTGGCTACCTTTCGCCTTACTTCATCACCAACCCCGAAAAGATGCAGGTCGAGCTCGCCGACCCCTACATCCTGATCCACGAGAAGAAGCTGTCGAACCTGCAGGCGATGCTCCCGATCCTGGAAGCCGTCGTTCAGTCGGGCCGTCCGCTTCTCATCATCGCCGAGGACATCGAAGGCGAGGCTCTGGCCACGCTCGTCGTCAACAAGCTCCGCGGCGGTCTCAAGGTCGCGGCCGTGAAGGCACCGGGCTTCGGCGATCGCCGCAAGGCGATGCTCGAGGACATCGCGATCCTCACTGGTGGTGAGATGATCAGCGAGGATCTTGGCATCAAGCTCGAGAACGTCACCGTTCAGATGCTCGGCACCGCCAAGCGCGTCACCATCGACAAGGACAACACCACCATTGTCGACGGCGCGGGCACGGGCGACGCCATCAAGGGCCGCACCGAGGCGATCCGCCAGCAGATCGAGAACACCACCAGCGACTACGACCGTGAGAAGCTCCAGGAGCGTCTCGCCAAGCTCGCCGGCGGCGTTGCCGTGATCAAGGTCGGCGGCGCGTCCGAAGTCGAGGTGAAGGAGCGCAAGGACCGCGTCGACGACGCGCTTCACGCGACCCGCGCCGCGGTTGAGGAAGGCATCGTCCCCGGCGGCGGTACCGCGCTCCTCTACGCGACCAAGGCGCTGGAAGGCCTCAAGGGTCAGAACGACGACCAGACCCGCGGCGTCGATATCGTCCGCAAGGCGCTCTACGCGCCGGTCCGCCAGATCGCGCAGAATGCCGGTCACGACGGCGCGGTGATCTCGGGCAAGCTGCTCGAAGGCAATGACCCGACCCAGGGCTTCAACGCCCAGACCGAAACCTACGAGAACCTGGTTCAGGCCGGCGTGATCGACCCGACCAAGGTCGTCCGCACCGCGCTTCAGGATGCGGCGTCGGTCGCCGGTCTGCTGATCACCACCGAAGCCACGATCGCCGAACTGCCGGAAGACAAGCCGGCTCCGGCCATGGGCGGCGGCGGAATGGGCGGCATGGGCGGCATGGACTTCTAAGTCCGGCGACCAAGCCTACTCGCTTGAAGGAGGGCCGGGGCTTTGCTCCGGCCCTTTTTCGTTGGCGAGAGCATCAAGGAGGTCTTCGGCGTCGTTTAGCTGTTCGGATTGTTCATCCGTCGGTGCCGGCGGCCGATCATCGCGGCAGGCGCAAAGCAGCAAAGCGGCACCAAGAAGCGCAATTCTCATGAGCATTCTTTATCACGTGCATCGCGCACGAAAAAGGGCCGCCCCGAGGGACGGCCCTTCCATTTGCTTCGGTGAGGAAGCGAATGCTTAGAGGGCGTTGTCCGCCGAGTTGACGGTGCTGTCCACCGTGTTGCCGGCGGCGTCCACGCCATTGTCGATCGCATTGAGGCTGGCGTCGGCAGCGTTCGAGAGGGCGTCCGTCGAAGTGTTGACGTCGGAAGCGGCTTCGGTCTCGATGGTGTTCTCGGTGCTCACAGCGTTGTCAGGCGCATTGTCCTGGCAAGCGGCAAGGCCGAGCCCGAGGACCGCAACGGTCAGTGCAATGGTCTTCATGATCGTTCGACTCCTAAGATGTGACCGTCAGCGGTCACTTTCCTCGGCCTGTCGCTGATAAAGCACAGGCCAGCGCCGGCAGATATAGGCGCCCAAAAGACGATGCAATCCCTATTTGCGCTTAGGAGATTGTTTCGCCTCACATTTCGGGTTTTCCGTTGACTGATATAAAGATATCCTTATATCGTTAAATCGTGGCGACGGACCTTCCAATCGCGGACTTCTTCCAGGCCCTTGCCGACTCCACGCGGCTGCGGGTTCTGATGCTGTTACGCGAAATGGAGCTTTCGGTCGGGGAGCTTGCGCAAGTTCTCGGCCAAAGCCAGCCGCGAGTGTCCCGCCATCTCAAGATCCTTGCCGACGCCGGCGCGCTGGAGCGCCGCAAGGAAGGCAGCTGGGTGTTCCTGACGCTCGCCGACGCGCTGCGCACCGATCCGGTTTTTGCGCTGATCGACACGCTGGCGGACGGGGAAATCAAGAATTTGTTTCGAAGCGATGCGGTTCGGCTCGAGTCCGTGCGCGCGGAGCGGACGCAGGCGGCCACCCGTTATTTCGAAGCTCATGCCGCCGTGTGGGATCAGATTCGCTCGCTTCATGTGGCCGAGAGCGAGGTGGAGCGCGCCATTGCCGATGCTCTGGGCAGCGCCGACCTGGGCTGCCTCGTAGACATCGGGACGGGCACCGGGCGGATGATCGAACTGTTCGGTCCGCAGGCAAGCCAGGCGATCGGCATCGACCGTTCGTCAGAAATGCTGCGTCTGGCCCGGGCGAAGCTCGATACGACGGGCATTCGCGCCAGCCTTCGGCAGGGCGACATTTATGCGCTTCCGCTGCCCGACGAAGTCGCCGACTGCGTGATCCTTCACCAGGTGCTGCACTACGCCCATTCGCCCGCAGCAGCCGTTGCGGAGGCTGCCCGCGTGCTCGGCGCCGGCGGCACGTTGCTGATCGTCGACTTCGCTGCCCACGAACGCGAGGAATTGCGCGAAACGGATGCGCATATCCGCCTGGGCTTCGAAGACGAGGTGATGACGGACTGGTTCGCGTCCGCAGGCCTGCAGGTCGACCGCGTCCAGCATCTCGAAGGCGGCGAACTGACCGTCACCCTGTGGCGCGGCGTCAAGGCGACCGCGACCCTGACCCGCCGGAAAGCTGCCTAAATCACATGAGTTCGGTTCTTCCTCAAACGCGCGCACCCTTGTTCGCCGAAACCCACGGCGACATCGACGTCAGCTTCGAATTCTTCCCGCCCAAGACGGAGAAGATGGAGCAGACGCTGTGGGAGTCGATCAAGACGCTGGAGCCGCTCGGCCCGCGCTTCGTGTCGGTCACCTACGGTGCCGGCGGTTCGACGCGCGAGCGGACACATGCGACGGTGGAGCGCATAGCGCGCGACACCAGCCTTACGGCGGCGGCGCACCTCACCTGCGTGTCGGCCACTCGGGAGGAAGTGGATGAGGTCGCCCGCCACTATTGGGAAGCGGGCGTGCGCCACATCGTGGCGCTGCGCGGCGACCCGCCCGAACTCGGCAGCAAATATGAGCAGCACCCCGGAGGCTACGCCAACGCCGCGGAGCTGGTTGCCGGTCTCAAGAAGATTGCGCCGTTCGACATCTCGGTCGCCGCTTATCCCGAATGTCATCCGGACTCGGGGGACAAGGCAGCGGACCTCGAAAATCTGAGGCGCAAGGTCCATGCCGGTGCCGATCGCGCCATCACCCAGTTCTTCTTCTCGCCCGACGCCTTTCTGCGTTTCCGCGACGATGTCGCCGCCGCCGGGATCGACGTGGAAATCGTGCCCGGCATCCTGCCCGTCTCCAACGTTGCCCAGACCCGTAAATTCGCCGGCGCGTGCGGCGCGGCCATCCCGAAGTGGATGGACAATCTGTTCGAAGGGCTCGACGAGCTACCCGAAGCGCGCAAGCTGATTGCGGCGACCGTCGCCGCGGAGATGTGCGGCCAGCTTTATGCCGGCGGCATCCGCCACTTCCACTTCTACACCCTGAACCGGGCGGAGCTCAGCTACGCCATTTGTCACCTGCTCGGCGTGCGCGCGAGCAAGCCAGCCATCGAGGAGGCCGCGTAATGGGCGCCCGTGAGACATTTCTGGCCCAAGCGGCCAAACGCATCCTGATCAACGACGGCGCGTTCGGGACCGAGATCCAGCGTTGGAAGCTGGACGAGGCAGCCTATGCCGGCGATCTTGGCTTGGCCAAGGATCAGCGCGGCAACAACGACATTTTGGCGCTGACGAACCGGGAGGTGCCGGCCTCCATTCACCGCGCCTACTTCGAGGCGGGTGCCGACATTGCGTCCACCAACACTTTCTCGGCGAACCGCATCAGCCAGGCCGATTATGCCGCCGAGCATCTGGTCCGCGACATCAACCTTGCAAGTGCGCAGCTGGCCCGCGGCATCGCCGACGAGTTCCAGGCGAAGGACGGCCGCCCGCGCTTCGTCGCCGGCGCGATCGGACCGACCAACAAGACCTTGTCCCTGTCGCCGGACGTCAACGATCCCGGCTTCCGCGAAATCGACTTCGACTTTTTGAAGGACGTCTACCGCGAGCAGGTCGATGCCCTGGTCGAAGGCGGCGCTGACTTCATCCTCATCGAGACCATCTTCGATACGCTGAATGCCAAGGCCGGCATCATGGCGGCCTTGGAAGCGGGCCAGGCGCTCGGCCGCGACCTGCCGATCATGCTGTCGATGACGCTCACCGACCTTTCGGGGCGCAACCTGTCCGGCCACACGGTCGAGGCCTTCTGGTACGCGGTCCGCCATGCCAGGCCGCTGACCGTTGGCCTAAATTGCTCTTTCGGGGCCGAGCAGCTTCGCCCGCATGTCGCGACCCTGTCCAAGGTCGCGGACACGCTGATCATGGTCTACCCCAATGCCGGCCTGCCCAACGACCTGGGCGAATATGACGAGGAGCCGGCGACGACCGCGTCCTTGGTCAAGGAATGGGCGGATGCAGGCCAGGTGAACGTGCTCGGCGGCTGCTGCGGCTCGACACCGGAGCATATCGCCGAGATGAAGCGCGCGGTGGAGGGACTTGCGCCCCGGACCGCGCCCCAACTCGACGTCCGCACTCGCCTCGCCGGGCTCGAGCCGATGGTGCTGGCAGCCTAACAATGGAACAGAGCAACGTGGAACAAGCGGCCGCTGCCGGCGCGCGCTTCGTCAATGTCGGCGAGCGCACCAATGTCACCGGGTCGGCCAAGTTCAAGAAACTGATCCTCAACGGCGACTATGACGCCGCCGTCGAGGTCGCGCGCGACCAGGTCGAGAATGGCGCCCAGATCATCGACGTCAACATGGACGAGGCCTTGCTCGATTCCGAGCTGGCGATGACGACCTTCCTGAAGCGCATCGCCGCCGAGCCGGACATCGCCCGGGTGCCGGTGATGGTCGACAGCTCCAAGTGGAGCGTGATCGAGGCGGGTCTGAAGTGCGTGTCGGGCAAGCCGGTCGTCAACTCGATCAGCCTCAAGGAAGGCGAGGGGCCGTTCCTGGAGCTCGCCGCCAAGTGCCGAAACTATGGCGCCGCGGTCGTCGTCATGGCCTTCGACGAGGTCGGCCAGGCCGACACCAAGGAGCGCAAGGTCGAGATTTGCGAGCGGGCCTACAAGCTTCTCGTCCAGCACGGCACGGACCCCGCCGATATCATCTTCGATCCGAACGTCTTCGCGGTCGCGACCGGCATCGACGAGCATCGCCGCTACGCCATCGATTTCATCGAGGCGACGCGCGAGATCCGCGCCCGCTGCCCCGGCGCGCACATCTCCGGCGGGCTTTCCAACCTCAGCTTCTCGTTCCGCGGCAATGAGCCGGTGCGCCGGGCGATGCACAGCATCTTCCTCTACCACGCCATTCCCGCCGGCATGGACATGGGCATCGTCAATGCCGGCCAGCTGGACGTCTATGACCAGATCGACCCAGAGCTTCGCGAGGCTTGCGAGGACGTCATCCTCGACCGCCGCGACGATGCGACCGAGCGGCTGGTCGACCTGGCCGAGAAATATCGCGGCACCGACGCAGCGGCGGAAAAGAAGCTTGCCGAGTGGCGCAGCCTGCCGGTCGCCGAGCGCCTGTCTTATGCGCTGGTGAAAGGCATCGATAGCGACATCGTTGAGGATACCGAAGAAGCACGCCAGCAGTTCGCGCGTCCGATCGAGGTGATCGAAGGTCCACTGATGGACGGCATGAACGTCGTCGGCGACCTGTTCGGCGCCGGCAAGATGTTCCTGCCGCAGGTGGTGAAATCCGCCCGCGTGATGAAGAAGGCCGTCGCCTACCTTTTCCCGTTCATCGAACAGGAAAAGGAAAAGAACGGCGTCACCCAGGGCAAGGGCAAGGTCGTCATGGCGACCGTCAAAGGCGACGTTCACGACATTGGCAAGAACATTGTCGGCGTGGTCCTGCAGTGCAACGGCTTCGAGGTCGTCGACTTGGGCGTCATGGTGCCGTGGCAGGACATCCTTAAAGCGGCGAACGACAACAACGCCGACATGATCGGACTGTCGGGCCTGATCACCCCGTCGCTCGACGAAATGGTGACCGTGGCGAGCGAGATGCAGCGCTCGGCCATGTCGATGCCACTGCTGATCGGCGGCGCGACCACCAGCAAGGCGCATACCGCGCTGCGCATCGACCAGGCCTACAACGGGCCGGTGATCCACGTCCTCGACGCCAGCCGGGCGGTCGGCGTCGCGTCCAATCTTATGTCCGACACGCAGAAGGACCCGTTCGTTCAGAAAACGGCCGAGGAATATGAGCAGGTGCGGATTGCCCGCGCCCGTGGCGGTCAGAACGAGCTTGCGACGCTGGCAGACGCACGCGCCAACGGTCAGGCCTATGACCGCGAGGGCAAGGTGCCGCCCCCGCACAATCCCGGGGTTCACCAGTTCGGCGAGTGGCCGCTTCGCGACCTGCGCGCCTCCATCGACTGGACGCCTTTCTTCCGCGCCTGGGAGCTTGCCGGCAATTACCCGGCAATCCTGACCGACGAGGTCGTGGGCGAGAGCGCGACCAGCCTGTTCAACGATGCCAACGCCATGCTCGACCAGATGATCGCCGAGCGTTGGGTGACCGCGCGGGGCACCGTCGGCTTGTGGCGGGCGAAGCGGGAGGGCGACGATATCCTCGTGCTCGCCGGCAACGACTGGACCCGCGTGCCGATGCTTCGCCAGCAGGTGAAGAAGCGCGAAGGGCGCGCCAACATGTGCCTCGCCGACTTCATCGATCCGGACGAGGAGGATTGGTTCGGCGGCTTCGCGGTCGGCATCCACGGGCTGGAGCCGCACCTCGCGCGCTTCAAGGAAGCCAATGACGATTATAACGACATCCTGCTGAAGGCGCTGGCTGACCGATTGGCGGAAAGCTTTGCCGAAGTGCTTCACGCCGAGGTCCGCAACCGCCTGTGGGGCTATGCCGAAGAGCATCTGTCGAACGAGCAGCTGATCCGCGAGAAGTACCAGGGCATTCGCCCGGCCCCCGGCTATCCGGCCTGTCCGGATCATAGCCTCAAGCCTATCCTGTTCGACATGCTGGGTGGCGACCCGGCCGGCGTGACCCTGACCGAGAATTTCGCGATGCTTCCGACCTCGGCCGTGTCCGGCTTCTACTTCGCGCACCGCGACAGCGACTATTTCGGTGTAGCGAGGATCGGTGAGGACCAGGTCGCCGACTATGCGGAACGGCGCGATGTCGACCTCGATCAGGCCAAGCGTTGGCTGCGACCGAACCTCGACTAGGTTTCTTCATCGCACGCGGAGCGTGAGCGGCAGCGAGCGTTGGTCCACTAATCAAAGGGCCGAAGAACTGGATTGCTTCGTCGCTCCGCTACTCGCAATGACGTGACCGTGATCCAACGTATCCTCGTCCTCCTCGCAGCCCTCCTTCTTCTCCCCACGCTTGCCCAAGCACGGGGCATCGAACCCGAAATGGTGGCGGAAGGTCCAGTCCAGCCCGGCGGTGAGGTCGAGCTGGCGCTTCACATGCGGACGAATCCGGGGTGGCACGGCTATTGGCAGAACCCTGGCGACGCCGGCCTGCCGATGACGGTGGACTGGACGCTGCCCGATGGCGCGAGCGTCGGACCTTTGCGGTACCCGGTGCCGACCAGGCTGCTGATCGCCGGCCTCATGAACTATGTGTTCGAGCGGGAATATGCCGTGCTCGTCCGGTTGAAGGTGCCGGCGGATGCGCGTGGAACCGTGCCGATCCGCGCCGCTGCCCGCTGGCTCGCCTGTACCGACAAGGTGTGCGTGCCGGAGGAGGGTGAGCTTTCCACCAACCTTGTCGTGGGAACGGGAGCTCCGGATCGCCGCCCGCAGTTCGACACATGGCGCCAGGCCTTGCCTCAGCCGCTTGCTGCACCGGTGCAGTTTGCCACCGCCGGCGACAAGCTTCGTCTCGCCATTCCGCTTCCTGCAAGCGTTCGGGCGGACGAACCTTATGTATTCCTCGCGACCGAGAAGATCGGCGACTATGCCGGCGAGCAGAAGTTCAGCCGCTCGGGAGACACGCTGGTCGCGGAACTTCCGCGGAAGGGAGGCGGCGCCAACCGGTTCGAAGGTGTGGTGGCGCTTGGCGATGGACGCGGCCTGTCCTTCCAAGCCGTTCCGGGAGCGGTGCCGGACGCGAGCGGGACTACCGGGGGTAGCGAGACCACGCTCCTGTGGGCTCTCCTGGGCGCCATTGCAGGCGGCATCCTGCTCAACCTCATGCCCTGTGTGTTTCCGATCCTGGCGCTGAAGGCATTGCACCTGTCCAAAGCGGGCGGCGATTCGCGAGAGGCGCGGCGGGACGCATTGGCTTATGCTGCGGGCGCAATCGTCGGGACGGGTGCACTTGGCGCCGCGATCCTCGCCATCCGTGCCGGCGGATCGGCGGTGGGCTGGGCGTTTCAGCTGCAGGATCCCCGGACGATCGTGCTGCTGTTCCTGTTGGCGCTTGCGATCACCCTGAACCTGTTGCGCCTGTTCGAGCTGCCAGTGCTTGGCGGCAGCGCTCGCCCGGCCGGCGGCTTCGGAACCGGCCTTCTCGCCGCCTTTGTCGCGACACCCTGCGCAGGCCCATTCATGGGGGCGGCGCTTGGTGCCGCCCTCCTGCTACCGCCGGCCGGATCGCTGCTCGTGTTTGCGGCGCTGGGGTTCGGGCTCGCACTGCCGTTCGTTCTGGTCGCATTCGTCCCAGCACTCCGGCGACGCTTACCCAAGCCCGGGGCGTGGATGGCGCGGCTTCAGCGCTTCCTTGCCATTCCGATGGCCGCAACAGCCGCCGCCTGTTTGTGGCTGCTGTGGCGTCAAGGCGGGATGCCGGCGCTTCAACTGGCCGCCGCGGCCGGGGTGATCGTCGCCGCAATGCTGGTCAGCTGGGGCTGGGCGCAACGCAATGGTGAGCGCCGGCAAGGTTGGGCCATCGCCGCGGTGATCGTGCTGGTCTCCTTGGGCGCAATGATTGCCGTTCCCGGCCCGGCCCCGCGCTCGGCGGCTGCAAAGAGCGTCAATGCGTGGAGCGAAGCCAAGGTCGCGGCCCAGCTAGGGCAGGGAGGCCCCGTGTTCGTCTATTTCACCGCCGACTGGTGCCTCACCTGCAAGGCGAACGAAGCAGCCGCCATCGACCGACCGGAAGTGCAGGATGCATTCGAGAAAGCTGGCGTAAAGGTGCTCGTCGGCGACTGGACGAACGGCGACCCGGCGATCACCCGCTTCCTCGAAAGCCGCGGGCGGGCGGGTGTTCCGCTCTACCTCTGGTATGCGCCCGGCCAGCCGGCCGAGGAACTGCCGCAGGTGCTGACACCGGGCATGCTCATTTCCCGGGCGACGGCGCGCTAGCGTCAAACACCTTCTCACCCGCGATCCAGGTCTGCAGCACCGTGGTGCCGGCAAGCTCCTGCGGGTTGACCACGGTGGGATCACGGTCGACGAGGATGAAGTCGGCCCACTTGCCGGGTTCCAGGCTTCCGATCCTGTCCTCGGCAAAGCCTGCATAAGCCGCGTCGCGGGTGAACCCTGCCAATGCTCGCTCGAAGCTGACGCGCTCCTGCGGCCGCCAGCCACCGCGGGGCTGTCCGTTCGGGTCTTGACGGCTGACCGCGGCCGACAGTCCCGGGAAGGGATTGGGGCTTTCCACCGGGTAATCGGACCCGAAGGCGAGCCGCGCTCCGCTGCGGGCGATGGTGCGCCAGGCATAAGCACCGCCCAGCCGCGCCGTTCCAAGCCGCTCGGATGCCATCAACCTGTCGCTGGTCTGGTGCGTCGGCTGCATTGAGGCAATGATCCCCGCTTTGGCGAGACGCGGAATGTCGACCGGGTCGACGACCTGCGCATGCTCGATCCGGAAGCGGCGCGCCTTGCCGTATCTCTTGCCGAGCGCCTCATAGGCCGAAATGACCTGGGCGTTTGCAGCATCGCCAATGGCGTGAACCGCCGGTTGCAACCCTAGTGACAGGGCACGGCTCAGCTGTTCGCGAAGCTGGGCGTTGGAAAGGAATTGGAGACCGCGTGTGTTCGGCGCATCGGCGTAGGACCGCTTCAGCCAGGCCCCGCGTGAGCCGAGCGCGCCATCGTCGTAGATCTTGACGCCGCCCATCCGAAGCCGGTCGCCGTAGTGCCAGACCTTCGTGTCGGCAGCCGTCTCCAGCGGATCGTTGACGGTGGCATAGGACATGATCCGCAGCTTGAGTCGGCCATCGTCGCCCATCGCCCGCATGGCCAACCATTCGTCACGGGAGGTTCCCATGTCGGCCGTGGCGGTCACCCCGTAGGACAGCAAGATCGACTGCGCCTTGGCCAGTCCTGTCACTCGGTCGGCGAGTGTTTGCTTGGGCTTCTTGGCCTCGATGATCTTGGTCGCAGCGTCGATCAGCAGGCCGGTTGGCCGCCCTTGAGCGTCACGCTCGATCTTGCCGCCAATCGGATCCTTCGTTGCGGACGTGATCCCGGCAGCCGTCAAGGCGGCGCTGTTCACAACCAATGCGTGGCCGTCCACCCGCTCGAGCACCACCGGCCGATCCGCGACGATCCGGTCGAGATCGGCGGCGCTTGGGAACGCCTTGCCAGACCAAAGCTCCTGATTCCAGCCGCGGCCGATGATCCACGGCAGACGGTTGTTGGCGGCGGCATAGGCTCTCAAGCGCTGCTGCAGGTCGGACAGCGACGATGCGCCGGTCACGTCCAATTGCAGTGCGCCCATCCCAAGCCCCATCACATGCCCATGGGCGTCGATCAGGCCGGGGAGCAGGGTCCGTCCACCACCGTCGATCGTGCTCGTGATATTTGCCAACCGCACCAATTCCGGGCGTTCGATCAGCTGGCGGACCTTGCCGTCTTCGCCGATCGTCATCGCGCCGAACCGCTGCAGCTTGCCGTCGGCACCGACCTGGACGCCTTTCACATTGGTGACGAGCGTGTCGGCGAAAGCGGGGGAAGAGAGGAGGGCGGCAAGCAGTGCGAAGCGTTTTAGCATGCCGTATCCCTAGCATTGTTCCGTCCCGCCGGAAGGGCTAGTCGCTGCCCATGCTGGTTCCACCGACGATCGACGACATCCGCGCTGCCGCCCAACGCATCCACGGCGCGGTGATTCGCACGCCCACGCTCAAGAGCAAGGCGCTGTCGGAAATCGTCGGCGCCGACGTCTGGCTGAAATTCGAGAATCTGCAGCTCACTGCCGCCTACAAGGAGCGCGGTGCGCTCAACAAATTGCTGCAACTGACGGACGAGGAGAAGAAGCGCGGAGTCATCGCGGCCTCCGCCGGAAACCATGCGCAGGGCGTCGCTTACCATGCCAAAAGGCTGGGCATCCCCGCGGTAATCGTCATGCCGCAGGCGACTCCGCTGGTGAAGATCACCCAAACGGAGGAGCATGGCGCCAAGGTCGTGATCCACGGCATCATGTTCGACGACGCTTATGCCAAAGCGCGCGAGCTGGAGGCGGCGGAAGGCTATGTGTTCGTCCACCCGTTCGATGATCCGCAGGTGATCGCCGGGCAGGGCACGATCGCGCTGGAAATGCTGGAGGATGCGCCGGACATCGACACCTTGTGTGTCCCGATCGGCGGCGGCGGTCTTCTATCCGGCGTGGGCACCGCGGCGCGGGCGCTGAAGCCCCAAATCGCCCTGTTCGGGGCGCAGGCGCAGCTCTACCCGTCGATGAAGTGCGCCATCGAAGGGTGCAACCTTCCGCTCGGCGGGGACACTTTGGCCGAAGGCATTGCGGTGAAGCAGCCGGGCGAGCTGACCTCATCAATGCTCCAAAAACTGGTAGACGAAGTGCTGCTGGTGCCGGAACGGGCGCTGGAGCAGGCGGTCGCCATGCTCGTGTCGATCGAGAAATCGGTGGTCGAGGGCGCTGGCGCCGCGGGACTGGCCGCCATGCTGACCCACAAGCATAAGTTCGCGGGGCGGACGGTTGGCACGATCCTTTGCGGCGGCAACATCGACACGCACCTGCTCGCGAACGTGCTGGTCCGCGACCTGGTGCGCAGCGGCCGCATCGGCCGGCTACACATCGAGGTCGAGGACCGGCCGGGTGCGCTGGCGCTCATCGCCGCGCAGTTCGAGGCGGCCAAGGTCAACATCATCGAGATCAATCACAGCCGGATCTTCAGCCGCCTGCCGGCCAAGGATGCGGTGGTGGAGGTGGAGTGCGAGGCGCGCGATCCAGGTGCGATCGACCATCTGATCACCCTGCTCGAAAGCGTCGGCTTCAAGGTCGATCGGGCGCTGCTGGACTAGGGCGCACGCGGCCCAAATTAGGACAAAAGGCCGTTAACCACCTTTTCCGGGCACCGCGGCCTTTTCAAGGGCGTTTACCAGCATCATAAAGGTGTCTGTAACCATTTAGGAAAGGCGGCCGGGTGAGCGCTCCATTTCGCTTCCCGAAATTCTTCGTCACCAGCCCAAGCCCGTGCCCTTACCTGCCGGGCAAGGTCGAACGCAAAGTGTTCACCGAGCTGAACGGCCGTCACTCAACCGAGCTCAACGAAGCGCTGGGCCGGATCGGCTTTCGTCGCAGCCAGTCCGTCGCCTACCGCCCCAGCTGCATCGATTGTTCCGCCTGCGTGTCGGTTCGGGTACTCGCCGCCGAGTTCGAGCCGAGTGCGACTCACCGCAAATTGCTTCGCCGCAACGGCGACCTGGAAGTTACCGCCTGCAAGCCGTGGACGACCGAAGAGCAGTTCGCACTCCTTCGCCGCTACCTCGCCCAGCGTCACCCGGGCGGTGGCATGGCGGAAATGGACGAGAGCGACTTCGCCGACATGGTCGAGCAGACCCCGGTGAAGACCTATCTGATCGAATATCGCGAGCCCTCTGTGGATGGTCGACCGGGCAAGCTGGTCGGCGCCTGCCTGTCCGATCAGCAGGGCGATGGCCTGTCGATGATCTACAGCTTCTTCGACGTCGGGCCCGACTCCCGCAAGGGGCTAGGCACCTACATCATCCTCGATCACATCACGCGTGCCGCAAAGGCAGGGCTGCCTTACGTCTACCTCGGCTATTGGGTCGAGGGCTCACCGCGCATGCAGTACAAGACGACGTTCCAGCCAATGGAGCGGCTCGGCCGCGACGGCTGGCGCCGGATGGACGAGGTCGGGCCGGGCGCCGAGGCGGACCGTAGATTGCTCGACCTGCCGGTACGCCGCGAGCGACGCGGGAGCTTGCTCAGCGCATAAGAAAAGGCGGAGCGCTTGTTCAGCGCCCCGCCCTTTTGTGTGCCCCGCTTAGTCGTCCTTTCAGGCGACCGCGACTTCCGGTTCGAAGCTGCCTTCGCTCTCGCTGTCGCGCAGCACGTAGCCGCGGCCCCAGACCGTTTCGATGTAGTTCGCGCCGCCGCAGGCGAGGCTGAGCTTTTTGCGCAGCTTGCAGATGAAGACGTCGATGATCTTCAATTCCGGCTCGTCCATGCCGCCGTAGAGGTGGTTGAGGAACATTTCCTTGGTGAGGGTCGTGCCCTTGCGGAGCGACAAGAGCTCCAGCATCGCATATTCCTTGCCGGTCAGGTGAACTCGGCTGCCGTCGACTTCGACCGTCTTGGCGTCGAGGTTCACGGCCAGCTTGCCGGTGCGGATGACCGACTGCGAATGGCCCTTCGAGCGGCGGACGATGGCGTGGATTCGAGCGACCAGTTCGTCGCGGTGGAACGGCTTGGTGACGTAATCGTCGGCGCCGAAGCCCAAGGCGCGGACCTTGCTGTCCATCTCGCCGATTCCGGACAGGATCAGGACGGGAGTGCCGACCTTGGCGGTGCGCACCTTCTTAAGCACGTCATAACCGTGCATGTCGGGAAGGTTAAGATCGAGTAGGATGATGTCGTAATCATAAAGCTTGGCGAGGTCCAAACCCTCTTCGCCAAGATCCGTCGTGTAGACGTTGAAGCCTTCGGTCCCGAGCATCAGTTCGATGCTCTTGGCGGTGGTCGGTTCGTCTTCGATCAGCAGCACACGCATTTAAGCTCTCCCCGTTCCCGACCTTAAGGTTTGTTACCCCGCCTTAAGAGCCTTGAAGCAGTCATTAACCATTCGGGGAATGAAGGCAAAAGGTTAATAATGCGTAACTGGCTGGAATCCTTGAGAGTCGTGGCGGACGAGTCACAGGCCGCTTCGTTGCGCGCAATCGAGCCGAACAGAACTGGATTGCTTCGTCGCACCGCTCCCCGCAATGACGGTCCTGTGACCCTTGCCGAACGCATCCTCTACATCGACGCGGAAGCGATCGTTATCGACAAGCCGGCGGGGCTGCCGGTGGACGAGCCACGCCGCGGCGGCCCGAGTTTAACGTCCAGACTGGATGAACTTCACTGTGGATTTAAGCGACTGCCGGTGCCGATGCACCGACTTGACCAGGATACCAGTGGCTGCCTGCTGCTCGCGCGCAGTCCCAAGTCGCGGGCCCGCCTCCAAAAGGCGTTCGAGGCACGGCAGGTGGGTAAATTCTATCTTGCCGTCGTCGGTTGCGAGGTGGCGGACGTCGAGGGCGTGATCGACGTCCCGTTGGGCAAGAAGTCGAGCTTCGAGGGCGGCTGGAAAATGGTGCCCGACGCTGAGGGGCAGACCGCGACCACGCATTGGCGCACGCTGCTTACACGGGACGGGCGCAGCCTCGTCGAATTCCGTCCGGTAACCGGTCGAACGCACCAGATCCGCGCGCATGCCCGCGAGGCGTTCGGATGCGGCATCGTCGGCGATCGGGTCTATGGGGTGCCGGGTGGGCCGATGCTGCTCCATGCCACGCGCCTCGTGGTGCCGCGCGACAATCATGCGACCATCGACGTCACCGCTCCGCTGCCGGAGCATTTCGGCGAGTGGCGGAATGCGTCCTGAAGATGTGACCATTCCCGACGAGGCGCTGAGCGAAACGTTCCTCGCGGCGACCGGGCCGGGCGGGCAGAACGTCAACAAGGTGGCAACGGCGGTACAGCTGCGCGTTGATCTGTTCAAACTTGGACTGAACCCCACCGCCTACCACCGCTTGAAGGAACTTGCCGGAAGCAAGGTGACGTCCGGCGGCGAGCTTCTCATCACCGCCCGCAAGTTTCGCACGCAGGACGCCAACCGGCAGGATGCGCGGCGGCGGCTGGCGGAACTGATTGCCGATGCCCATGTGGTGCAGGCCCGCCGCCGGCCGACCAAGCCGAGCCGGGCGGCCAAGGCGCAGCGGGTCGACAGCAAAAAGCAGCGCAGCACGGTCAAGCAGGGCCGCGGGAAAGTGACGGATTACTGATGTACGACTTCAAGATCGAAGCGGCCGACAAGGCGACCATGTACCGCGACCTTCAGTCTGCGCTGGAAGGATTGATCGCGGGCGAGCCTGACCCGATCGCCAATATGGCCAATGCGGCGGCATTGATCTGGGAGACATTGCCCGACCTGAACTGGGCCGGGTTTTACCGCAACGTGGACGGTGAATTGGTCCTGGGGCCGTTTCAAGGCCGTCCGGCCTGCATCCGCATTCCATTCGGCAAAGGCGTTTGCGGCGCTGCGGCCGAGGCAAAGCAAGTTCAGCGAGTCGACGATGTCCACGCCTTTCCCGGTCACATCGCCTGCGATGCGGCGAGTGCGAGCGAACTGGTCATCCCGATTGTTCGCGACGGCAAGCTGATCGCAGTGCTCGATCTCGACAGCCCGTCAAAAGGCCGGTTCGATGCCGAGGATGAAGCGGGCTGTGTTCGGGTCTGTGAGCTTCTCGCCCGGATCCTTTAGCTCAGCTGCTCAAGTCGCTCGTCGCTTAATCCGCCCGGGATGATCATGACCGGGCAGGGCAGCTTGCCAGCATCGGTGCCGGTGAACGCTTCAACCATCGCCCCCGGATCGCCTGAAGGTGTCGCCCCCAGCACCAGCGCCGCGACATCCTGGCGCTGGCCTATATAGTCGCGCACCGTTTTCACCGGTTCACCCTGTTGCACGACGATGGTCGGCTCGATCCCCGCCTCGTCGAGCAACTCGCCGACGGCGCCGCTGACGATGCCTTCGATCCGCAGCCTTTGTTCTTCCTCGATCGCCTGCTGGACTCCGCCCCACTGGACGAAGTCCTGCGGCGCGGCGACCGCCAGCACTTCCACGCGCCCGTCCGTCTTGGACGCGCGCCTCGCCGCGAAGCGAAGCGCGACGCGCGCCTCGGCGCTGTCGTCGATCACGACGAGATAGATGCGTTTGGCGGCCCCTGTTGGCATCACCACCTAGCTGCTTGAAACCACGGCGAAGCGCAAGGCACCCTTGACCGGGGCGCGCGCATTGGCTTTGAGCCGACTTGTTCTTGGAGATGCGACGCCCATGCCGTTGGAACTGAAAATGCCCGCGCTGTCCCCGACCATGGAGGAAGGCACTCTTGCCAAATGGCTGGTCAAGGAGGGGGACACGGTCAGCTCCGGCGACATCCTGGCGGAGATCGAGACCGACAAGGCAACCATGGAGTTCGAGGCGGTCGACGAGGGGACGATTGCCAAGATCCTGGTCGGCGAAGGCACGGACGGGGTGAAGGTCGGAACGCCGATCGCGATCCTGGCCGGTGAGGGTGAGGATGCCAGCGCTGCTGCAGCCGCGCCTGCGCCGAAGGCCGACGCGGCACCTGCTCCGACGGCTGCCACTGCCCCAACGCCGGAACCGGAAGTGAAGGGCTACGGCACCAATCCCGCCGAGGACAAGCAGATCGCCCGAGC
This sequence comes from Sphingomonas piscis, assembly GCF_011300455.1. NCBI lineage: Bacteria > Pseudomonadati > Pseudomonadota > Alphaproteobacteria > Sphingomonadales > Sphingomonadaceae > Sphingomonas > Sphingomonas piscis. Next base: position 2,096,826 of record NZ_CP049869.1, read on the forward strand.
CGCTACGGTTCAGCCGGCCCAGAGCGGCGGCGAGAGAATCAAGGCCTCCCCGCTGGCCCGCCGTCTAGCCGAACAGCAGGGCGTCGACCTCTCGTCTCTACAGGGAAGCGGCCCTGGCGGACGCATCGTCAAGGCCGACCTTTCCGTCGCTGGTGCCGCACCCAAGGCCGCAGCCCCCGCCCCTCAGGCAAGCGCGGCGACTCCGCCTGCGGCGCCTCATGCCACGACCAGCGACATTCCGCATGAAGCGGAGAAGCTCAGCAACATGCGCAAGACGATTGCGCGCCGCTTGACGGAGTCGAAGCAGACGGTTCCGCACATCTATCTGACGGTGGACATCAACCTCGACGCGCTGCTGAAGCTCCGCGGCGAACTGAACGCCAGTCTCGCGCCGCGTAACGTGAAGCTCAGCGTCAACGACCTGCTGATCAAGGCGCTCGCGGTGTCGCTGATCCAGGTGCCGGAGTGCAACGTCCAGTTCACCGGCGACCAATTGCTAAAATTCACCCGCGCCGACATCAGCGTCGCGGTCAGCATCGAGGGCGGCCTGATCACTCCGATCATCGCCGATGCGGCGGGCAAAGGCGTCGCCTCAATCTCGACCGAGATGAAGGACCTCGCCGGCCGAGCCCGAGAGGGCAAGCTGCAGCCTGCCGAATATACCGGCGGTACTGCGTCGCTCAGCAACATGGGCATGTACGGCATCAAGCAGTTCGAGGCGATCATCAACCCGCCGCAGGGCATGATCATGGCGATCGGCGCCGGCGAGAAGAGGCCCTACGTGGTCAACGACAGCCTTCAGGTTGCCACGGTCATGTCGGCGACGGGCAGCTTCGACCATCGCGCCATCGACGGCGCGGATGGCGCCAAGCTGATGCAGGCCTTCAAACAGCTCGTTGAAAACCCGCTGGGTATGCTTGCCTAAGTGCGGTGGCTCACCGCCCTGCTGATCGGTGCCATCCTGGGGTTTGCCCTTCCGCTTGCGTTCGGAGGGCCCGACGGCATCTGGTTGAACAGCTGGGCAGGAGTGGGCACCATTCGTCCGCTGGCCGGGTCGCCTGGTTTGCTGTTCTCCGTCCCCCTTGCCGTTGGGGCGGCGGTCTGCCTCCGGCTCGTCTTCAACTGGCACTCGCGATGAGCGGCGCCTCCAATAGGATCCACCATGGCTGAACAATATGACCTCATCGTCCTCGGCTCCGGTCCCGGCGGCTACGTCGCCGCGATCCGGGGCGCGCAGCTGGGGTTGAAGACCGCTATTGTCGAGCGCGAGAACCTGGGCGGCATCTGCCTCAATTGGGGGTGCATCCCGACCAAGGCACTGCTGCGGTCGGCCGAGGTGTTTCACCAGATGCAGAATGCAAAGGCTTACGGGCTCGCGGCTACCGGGGTTGCGGCCGACCTCGCTGCCGTAGTCCAGCGCAGCCGCGGCGTGGCGTCCCAACTCAACAAGGGCGTCACCGGCCTAATGAAGAAGAACAAGATTGCGGTGCACATGGGTGTCGGCAAGCTCACCGCCGCCAACAAGATCAGCGTTACCGGCCAGGATGGCAAGACCACCGATCTCGAGGGCAAACACATCATTGTCGCCACCGGGGCGCGGGCGCGCGAGCTGCCGTTCGCCAAGTCGGATGGCAAGCGCATCTGGACCTACCGCCACGCGATGACTCCGGCCGAGATGCCGACCGAGCTGCTGGTCATCGGTTCGGGCGCGATCGGCATCGAGTTCGCAAGCTTCTACAACGACATGGGCGCCAAGGTGACGGTCGTCGAAATGCTAGACCGGATCGTGCCCGTCGAGGATACGGAGGTCAGCGACTTCCTCGCCAAGAGCCTCAAGAAGCAGGGCATGACCATCCTGACCGGCGCCGGCGTCGAGAGCCTGGCCGCGGACGGGCAGGGCGTCGCCGCCAAGATCAAGACCAGCGACGGCAAGGTCGCGGATCATCGCTTCAGCCACGTCATCGTTGCCGTCGGGATCGTTCCGAACACGGAAGAGATTGGTTTGGAGGCGCTCGGCGTGAAGACCACCAAGGGCCACATCGACACCGACCCGATGTGCCGCACCAGCGTCAAGGGCCTGTGGGCGATCGGCGATGTCACGGCGCCGCCCTGGCTCGCGCACAAGGCCAGCCACGAGGGCGTGATCGCCGCCGAAGCCATTGCCCAGGAGCTCGGCAACAAGGACGTCCACCCGCACGCGATGAATGCCGCCAGCATCCCGGGCTGCACCTATTGCCGTCCGCAGGTCGCAAGCGTTGGAATGACCGAAGCCAAGGCCAAGGAAGCGGGCTATGAGGTGAAGGTCGGCAAATTCCCCTTCATCGGCAACGGCAAGGCCATCGCCCTGGGTGAGACCGAAGGGTTCATCAAGACGGTCTTCGATGGCAAGACCGGCGAATTGCTGGGCGCCCACATGATCGGTGCGGAAGTCACCGAGCTCATTCAAGGGTACACCGTCGGCAAGCAGGCGGAGCTGGTCGAGACGGATTTCATGCAGACCGTCTTCCCCCATCCGACGCTGAGCGAGATGATGCACGAAAGCGTGCTCGCCGCTCACGGCAAGGTGATCCACATCTGATGGACCTCGACGCCGATCTGGATCGCCTCGACCGCAACCGGTTGGCAGAGGAGGTACGCAAACTGCGCGCCGCGATCCGCGAGCATCGCGACACCAGCGGGATGGAGCTTTGCTGGCATCATCCCAAATTGTGGGGGCTGCTGCCTGAGCGGGTAGAGCCGGAGATTGCGGTGCCCGAGTGGCCTCAGTTCCTGCGCGGATGCGTTCGCTATCGACAGAATTTGGATGAGGAGCGGCCTGACGCGCCACGCATGACGGAAGAATATCAGGGCGAGCGCGGCACGGATTAGGGCCAAGAGCCGTATCAACCTTTCGCGCTTCCATGCATTTTCCCCACATGGAAACACTCGACCGCGACCAGGTGCTGAAGGACTTCCACGATGCGGTGAACATGACCGCGTCAGAGATCGAGCGCTGGCTGAAAACGCCCGAAAGCAGGGAAGTGGGCTGGAAGGGCGAGGACGGCGGCGACGCTGAGAGCGTCGGGCATGCCAGCGGGCGAAAGATCGCCTCGATCCTGCGCAACGGTCACGCCAAGCTCTCGCCGGCGGACTATGACCATATGCGCAAGGTCACCGGCTATGTTCACCGCCATCTTGCGCAACGGCCCAAAGAGGTGGAGCACTCCCACTGGCGCTACAGCCTCATGAATTGGGGGCATGATCCGTTGAAAAACTGACGTAGACGGAACGGGGCGGTCGTCAGCGGGTTAGTCGGCGCATGCGGGTGTTGGCGTTGTGCTTCGCGAGTGTGCTGCTGCTGTCGGCTTGTGACCGGCGGGAGGATGAGGCGTCGGTGAATGCCGAAGACGGCGTTCTCGATCAGGCAGTTGTGAATGCGGCCTTGGGCGTTGGAGTGCCCGTTGCGGTGGGCAACTTAGACGTCGCCGGCGACGACGACATCGCCGGGACACAGGACAATGCCGCATCAGACCAGGCGGAGGAACCATCGGAATGAAGCGCGGCTATTGCGACAATATCGAAAAGCAGACGGTCGAGAATGAGGATTTCCGCCGCGTCGTCTACACGGGCCATCATCTGCAACTGGTGCTGATGACGCTTCAGCCGGGCGATGAGATCGGCGAGGAGGTCCATGAGGACCGCGACCAGTTCTTCCGCATCGAGGAAGGGTCCGGGATCATCGACATCGACGGCAAAGAGAATCCGGTCGAGGACGATTTCGCGGTAATCGTCCCCGCGGGCGCGCGTCACAACGTCCGCAATACGAGCCAGGCACCGCTTCGGCTGTACTCCATCTACGGTCCGCCCGAGCATCTCGACGGGGTCGTCCAGTCGAGCAAGGCAGAGGCTGACAAGCGCCACCCGCACGAAGAATGGGACGGAAAGACCAGCGAATGACCTTTCAGCCGGCCAGAGCAATCGGCGCCAACAGCGCTGATGAGGCGCTCCATCAGTTCAATATCGAGCGTCGTGAGCCCGGTCCTCGCGACGTGGCCATACGCATTGCATACTGCGGGGTCTGCCACTCCGACCTTCACACCATTAAGGGTGAGTGGGGCGGCACGCTCTACCCTTGCGTCCCCGGCCATGAGATTGTCGGCGAAGTCGTAGCGGTCGGCGGCGACGTCACCCGTTTCAAGACTGGCGACGCGGTCGGTGTGGGCTGCATGGTCGACAGCTGCCAGCATTGCGCCTCCTGTGCCGAGGGCGAAGAGCAATATTGCGAGAACGGGTTGGTCGGAACCTACAACGGTGCGACGCAGGACCCGCCGGGACACACGCTGGGCGGCTATTCAGACAGCATCGTGGTGGACGAACGCTTCGTCCTCAAGGTGAGCCACCCGGCCGATCAACTTGCGGCGGTCGCACCGTTGCTTTGCGCCGGAATCACGACCTATTCGCCGCTGCGCCACTGGAACGTCGGCCCCGGCAAGAAGGTCGGCATCGTCGGGATCGGCGGCCTCGGTCACATGGGTGTGAAGCTTGCTCACGCCATGGGCGCGCATACGGTTGCCTTCACGACCTCCGAGAGCAAGCGGCAGGACGCCTACGACCTTGGTGCTGACGAGGTCGTCATTTCGCGGGATCCCGAGCAAATGGCCGCGCATGGGCGGAGTTTCGACTTCATCCTCAACACCGTCGCGGCGCCACACAATCTCGACGCCTTTACCTCGCTGTTGAAGGTCAACGGCACAATGTGCCTGGTCGGCGTTCCCGCGGAGCCCCATCCGTCCCCCAATGTCGGTGTGCTGATCTTCGGGCGCCGCGCAATTGCGGGATCCCTGATCGGCGGCATTCGCGAGACCCAGGAAATGCTCGATTTCTGCGCCGAGCACGGCATCACCTCCGACATTGAGATGATCCGCGGCGACCAGATCAACGAGGCCTATGAGCGGATGCTGCGGAGCGACGTTAAGTACCGCTTCGTCATCGATATCGCGACGTTCGCTGCCTGACTCCGGCGGTTGACCTCACCCGCCCTCTCCTGTAGTGGGCGCGACGTCCGCGGGGATGCGCTTGCCGCCCCCTGACGGACAGAGCTGAACATTGCTCGATGCGTGAAGGCCGGTGGCCCTTGTGATGAGGGTCGCCCAGGCGTTCACGCTTTTCATGTTGGGCAAAGTAACCGCCGGCGTGTCCGGCAAGATAAAGGTGAAGGGCTTCATGCCAACGATTAACCAGCTGATCCGCAAGGGTCGCGAGCCGCAGAAGGCCAAGTCCAAGGTCCCTGCGATGGAACAGAACCCGCAGAAGCGCGGCGTTTGCACCCGCGTCTATACGACGACCCCGAAGAAGCCGAACTCGGCGCTGCGCAAGGTGGCCAAGGTCCGCCTGACCAACAGCCGCGAAGTGATCAGCTACATCCCCGGCGAAGGCCACAACCTCCAGGAGCACAGCGTTGTGCTGATCCGTGGCGGCCGTGTGCGCGACCTTCCGGGTGTCCGCTACCACGTGCTTCGCGGCGTCCTCGACACGCAGGGCGTCAAGGACCGCAAGCAGTCCCGTTCCAAGTACGGCGCCAAGCGCCCGAAGTAATCGCACGAGTAAGCCCCGGGCCCAAGGCTCCGGACCAGGCTGAAGAGAAAGGATACCAATATGTCCCGTCGTCGCCGCCCAGAGAAGCGCGAGATCCTGCCGGACCCGAAGTTCGGCGATCAGGTGCTTTCCAAGTTCATGAACAGCGTCATGCTCGACGGCAAGAAGTCCGTCGCAGAGAGCATCGTCTATGGCGCGCTTGAGAGTGTCGAGACCCGCCTGAAGCGCGAACCGCTTGGCGTGTTCCATGACGCGCTCAACAATGTGAAGCCGGGCATCGAGGTCCGCAGCCGCCGCGTCGGCGGTGCGACCTACCAGGTTCCGGTGGAAGTCCGTGCCGAGCGCGCCCAGGCGCTGGCGATCCGCTGGCTCATCTCCGCGGCTCGTTCGCGCTCGGAGAAGACCATGGCTGGCCGTCTGTCGGGTGAGCTGATGGATGCTGCGCAGAACCGCGGCAACGCCGTCAAGAAGCGCGAAGACACGCACCGTATGGCCGAAGCGAACCGCGCCTTCAGCCACTACCGCTGGTAGTTTTCATACCTATATAGTGGGGAGCCGGCACCGGTCGGCTTCCCACATCGCTAAGGAAGACCGACCATGGCCCGCAGCCATCCGCTCGAACGTTATCGCAATATCGGCATCATGGCGCACATCGACGCCGGCAAGACGACGACAACCGAGCGCATCCTTTATTACACCGGCAAGTCCTACAAGATCGGCGAAGTGCACGAAGGCACCGCCACCATGGACTGGATGGAGCAGGAGCAGGAGCGGGGCATCACCATCACCTCCGCCGCCACCACCTGCGTGTGGCGCGCCGCTGAAGGCAAGGGCGAAGAGCACCGCATCAACATCATCGACACCCCGGGCCACGTCGACTTCACCATTGAAGTCGAGCGTTCGCTGCGCGTCCTCGACGGCGCGGTCGCCTGCTTCGACGGCGTTGCCGGTGTGGAGCCGCAGTCGGAGACGGTGTGGCGGCAGGCCGACAAGTATGGCGTTCCGCGCATGTGCTTCGTCAACAAGCTCGACCGCACCGGCGCCAGCTTTGACTATTGCGTACAGTCGATCATCGACCGCTTGGGCGCGCGGCCGGCCGTGCTTTATCTCCCGATCGGTATCGAGAGCGATTTCAAGGGCCTCGTCGACCTGGTCGAGAACCGCGCGATTATCTGGCTCGAGGAGAGCCTGGGCGCGAAGTTCGAATATCAGGACATCCCCGACGACCTGAAGGACAAGGCCGCTGAAGCGCGCCAGAACCTGGTCGAGCTTGCCGTCGAGCAGGACGACGAGGCGATGGAAGCCTATCTCGAGGGCAATGAGCCCGACGTCGCGACGCTGAAGGCGCTGATCCGCAAGGGCACGCTCAACATGTCGTTCGTGCCGGTGGTCTGCGGCTCGGCGTTCAAGAACAAGGGCGTCCAGCCCCTGCTCGACGCGGTTGTGGACTATCTGCCGAGCCCGCTCGACGTTCCCGCCATTAAGGGCATCCTTCCCGACGGCAGCGAAGATTCGCGCGCCTCGGACGACAATGCGCCCTTCTCGGCGCTGGCGTTCAAGATCATGAACGATCCGTTTGTCGGCACCCTGACCTTTGCCCGCATCTACTCGGGCAAGCTGGAGACCTCCTCGCAGGTCACCAACTCGGTCAAGGACAAGAAGGAAAAGGTCGGCCGCATGCTGCTGATGCATGCGAACGAGCGTGAGGACATCCAGATCGCTTACGCCGGCGACATCGTCGCCCTAGCGGGTCTCAAGGACACGACAACCGGCGACACCCTGTGTGCACCGAATGCACCGATCATCCTGGAGCGCATGGAGTTCCCGGATCCGGTCATCGAGCTGTCGGTCGAACCCAAGACCAAGGCGGACCAGGAGAAGATGGGCGTCGCGCTCAACCGTCTCGCCCGCGAGGATCCGAGCTTCCGCGTGTCGACCGATCACGAATCCGGCCAGACGATCATCAAGGGAATGGGGGAGCTCCACCTCGAGATTCTCGTCGACCGCATGAAGCGTGAGTTCAAGGTCGAGGCAAACGTCGGTGCGCCGCAGGTCGCCTATCGCGAATATCTCGCGAAGCCCGTCGAGCTCACCTACACGCATAAGAAGCAGTCGGGCGGCTCCGGCCAGTTCGGCGAAGTCAAGGTCAACCTCATCCCCGGTGAGCGCGGCTCGGGCTTCCAGTTCTTCGACGAGATCAAGGGCGGCAATATTCCCAAGGAATATATTCCCTCGGTCGAGAAGGGCATGCGCGAAACGGCCGAGACCGGATCGCTCATCGGCTTCCCGATCATCGACTTCGAAGTGCACCTGACCGACGGTAAGTATCACGACGTCGACTCCTCGGCGCTGGCCTTTGAAATTACCGGTCGCGGCGCAATGCGCGAAGCGGCGCAGAAGGCGGGCATCAAGCTGCTCGAGCCGATCATGCGCGTTGAAGTCGTCACCCCCGAGGACTATCTCGGCGACGTCATCGGCGACTTGAACAGCCGCCGTGGTCAGATCCAGGGCACCGACACCCGCGGCAATGCGCAGGCGGTCGAGGCCATGGTGCCGCTGGCCAACATGTTCGGCTATGTGAACCAGCTGCGTTCCTTCACCCAGGGACGTGCGCAGTACACGATGCAGTTCTCGCACTATGACGAAGTGCCGCAGAACGTTGCCGACGAAGTGAAGGCGAAGCTGGCGTAAGCCAAAAATTGAAGCTATGGGCGCGTCCGCAAACGGGCGGGCCGCCCCGTTTTTTTAGAACAAGAAGAGGCGTAAAATGGCGAAGGCTAAATTTGAGCGGAACAAGCCGCACTGCAACATCGGCACCATCGGTCACGTCGACCATGGCAAGACGTCGCTGACGGCCGCGATCACCAAGGTGCTGTCGAAGCATGGCGGCGGCGAAGCCGTCGATTTCGCCAACATCGACAAGGCTCCGGAAGAGCGCGAGCGTGGCATCACCATCTCGACCGCGCACGTCGAGTATGAGACGGAAGCCCGTCACTATGCGCACGTCGACTGCCCGGGTCACGCCGACTATGTGAAGAACATGATCACCGGTGCCGCCCAGATGGACGGCGCGATCCTGGTCGTGTCGGCCGCTGACGGTCCGATGCCGCAGACCAAGGAGCACATCCTGCTCGCGGCGCAGGTCGGCGTTCCGACCATGGTCGTCTTCCTCAACAAGGTCGACCAGGTTGACGATCCCGAGCTGCTCGAGCTCGTCGAGCTGGAAATCCGTGAAGAGCTTTCCAAGCGCGGCTTCGACGGCGACAACATTCCGATCGTTGCCGGTTCGGCGCTCGCGGTTCTTGAAGACCGCGACCAGAACATCGGCGACGAGAAGATCCTCGAGCTCATGAAGGCCGTTGACGACTGGATCCCGCAGCCGGAGCGTCCGCTCGACAAGCCGTTCCTGATGCCGATCGAAGACGTGTTCTCGATCTCGGGCCGCGGCACCGTCGTGACCGGCCGCGTCGAGACCGGCGTCGTCAAGGTTGGCGAAGAAGTCGAGATCGTCGGCATCAAGGACACCAAGAAGACCGTCGTGACCGGCGTCGAAATGTTCCGCAAGCTGCTCGATCAGGGCCAGGCCGGCGACAACATCGGTGCGCTGATCCGCGGCGTCGGCCGTGAAGAGGTCGAGCGTGGCCAGGTTCTCTGCAAGCCGGGCTCGATCACGCCGCACACGGACTTCCAGGCGGAAGTCTACGTCCTGTCGAAGGACGAGGGCGGCCGTCACACGCCGTTCTTCGCGAACTACCGTCCGCAGTTCTACTTCCGCACGACCGACGTGACGGGCGAAGTGCAGCTGCCGGAAGGCACCGAGATGGTCATGCCGGGCGACAACGTCTCCCTTGGCGTGAAGCTGATCGCTCCGATCGCCATGGACACCGGCCTCCGCTTCGCGATCCGCGAAGGCGGCCGTACCGTCGGCGCCGGCGTGGTGGGCAACATCACTAAGTAAGCGTCACCGCCCTAGGGCGATGAACAAGAAGGGCCCGGTGCTTCGATGGAAGCGCCGGGCCTTTTCTTTGTTGCGTCGGCCCGCAATCGAGCGGGCCGTCGACACTGCCGTTGTGCAGAACGGGCCAGCTAGTCTGTTCGACTGCTCATTACCCAGCCAGCTTGCGCCAGGCGCTGTGGTTCAGGGCCGGATCAAGGCTCGTTCAAGATGATCCTTGGAGAAGCGCGGAGCGCAAGCTCGAACGAGGTTCTTGATGGCTGCCGGCGCGAAGATCAGGCCCATGTGCAGGGTCGGCACAACCAGGCAAGCCCAATAGAAGTTGTTGGCGCGAGCGAATGCCATGAGGATCAGTGCCAAGGCGAATTGAAAGCTCAGCACCACAAGCGCGAGCCGCGACCGGCACGCGCTCCAGCCCAGAAGCGCGATCGGCACAAGGATCGCGCTGATGCAGCTTGGGAGGAAGCGCAATGCCGACACCTGGTGAACGAAGGCGACGTACGTGTGCCACCCGCCCATTCCGCTCCATCCAGGGCTGGCGAGATCGTCAGGGCGTAACACCGCGGACAGGGTGGAGGCATGGAGGCCGACGGCGGCTAGCAACACGGCACCGGCTCCGGTCCACGCCAGCAATTCGGGCCAACGTCGGTCGTACAATGCGAAGCAGCCGAAGATGATGGCAACGGGAAGCGCGGTTTCACGGACGAGGATGGCTGCAAGGATTGTGAGCAGTGCCGCCCAGGGACGTTCGGGCCGGTAGAGTGCGAAGGCCAGCGCGATCAACGCGCCCGCAAGAACTTCGTGGATCATGACCCAGTCGCGCATCAAGATCGGGGCCATGTTCGGCGCCATCAGCAACGCGGCAAACCGAGCATATCCAGGAAGACCGGGCTCGCTGATGAGGCGCTTCCGCCATGCAAGGATTGCCGCAACGCCGACCGCAGCGACGAGCAGCCACCCGCCCGTTCTGCCGAAAAGGGCGAAGATATAGGCCGCGGTAGGCAGCCGGACGGTCACGAACGGCTTCAACGGATATCCGTTCGCCCGGTGTTCTGCCGCGGCTGCGGAGTAGTAGGGTTCGCCCGCGGACACCCGGCCGGCGATTTTCGCATACAAAGCATGATCGCCGATCATGTCCTCGGCATGCATGTCGGACGGCCCCGCAATCTCAACCCGCGGCTGTGGCGCTGCTCCCACAAAATCCGCCAGGCCATAGAGGATGGCCCCCAGAAGGAGGGCGAGGACCGCAATCGCCGTGGGACGGTTCACCGCCTCCCATCGGTTCCACCCGCTCATTTGCGCCACGTCACGGACCCCGACATGGCGAAGTTCCAGACGGCACCGACGATGACGCCTGCCATGCCGGCGACCCACCAGCGCTCGTCCTGTCCCGCCATCCAGTTGCCAATGCCGATGTTGGCCACGGCACCGGCGGCCGAGATCGCGTAGAAAGAAGCGAGGCCCGGGATGACCTTCCACCCTCGCAGCTTGCGATCCGCGTAGGTGAAGCTGTTGTTGAGGAAGAAGTTTGAGGCGATCGCGATCATCACGGCTGCCGTCTGCGCGGCGAGGAAGGAATAGCCTGCATGAAGCGCGGTGGTGAGCACGCCGAGATGGACGAACACCCCCAGACCGCCAACGAAGAGGAACTTGAACATGCGGACTGGAACGAAGCGTCCAATCGACTTCTCGGCGATCAGTTCAGCATATTCCGCAAGGACGCGTGCGCCGAGCTTGCTTTCACCGGCAACCCGCTTCCCAAAGCTATATGGCACTTCGGCGACGCGCAGCGTCGTCGGCGATGATGCAAGTAAGTCCAGCAGGATCTTGAAACCGATCCCCGACAATTTTGGGAGCGATCTCTCGAACGCCGTTCGATCGACGGCGAAAAAGCCGCTCATAGGATCGCTGACATTGGTGCCGAGCGCAACCTGACCCAGGCGCGTCGCCAGGCGGCTCATGCGGGCGCGGCCCGCGTCCCAGTCTCCGACGGTTCCGCCCTGATTGTACCGGGTGCCGATCGCGATATCCGCACCGTCCAAGGTAACCGCATCGATCAGCTGCGGCAGGATGCCGGCATCATGTTGCAGGTCACCATCCATGACGACCACCGTCGGCGCCGCAGTGGCGAGAATACCCTCGATTACGGCCGAGGAGAGGCCGCGTCGTCCAACACGTTCCACGACCCGGACATGACGCAGGTCCCGTCCGATGCTGCGGATAAGACCGCTGGTGCCGTCGGAAGAATTGTCGTCAACGAAAACGACCTCCCAGCCCCGTCCCGCGAGAACGAGAGACAGGTTGGCAATGAGCGCCTCGACGTTCCCAACTTCGTTCAGGGTGGGAACGACAACGGCCACCTCGAGGGGTAGGGCGCTTGCGGCATCGGCAAAGTCCGCAGTCAAACGCTCGTGACGCATGGTACCTCAATGTCGCGGCAGGTGGATGCTTGCCGATGCGCGCGAGGACTATGCAGATATGGTAAACAAACCGTACCGCTGGAGCATGGCCGTGGTGGGGTTCAGCGCTTGAAGTTGAATGATGGAGGTACCAGGTGCTTCACCCGAAGCGGAGGGCCTTCTTCTTTCCGTAGTCAAAGGCAGCTTGCGCGGCTCCACCCCTGTGTGAATAATGCGGTTGGGGGGTTTTGCGTGACATGACTCGATATCGATCGCGGCGCGACAATTTACGGGTCGGTCGTTCTGCCCGGCGCACATCGCGGACCTTCCTGGGCAAGCTAAGCAGGATCCTGCTTCCCGCCGTCCTGATGGCAGCATCAACACCAGCCGAGGCGGGCTGGTCTCGCGCTGTGACGCCGCACTTCACGATCTACTCGGATCAGCCTGCGCAGCAATTGCGGGCTTATGCAGCCAGGCTGGAAACCTTTGATCAGGCGGTCCGGTTTGCCCGCGGTGTCAGCGATCCTCTGCCCGGGCCGGCAAATAAGCTGACGATCTACGCCGTGCGGGATTTTGCGATGATCGAGCGCCTCGCCGGTCAGTACGGAGTGGGCGGCTTCTATATTCCATGGGCCGGTTACTCGGTCGCCTTCGTACCCCTGAACACCGGGGCGGGAACCCGATTGGATCTCACGTCGGAAGCCGTGTTCTTCCATGAATATGCCCACCATCTCATGTACGAAAGCCTCAACGTCGCGCTGCCGCTGTGGCTGACTGAAGGGTTTGCCGAGTTTTTCTCGACGGCCAAGTTCGAGAGCGATGGCGCCGTGGGACTGGGAGCGCCTGCCGCACACCGCGCGGGCGTGCTGCTAGGGAAACGCTTTGCTCCGATGCCTATCGAGGTGATGCTTGGTGGCACATGGAAACAACTGAAGAAGTACCAGCCCGACGAAGTTTACGGCCGGGGATGGTTGCTCACGCACTATCTTATCTTCTCGGCGGCCAGGAAAGGCCAGCTGGAGCGATACGTAGGCGCCATTTCCCAGGGCACGCCGGCACTCGACGCCGCCCGGTTGGCCTTCGGCAACCTGAACGCGCTTGACGGTGAGCTTAAGGATTACGTCCGGTCGATGCGTTTTCCCTACGTCACCGTCCCCACCACCAAGATCAAGATCGGTTCGATCTCGATTGAACCGCTGACCGTGGGACAAGGTGAATATGTCGAAGTGCTGATGCAATCGCGGCGCGGCCCGACCGATGAGCAGGCAAAGAGGCTTGCTCCTCGGGCGAGGCAAATCGCCTCCAAATACCCCGACGATCCGGCCGTTCAGGCTTGGCTGGCAGAGGCAGAGGTGGACGCCAAGAATTACAACCAAGCCGTGATCGCCGCGGACAGGGCACTTGCGCGCGACCCCAAGTCTATGGACGCCTTGCTCCAAAAAGGTCGCGCACTCATGCTGCAAGCGAGGGCCGATAAGGCGGCCAAGCCTGATTGGGGCGCCATTCAGCAGATCTTCCTCTCGGCAAACCGGCTTGATCCGGAGGACCCTCGCGCCTTGATCGGCTATTACGAGAGCTTTTTGGAGGCAGGTGTCGCTCCTCCGAAAAGTGCGGTCGATGGATATCTTTATGCTTTTGAACTTGCGCCGCAGGACGGGACGCTACGCTGGGGAGCCGTGAAGGAGTTGATCAATCAGGGTCGAACGACGGAGGCTGTGGCGGCGATCAAGCCTCTTGCGTTTGCGCCTCATGGCGGTGCGTCCGCCCAGCGTGCTCAAGAGCTTTTGGAAACCATGAGCTCGGGAGACTTAACCGCGACCCGCAATAAGATTCGCGAGATCGAAGCTCCGAAACCAGATACCGGGAAGGGAGGTCGGAAGGCTTAGGGTCGAGGGGCAGTCGCTTCGGCCGTGCTCGCCAGCTTGCCTCACCTCTCTGGTTAAGGGCCCCGATCCAACTGCGCATCGCATGCTTGGGGGTTGATCTCGAAGGCGCTCCTCTGTAGAGGCCCCTTCCACAGACGCAGATTCGTCCGCGTCACCAGACATCAGAGTTGAGGTCGCTCATCCCGGTTCGCCGGCGCTTGGGTCGGCCTCTTGTTTTTCGGGTTGGCAACATCCCGTTGGCTCTTTCGCATCGGTAGGGACATGGAAACGCAGAATATTCGTATTCGCCTGAAGGCGTTCGATCATCGAGTGCTCGATCAGGCAACCGGCGACATCGCCGACACTGCCCGTCGCACGGGCGCTCTCATTCGCGGTCCCATTCCTTTGCCGACGCGTATCGAGAAGTTCACCGTCAACCGCTCGCCCCACGTCGACAAGAAGTCGCGCGAGCAGTTCGAGGTGCGCACCTACAAGAGGCTGCTCGACATCGTTCAGCCGACCCCGCAAACGGTCGATGCGCTCATGAAGCTCGATCTCGCCGCGGGTGTAGACGTGGAGATCAAACTGGCGTAAGGGCCAGCGCGCAGCGGTTGAATCGCTTAATCGGCGATCCTGCTGAGCAACGACATAGGGATACCGCGGGCGTCCACCAGGACACCCGGTCATGCGTCCCCGTCTCCTGCCACTGCGGCAGGTTAGCCCGGACGGGGGCTCGTAAACATCATGGGCTGCACGCTCCCGAAGCCGAACGGCGGACGGAGCCTCTGTATGGGAGTGACTGATCATGCGCACTGGCGTGATCGCGAAGAAAGTAGGAATGACCCGCCTGTTCCAGGCAGACGGCCGGCACGTCCCCGTGACCGTCCTCCAACTGGAAGAGCTGCAGGTCGTCGGCCGCCGCGAGGCCGATCGTGATGGATATACCGCCGTTCAGCTCGGCGCCGGCACCGCGAAGGCGAAGAATGTCGCCAAGCCGCAGCGTGCCGCTTTCGGCAAGGCCGAAGTCGAGCCCAAGGCAAAGGTCGTCGAATTCCGCGTTGCCGAGGATGCGCTCCTCGACGTCGGTTCGACCATTTCCGCAGAACATTTCGTACCCGGCCAGCTGGTCGACGTCTCCGGCGTCACCCAGGGCAAGGGCTTTGCCGGCGCCATGAAGCGCTGGGGCTTCGGTGGTCTTCGCGCCACCCACGGCGTGTCCGTGTCGCACCGTTCGCACGGTTCGACCGGTAACCGCCAGGATCCGGGCCGCGTCTTCAAGAACAAGAAGATGGCCGGCCACATGGGCGCCCGCAACCGCACGCAGCAGAACCTCGAGATCGTCCGCACGGACGTCGCTCGCGGCCTCCTGTTCGTGAAGGGCTCAGTTCCGGGCCACAAGGGCAGCTGGCTGACCGTTCAGGACGCCATCAAGCTCCCGCGCAACGAGAATGTGCCGTATCCGGCTGGCATTCTCACCCGCGACACCGTGATCGAGGAAACGCCGGCCGGACTGGTCGACGATGCCGCGGTTCACGAAATCCCGGCGCTCCCGGGTGCCGAGGAAGTCGCAGCGATCGCCGCCGAGCAGGAAGCCGGCGCGCTCCCGGAAGCGACCGAGACCAATGATGCTCCGGCCGGCGACACGCCCGCTGGCGACGAGAGCAAGGAAGGCTAAGCGATGAAGGTCCAAGTTCAGACCCTCGACGCCGGCAAGGGCGGCGACATCGAGCTCAACGACGAGATCTTCTCGGTTGAGCCGCGCGCCGACATCCTTCACCGCGTCGTTACCTGGCAGCTCGAGAAGCGCCGCGGCACCGCCCGTGGTGCCCGCGAGCGGTCGGATGTTGCCCGCACCGGCAAGAAGTTCGGCAAGCAGAAGGGCGGCGGTACCGCTCGTCACGGCGATCGCCGCGCACCTATCTTCGTCGGCGGCGGCAAGGCCCACGGCCCGCGTGTCCGCGACTTCAACCCGTCGCTGAACAAGAAGGTTCGTGCGCTCGGCCTCAAGATGGCGCTTTCATCGAAGGCGGCTTCGGGCCAGCTGGTGGTCGTCGACAACCTCGATGTCGCCGACGGCAAGACCAAGGTGCTTCGCGAGAAGCTCGGCGGCCTCGGCTTCGGCAAGACCGCTCTGGTGATCGATGGCGATGCGCTCAACGTCGGCTTCGCCCGCGCCTCGTCGAACCTGTCGAGCATCAACCTGATGCCGGCGGTCGGCGCCAACGTCTACGACATCATGCGCCACGAGACGCTGGTCCTGACCCGCGCCGCGGTCGAGAAACTGGAGGCCCGGTTCAATGGCTAAGCAGCCGACCACGACGGTGGACAACCGTCACTACGATATCGTGCTTGCCCCGCACATCACCGAGAAGTCGACCATGCTCTCCGAGCAGAATGCGGTCGTGTTCAAGGTGGCGGGCGGCGCCTCCAAGCCGGAGATCAAGGCCGCGGTGGAGGCGTTGTTCGGCGTCACCGTGACCGGCGTCAACACGATGGTCACCAAGGGCAAGACCAAGCGCTGGAAGGGTCAGGCCTATCGCCGGTCCGACTCCAAGAAGGCGATCGTGACCCTGGCCGAGGGCCAGTCGATCGACATCACGAGCGGGATCTAATCAGATGGCTCTCAAACAATATAAGCCGACATCGCCGTCGCGGCGTGGCCTGGTCCTCGTCGACAAGTCGTCGCTTTGGAAGGGCAAGCCCGTCAAGGCGCTGACCGAAGGCAAGCGCAAGACGGGCGGCCGCAACAACAAGGGTCATGTGACCTCGCGCGGCATCGCGGGCGGCCACAAGCAGAAGTATCGCATCATCGACTTCAAGCGCCGGACCTGGGACGTCGCTGCGACCGTCGAGCGGCTCGAATACGACCCCAACCGGTCGGCGTTCATCGCGCTGGTCACCTACGAAGGTGGTGAGCAGGCCTACATCCTGGCCCCGCAGCGTCTGGCGCCGGGCGACAAGGTCATCGCAGGCCGCAAGGTCGACGTGAAGCCGGGCAACGCGATGGAGATCGGCCAGATGCCGGTCGGCACCATCGTCCACAACGTCGAGCTGAAGCCCGGCAAGGGTGGCCAGATTGCGCGTGCCGCCGGCACCTATGTGCAGGTCGTCGGCCGCGACAAGGGCATGGTTATCGTCAGGCTCAATTCAGGCGAGCAGCGCTATGTGCGCGCCGACTGCATGGCGACGGTGGGTGCCGTGTCCAACCCGGACAACGGCAACCAGACCTTCGCCAAGGCCGGTCGCACCCGCTGGATGGGCCGCCGTCCGCTGACCCGCGGCGTCGCCAAGAACCCGGTCGACCACCCGCACGGCGGTGGTGAAGGCCGGACCTCGGGCGGCCGTCACCCGGTCACTCCGTGGGGCAAGCCGACCAAGGGCGCCCGCACTCGTCACAACAAGGCTACGGACAAGTTCATCATCCGCAGCCGCCACGCGAAGAAGAAGGGTTAATCCATGGCCCGTTCCATCTGGAAAGGTCCGTTCGTCGAGCTGTCGCTCTTGAAGAAGGCGGAAGCCGCTCAGGAAGCTACCAAGCGCGCCCCGATCAAGACCTGGTCGCGCCGTTCGACGATCCTGCCGCAGTTCGTCGGCCTGACGTTCAATGTCTACAACGGCCGCAAGTTCGTGCCGGTGTCGGTCAATGAAGACATGGTCGGAATGAAGCTCGGTGAGTTCGCGCCGACCCGTTATTTCCCCGGCCACGCCGCGGACAAGAAGGGCAAGCGCTAATGAGCAAGCCAGCAGCCCCCGCAAGGTCGGCGACAAGGAAGCACTCGCCGTCGGCACCACCATTCGTGGTTCGGCGCGCAAGCTCAACCTGGTTGCGACCCTCATCCGCGGCCGCAAGGTCGAGGAAGCGCTCAACATCCTGAAGTTCAGCCCGAAGGGCATGGCCGAGGATGTCCGCAAGGTGCTCGCATCGGCCGTTGCTAATGCCGAGAACAACCACAACCTCGACGTCGACGCGCTGATCGTCGCCGAGGCGAGCGTCGGCAAGTCGATCTCCATGAAGCGCTTTGCGACCCGCGCCCGCGGCCGCTCGAGCCGGATCGTTAAGCCGTTCAGCCGCCTTCGGGTCGTCGTTCGCGAGCAGGAAGAAGCGTAATGGGTCAGAAATCCTCTCCGGTCGGCCTCCGGCTGCAGATCAACCGCACGTGGGATAGCCGCTGGTTCGCCGAAGGCGCGGACTATGGTCGCCTGCTGCTCGAAGACCTGCAGATCCGCCGCTACATCATCAAGAACCTGCCGCAGGCCGCGATCTCCAAGGTCGTGATCGAGCGTCCGGCCAAGCTTTGCCGCATTTCCATCTATGCCGCGCGCCCCGGCGTGATCATCGGCAAGAAGGGCAGCGACATCGAGAAGCTGAAGGCCACGTTGTCGAAGATGACGAGCTCCGAAGTGAGCCTGAACATCGTCGAGATCCGTAAGCCCGAGATCGACGCCAAGCTCGTCGCCCAGGGCGTTGCCGACCAATTGGAGCGCCGTATCGCGTTCCGCCGTGCCATGAAGCGCGCGGTTCAGTCGGCGCTTCGGCTGGGCGCGGAAGGCATCCGGATCACCTGCGCCGGCCGTCTCGGCGGCGCGGAAATCGCGCGCACCGAGTGGTACCGCGAAGGCCGGGTTCCGCTGCACACGCTGCGCGGCAACGTCGACTATGCTGAAGCCCAGGCGCACACCGCCTACGGTGTTTGCGGCGTCAAGGTTTGGGTCTTCAAGGGTGAGATCCTGGGTCACGACCCGCTCGCCCAGGACCGGCTGATGATGGAGGCTCAGACCTCCGGTGTCCGTCCGGCCCGCGAAGATCGCGGCAACCGGTAAGCGCGAAGGACTTAAGACATGTTGCAACCCAAGCGCACCAAGTTCCGCAAGGCCTTCAAGGGCCGCATCCATGGCAATGCCAAGGGTGGAACGGAGCTCAACTTCGGCGCCTTCGGCCTCAAGGCCATGGAGCCGGAGCGGATCACCGCCCGTCAGATCGAAGCGGCTCGCCGCGCGATCACCCGTCACATCCGCCGTCAGGGCCGGTTGTGGATCCGCATCTTCCCGGATCTTCCGGTCAGCTCCAAGCCGGCGGAAGTCCGCATGGGCTCCGGTAAGGGTGCGCCCGAATATTGGGTCGCCCGCGTGAAGCCCGGCCGCATCCTGTTCGAGCTGGACGGCGTTCCCGGTCCGCTCGCCAAGACGGCGTTCGAACGCGCCGCCGAAAAGCTGCCGATCAAGGTCAAGGTTGTCGCCCGTCTCGGCGAAACCCTGATCGAAGAGGAATAAAATTATGGCCCAGATCGACGACCTCAAGGCCGCCTCCGACGATCAGCTGCAGCAGCAGCTGTCGGAGCTGAAGCGGGAGCAGTTCAACCTGCGCTTCCAGGCCGCCACCAACCAGCTCGAGAAGCCGTCGCGGGTGCGCGAGGTGCGTCGCACCATCGCCCGCATCAAGACGCTTCAGACCCAGCGCTCCGCCGCTCAGACGGCCAAGGCGTAAGGAGTAGATATGCCAAAGCGCGTCCTCACCGGCACCGTGGTGTCCGACAAAGGCGACAAGACCGTGGTGGTCCGCGTCGAGCGGCGGGTGAAGCACCCGCTGTACGGCAAGATCATCAAGCTGTCGAAGAAGTATCACGCCCATGACGAAGGCAATGCCTTCAAACTGGGCGAGCAGGTGCGCATCGAGGAATGCGCTCCGATTTCGAAGCTGAAGACCTGGACCGTGACGGAGCGCGTCGGCGCTGCCAAGGCGGCCGAGATCGAGATCAGCGACGAAGCCGCAGTTCAGCCGGCCAAGTCGGCCAAGGGCTCCAAGGGTGCGAAGGCGTCGGCTGAAGCCGAAGACGTCGCAGCCGCGGACGCCTGAGCAGATAGATAAGAAGGTAAGGGTCGAACCATGATCCAGATGCAGTCCAACCTGGACGTAGCGGACAACAGCGGCGCCAAGCGCGTTCAGTGCATCAAGGTGCTGGGCGGCTCCAAGCGCCGGACCGCGACCGTCGGCGACATCATCGTCGTCTCGGTCAAGGAAGCCGCGCCGCGCGGCCGCGTGAAGAAGGGCGACGTTCACCGCGCAGTGATCGTTCGTACCGCCAAGGACATCCACCGTCCGGACGGTTCCACCATCCGCTTCGACGGCAATGCCGCGGTGCTGGTCAACAAGAACGAGGAGCCGATCGGCACCCGTATCTTCGGCCCGGTCGTCCGTGAGCTTCGCGCCAAGAAGCATATGAAGATCATTTCGCTTGCGCCGGAGGTCCTCTAACCATGGCCGCTGCCAAAATCCGCAAGGGCGACACCGTCGTGGTCCTGTCCGGCAAGGACAAGGGCAAGACTGGCGAAGTCGTCCGTTCGATCCCGAAGGATTCGAAGGTCGTCGTGGCCGGCGTCAACGTCGCCACCCGTCACCGCAAGGCTAGCCAGACCAACCCGCAGGGCGGTCTGGAGCGCAAGGAAGCGCCGCTTCACGTGTCCAAGGTCGCTGTTGCCGACCCGAAGACCGGCAAGGCGACGCGGGTCCGTTTCGAAACCAGGGACGGCAAGAAGGTCCGCGTGGCCGCCAAGTCCGGGGAGCTGATCAATGGCTGAAGCCAAGAAGGACGGCTACACGCCGCGCCTCAAGAAGGATTATGACGACCGCATCGCCAAGGCGATGACGGAGAAGTTCGGCTACAAGAATGCTCTTGAAGTGCCGAAGCTCGAGAAGATCGTCATCAACATGGGCGTTGGCGAAGCGACCCAGGACAAGAAGAAGGTCGAGACCGCCGCTGCCGAAATGCAGGCGATCTCCGGCCAGAAGCCTGTGGTCACCAAGGCCAAGAAATCGATCGCTCAGTTCAAGCTGCGCGAAGGCATGCCGATCGGCTGCAAGGTGACGCTCCGCCGTGAGCGCATGTACGAGTTCCTGGACCGCCTGGTCACCGTCGCGCTGCCGCGCGTCCGCGACTTCCGTGGCCTGAACCCGAAGTCGTTCGACGGCCGTGGCAACTATGCCATGGGCTTGAAGGAACAGATCATCTTCCCCGAGATCAACTACGACCAGATCGACAAGGTCCGGGTATGGACATCATCATCACCACCACCGCGAAGACGGATGAAGAGGCGCGCGAACTGCTCCGCCTGTTCAACTTCCCGTTCCCCCGCGACGAAGAGGCAAAGCAGGCCGCGTAAGCGGACCTGCGTTTAGGAGAAGAACTTAAGTCATGGCGAAACTGAGTTCGATCAACAAGAACGAGCGTCGCAAGAAGCTCGTCCAGAAGCATGCGGCGAAGTACGCGAAGCTGAAGGCGATCGCGGACGATGAGTCGAAGGACGAGACGGAGCGCCTGATCGCGCGCCTGAAGCTCGCCGAGATCCCGCGCAACGGGAACCCGACGCGCATCCGCAACCGTTGCGAGCTGACCGGTCGGTCGCGCGCATATTATCGCAAGTTCCGCCTGTCGCGGATCATGCTTCGGGAACTGGCCAACAAGGGCCTGATCCCGGGCGTCACGAAGTCGAGCTGGTAAGGTCCAGATATGGCAATGACCGATCCCCTGGGTGACCTGCTCACCCGCATCCGCAACGGCCAGCAGGCGCGCAAGGATTCGATCCTGACGCCGGCGTCGAAGCTGCGCACGCGCGTCCTCGACGTGCTTCAGCGCGAAGGCTACATCCGCGGCTATTCGGAAGAAGAGCTTGCCGGCCAGCGTGGCCTGCGCATCGAGCTCAAATATTTCGAAGGCCAGCCGGCCATTCATCATCTGGCGCGCGTGTCGAAGCCCGGCCGCCGCGTCTATTCGGGTGCGCAGGAACTGCCGCGCATCCGCAACGGCCTTGGCACGGTCATCGTCTCGACGCCTCGCGGCGTGCTTTCCGATGCGGAAGCGCGTGAGCAGAACGTCGGCGGTGAAGTGCTGGCGGAGGTGTTCTAATGTCCCGTATCGGTAAAAGGCCGGTGCCGCTGCCTTCGGGCGTGAGCGCCACCACCGAAGGCCAGATCCTGTCGGTCAAGGGTCCTAAGGGCACGCTGCAGCTGCAGATGCGCGAGGAGATCAGCTATGACATCTCCGACGGCGGCATCAGTGTTCAGCCGGCCAACGAGACCAAGGCGGCGCGGGCCTTCTGGGGCATGCAGCGCACGTTGGTCCAAAACCTGGTCACCGGCGTCACGGACGGCTTCACCAAGGTGCTTGAAATCACCGGCGTCGGCTATCGCGCCGCGGCTCAGGGGCGTAACCTGCGCCTGCAGCTCGGCTACAGCCACGATGTGAACTATGCCGTGCCGGAAGGTGTCGAAGTGAAGACGCCCGACGCCAACACGGTCGAGATCAGCGGCATCGACAAGCAGAAGGTGGGCCAGGTTGCGGCCGAAATCCGCCGCTGGCGCAAGCCGGAGCCCTACAAGGGCAAAGGCATCAAGTATCGCGGTGAGTTCATCTACCGCAAAGAAGGCAAGAAGAAGTAAGCCATGGCGAAACTCTCTCTCTTCGACCGCCGCCGTCAGCGCGTGCGCACCTCGCTCCGGGCGACCGCGTCGGGCAAGCCGCGTCTGTCGGTTCACCGTTCGGGCCGGCACATCTATGCCCAGGTCATCGACGACACCGCCGGCCGCACGCTTGCTGCCGCGTCGACGCTCGACAAGGACCTCAAGGGCAAGACCAATGCCACCCGCGAAGGCGCTGCTGCCGTCGGCAAGGCGTTGGCCGAGCGGGCCAAGGCGGCCGGCGTGTCCAAGGTCGTGTTCGACCGTGGCGGTTTCCTTTTCCATGGCCGGGTCAAGGCCCTGGCCGACGGCGCCCGTGAAGCCGGGCTGGAGTTCTAAGCATGGCTGACGAAATCGAAACCCAGACCCAGGCGGGCAACCCCGACGCCCCGACCGCGGCTGCCGAGGCCGATGCCGGTGCTCCGGCGCAGACTGAAGGTCGTGGTCCGCGTGGCGGACGTGGCGGACGCGGTCCGGGCGGACGCGACAATCGCGGCGGCGGCAATCGTGGCCGGCGTGACGACCGTCGCGGCAACCGTGGCGGCGACGACGATGGCGGCGAGGAGCTGATCGAAAAGCTCGTCCACATCAACCGCGTCTCCAAGACCGTGAAGGGCGGCAAGCGCTTCGGTTTCGCCGCGCTCGTCGTCGTTGGCGACGGCAAGGGCCGCGCCGGCTTCGGTCATGGGAAGGCCCGCGAAGTTCCGGAAGCGATCAGCAAGGCGACCGCCGCTGCCAAGAAGGCGATGGTTCGCGTTCCGCTGCGCGATGGCCGCACCTTGCACCATGACGGCAACGGCCACTTCGGCGCCGGCAAGGTGACCCTTCGTGCTGCTCCGTCGGGTACCGGCATCATTGCCGGCGGTCCGATGCGCGCCATCTTCGAAAGCCTCGGCGTTGCCGACGTGGTCACCAAGTCGGTCGGCACGTCCAACCCGTACAACATGATCCGCGCGACCTTTGAGGCGCTAAAGGATCAGTCGAGCCCCCGCTCGGTCGCCCAGCGCCGTGGCAAGAAGGTCGCTGACCTGCTTGGCCGTGGCGGTGCAAGCGCTGCCGAAGCCGAGGCTCAGGCCGAAGCGATCACGGAGTAAGCCAGCATGGCCAAGATCAAGATCACCCAGATCGGATCGCCGATCCGCCGCGACAAGACCCAGCGCGCGACGCTGGTCGGTCTCGGGCTCAACAAGATCCGCCGCACCGTGGAAGTGGAGGGCACGCCTGAAGTGCTCGGCCAGGTTCGCAAGGTGCAGCACCTTGTGAGCGTCGAGAACGCCTAATCTCTTCCCCTCTCGGGGATGCGCGACAAAAGCGAAAGCGAGTGCACACACATGAAACTGAACGAACTCAAGGACAATGATGGCGCCCGCAAGGGCCGGATGCGCGTCGGACGCGGAATCGGCTCGGGTAAGGGCAAGACCTCCGGCCGCGGCCAGAAGGGTCAGACCAGCCGTTCGGGCGTCAGCATCTTCGGCTTCGAAGGCGGCCAGATGCCGCTCCACATGCGGCTTCCGAAGCGCGGCTTCAACAACATCTTCGCCAAGGACTATGCCGAGGTGAACCTCGGCGCGATCCAGAAGCTGGTTGATGCCGGCAAGCTCGACGCCAAGGGCACGATCGACCATGCGGCGCTGAAGGCTGCCGGTGTTGCCCGTGGTGGCAAGGACGGCGTCCGCCTGCTCGGCAAGGGTGATTTCTCGGCCAAGCTGAACTTCACCGTCGCCGGCGCGTCCAAGGGTGCGCGTGAGGCGGTCGAGAAGGCCGGCGGCTCGGTCTCGATCATCGAGCGAAAGGACAGCGCGGAGCTCGCCAAGGCCAAGAAGGGCAAGGCCCGCGAAGCGCGCATCGCCGACAAGGCCGCGAAGAGCGCCGCCAAGTAAGCTTGCCCAAGCCTCATTGTTGAGGCCTTAGACAAACGGCTTCTAGGCATTATATCGGCGGCGGGGACGAAACTGTCCGTCGCCGCCGTTTTCTCAAGGATCACCGATGGCTTCTGCCGCCGAACAAATGGCTTCCAACATCTCGCTGTCGAGCTTTTCGAAGGCGACCGAGCTTAAGCGGCGCCTGTGGTTCACGCTTGGTGCGCTGATCCTGTTCCGCTTCCTGTCCTATGTGCCGATGCCGGGCATCGACCCACGCGCGATGGCGAGCCTTTTCAACAACCAGCGCGGCGGCGTCCTCGACTTCTTCAACACCTTCTCGGGCGGCAGCCTGGAGCGCATGAGCATCATCGCGCTCGGCGTCATGCCCTACATCACCGCCTCCATCGTCGTTCAGCTCGGTGCCACCCTCTACGGTCCATGGCAGGCGCTGAAGAAAGAAGGCGAGACCGGGCGCAAGAAGCTCAACCAGATCACTCGCTACCTCACCGTCGCGATCACCCTGGTGCAGGGCTATGTGATCGCCGTCGGTCTGGAGAGCGCGCAAGGGTCGCCGGTCGTCGAGCCCGGCATGCTGTTCCGTGTTGCTGCCACCATCAGCCTCGTTGGCGGTACCCTGTTCCTGATGTGGATCGGTGAGCAGATTACCAGCCGCGGCATCGGCAACGGCGTGTCCCTGATCATCATGGCCGGCATCGTCGCGTCGCTGCCGGGCACCATGGCCCAGCTGCTCGAAGGCGGCCGTACCGGCACCATGGATCCGGTGCTGATCGTCGGCATCATCGTCCTGGTGGTCGCGCTGGTCCTGTTCATCTGCTTCATGGAGCGGGCCCAGCGCCGGGTGCTGATTCAATATCCAAAGCGGCAAACGGCGCGCGGGATGCAGCAGGAGCGCAGCCACCTGCCGATGAAGATCAACATTGCGGGCGTCATTCCGCCGATCTTCGCCTCCTCGCTGCTGCTGATGCCGTTGACCGTGTTGCAGATGGCGGGCGGCGGCGGAACGAGCGCCGACTCCAGCGACTGGCTGATCACCGTCAGCACCTACCTGCGCCACGGTTCGCCGCTCTACATGCTGCTCTACGGCGCCGGCATCGCCTTCTTCTGCTTCTTCTACTCGGCGGTGCAGTTCAACAGCGAGGAAACAGCCGAGAATCTGAAGCGGCACGGCGGCTTCATTCCCGGCAAGCGCCCCGGCAAGCAGACGGAAGAATATTTCGACTATCTGATCAGCCGCCTAACGGTTGTCGGCGCCGCTTACCTGGTAATCATCTGCCTGGTCCCGGAGCTTCTGTTCAGCCAGGCCGGCGTGCCCTTCTATCTCGGCGGCACGAGCCTTCTGATCGTGGTCAACGTCACCATGGACACGGTGGCGCAGATCCAGAGCCACTTGATCGCGCACCAATATGGCGATTTGATCAAGAAGGCGAAGCTGAAGGGTGCGCGCAAGCGCTAGTTCCAACGGCGCGACAAGCAGGGGAAGCGCATTGAACATCATCCTCCTCGGGCCTCCGGGCGCCGGCAAGGGAACACAGGCGCAGCGTCTCGTCGCCGAACGGGGGATGGTCCAGCTGTCGACTGGCGACATGCTTCGCTCTGCGGTCGCCAAGGAGACTCCGGTAGGCCTCAAGGCGAAGGCGGTGATGGAGGCGGGGGAGCTGGTCTCCGATGCCATCGTCAGCGCGCTGATCGGCGAGCATCTCGATGGCAGTGATGGCAAGGGCGCCATCTTCGACGGCTTTCCGAGGACCAAGCATCAGGCCGAAGCGCTGGAGATCCTGCTGGCGGAGCGCGGGCGCAAGCTCGACCATGTCGTCGAGCTTGAAGTGAATGAAGAGGCACTAGTCGACCGCATCACCGGCCGGTTCAGCTGCGCCAGCTGCGGGACGGGATACCATGACACGTTCAAGCAGCCGAAGGTCGAAGGCACTTGCGACGTATGCGGCGCCCACGAGTTCAAGCGCCGGCCCGATGACAACGAACAGACGGTGCGGACCCGCATGGCCGAATATCGCGCCAAGACCGCGCCGATCCTACCCTATTATGAGGACAAGGGACTCGTTCGCCGGGTTGACGGCATGGCGTCCGTCGACGCCGTCGCGGCCCAGATCGACTCCATCCTCGACGGCTGACGCTTAAGCGCGTTCCAACGTTACGAAACGAAACGGTGGTCGATTGCCGTCGGCCGCATGAGGTTCACTCCACGTCTCGCGCCAGTCGCCGCTAGTCCGCGGGTCGGGCATGGTGACGTCGCCCGGCACGTCGGCGAGCACCTCGGTCAGTTCGATGCGGGTCACGTTAGGAAGGAAGAGCGCGAAGATCTCCGCGCCGCCGATAACGGACAGCTGCTGATCGCCCGAAGCCGCCAAGGCCTCCTCGACGCCGCCGACCACCTCCGCACCTTCTGCCTGCCAGTGGCGGTCGCGGGTTAGCACGATGTGCCGACGTCCGGGCAATAGTCCCGGCAGGCTGTCGAACGTCTTGCGTCCCATCACCATGGCGCCGCCCATCGTCAGTGCCTTGAACCGCTTCAGGTCCGCAGGCAGGTGCCACGGCAACTTGCCCGCGCGGCCGATGATTCCGTTCTGCGCCCGCGCGACGAGGAGGGTAATAGGGCAGCTCATGCGCCTGCTCATGCCGCCGCACGAGGGATATGCCAAGCGGCGTCTTCGCCGCTAAAGAAGCGGCATGAACGCTGAGCAGACCCGCCTCGTCACGACCATCCGCGACCGGTTCGGACCCAAGTCGGTGGTGACGGACAGTGCCGATATCGCGCCCTGGCTGACCGACTGGCGCGGCAAGTTCCAGGGCATTTCGGGGGCGATGCTGACTCCCGGCAGCACGGAGGAAGTGGCGGCGATCGTCTCGCTGGCGTCGGAGCTTCGGATTCCGCTCGTTCCCCAAGGCGGCAACACCTCCATGTGCGGCGGTGCGACCCCGCCAGGGGACGGCTCGGCATTGCTCATCAGTCTTCGGCGGATGAACCGCATCCGATCCGTCAGTGCCGGCGACCGGCAGGCGATCGCCGAGGCGGGGGTGATCCTGTCCGACCTCCACGACCGGGTCGCCGAGGAGGGCTGCCGCTTTCCGATGACGCTTGGAGCCAAGGGCAGCGCCACCATCGGCGGCCTGATCGCCACCAATGCGGGCGGCACGCAGGTGCTTCGCTTCGGCACCATGCGCTCGCTGGTGGCGGGCATCGAGGCGGTGATGCCCGACGGCTCCGTCCACAACGGGCTTGCGGCGCTGAAGAAGGACAATCGCGGCTACAATCTCGATCAATTGCTGGTGGGGGCGGAAGGAACGCTGGGCATCGTCACGGCCGCCACGCTGCGGCTGTTCCCCGCCGTCGCCGCGCGGACCACGGTTTGGTGCGGCGTCTCTAGCCCGGAACAGGCGCTCGACCTGCTGCGCTTTCTCGAGGAAAGGGTTGCCGGGATCGAGGGGTTCGAGATCGTTCCCCACGACACGCTTGCGCTCGTTCTCCGGCACATCCCGAACACGCGTAGCCCACTCAGCGGCGAGCATGCCTGGCACGTCCTTATCGAGGCGACCACCAGCGGCGACGGCGACCTGCTGCGCGCCGCGATTGAGGAGGGGCTCGGTGCCGCGCACGAGGCGGGCCATCTCGCCGACGCCGCCATCGCCGCCAACGAAGCGCAGGCCGAGGCCTTTTGGCACTTGCGCGACAGCATCGCCGAGGCGGAGCGGGCGCACGGCGCCAGCATTGCCCACGACATCTCCGTCCGCGTCGCCGACATGCCCCGCTTCATCGAGGAGGCAGGCGCCGAGGTGGAACGCCGCTTTCCCGGCACCAAGGTGGACGCCTTCGGTCACCTGGGCGACGGCAACGTCCACTTTCATGTCCGGGCACTTGATGGTGTATGGGCGCCGGAGCGTGCAAAGGAAGTCTCGCGGCTGGTCTACGACTTGGTCGGCGAGGCAGGCGGCTCCGTCTCCGCGGAGCATGGCATCGGCCAGCTTAAGATCGGCGAGTTCGAGCGGCTGACGGAGCCCGCGCGGGTCGCCGCTGTGCGGGCGATCAAGCATGCGCTCGATCCGCTTGGCATCATGAATCCCGGCAAGCTGGTACGGTAGGCCCTTCGGCAGCGTTGCCAAACGTCGGGGATTGAACGACAATTCAGGTCAGAGGTCCGCTTGGCCAAGTTCCGAACCCATTACGACAACCTGCAGGTCTCTCGGTCCGCCAGTCCCGAGGTGATCAAGGCCGCCTATCGCGTGCTGAGTGCCAAGCATCATCCCGACCGCAACCTCGGCGACCCGCAGGCAGCCGAGATGATGACCAGTCTCAATGCCTCCTACGCCGTCCTCACCGACGAGGATGCGCGGCGCGAGCATGATCGCTGGATCAGGCGCCAGGAGACGGCGGGCGAGGAGCGTCGCGCCGCCGCAGCCGTCCGCACCAACCTTTCGGCCGCCGACCCGCCGCTCTGGTCGCAGCCCTCACCCACGGCCGTCCGCTTCAGCCGTGACACGCGCAGCGTGTCGGGCGCCGTTGAGGCAGCGATGGCGCCGGGGCGGCTGCGAAGCGTCGGCACCCTGATCGTGGCGGTACTTGCCGGCTTGATGCTCGTTGCCGCCTTATTGTCCGAACAAGACGCGGGCCGACGCGCGGCCGAGCGCTGGCGCCGTGCCGCTGCTGCCCCGACGCTCCCACAGCAGCCCGCGATTGACCTTGCCGCGATCCGTGACCGTGCTCCCAATGGACAACCCTGGCCGGCCAGGGCCGACTATGTTCGGGGCTATCCGCAGTTGGAGGAGGGCGGCCGCTCCACCCTCACCATCGACAACGGTCCCAATTCCTTCCCCGTTTACCTGAAGCTCAGCAAACGCGACGCGGGCGATCGCATTGCCGTGCGGCACGTCTATCTTCCGCCCCGCACGAGCTTTGCCATTCGCGCGCTTGCCCCCGGGACCTACGACGTCGCCTATCTCAACCTCAATGACGGAAGCATCGCGCGCAGCCAGCCGCTGGATCTGACGGAGGTGGTGGAGGCGAACGGCACGCGGTTCAGCAATGTCTCGCTGACCTTGATGCCCGTGACGATGGGCAGCGGAAGGTCCTCGCCAAACCTGTCGGACTTTTAGCCGCCCCGGCGCCGCGCGAGATCGGACCTAACCCGCATTTACGTCAGGCCCCGAAGGGCGCACCTTGCTTGGGTCTCAGCGTGCCGAGTCGCTGACGCGCCGCATCCATGAAGGGAGCGCGCGATGAAGACGATGAATCTGCTGGTGAAATGGCAGCACCGGATCGAGCCGTCCAGCTTCCACCTGAGCGACCATCCGCACATGCTGTTCGTGAGCTACAGCGCCGTGGCGTCGACGCTTTGCATCCTCGCCATCATGGCGGCGCGGGCGCTTCTGGGAGCAACTTGATCGGGTAAGCTGGCCGGCAGGTTAGGCTCGCTCCGCTTCGACTCCGACGAGGTTCGATCTGGGTCGATGGCGCGCCCGGCAGGATTCGAACCTGCGACCACAAGCTTAGAAGGCTAGTGCTCTATCCAACTGAGCTACGGGCGCTCCGAGGGCTCACCTAACCTGCTTTGCGCGGGCAGGGAACAGCGATAGGATTGCGGGTCATGGGGGAACCACCAGCCGTCAGCACCGATGCGACCGCCGCGAGCGGGCGTCACTTCCGCTATTTCGACCTGGTCATGGCGGCGTTCGTCGCCATCCTCCTGCTGTCCAACGTACTCGGCGCGGGCAAGCGGGCATTGATTGACCTGCCGCTACTCGGTCCCTGGCCGTTCGGTGCCGGCATTCTCTTCTTTCCACTGTCCTACGTCATCGGCGATATCCTCACCGAAGTGTACGGCTATGCCCGGGCCCGACGCTGCATCTGGGTCGGTACAGCCGCGCTGCTCTTCATGGCTTTCATGAGCTGGGTGGTCGTCAAGCTTCCGCCCGATGCCGGCTGGACCGGGCAAGGCGCCTATGAGGCCGTGTTCGGCCAGGTGCCCCGCATCGTCTTCGCCTCCATCGTCGCCTTCTGGGCGGGCGAGTTCGTCAACAGCTTCGTTCTTGCCAAGATGAAGGTGCTGACCAGCGGCAAGCATCTGTGGTCGCGCACCATCGGATCGACGGTGGTGGGGCAGGCGGTCGACAGCCTGATCTTCTACCCGCTCGCCTTTTGGGGCGCCGAAGGCTGGACGACGCAGAGCGTGCTGACCGTTCTGCTAACCCAATGGTTCCTGAAGGTGTCGTGGGAAGTTCTCCTCACTCCGGTCACCTATCTGGTCGTCAACGCGCTCAAGCGCCGCGAAGGCGTCGACCTGTTCGACGTCCGAACCGATTTCACCCCCTTTCGTGCCGCCGTTTAGACTCCATAGCTTGCGGGAAGCGAACGCCTCCGAAACGTTCATCTACCCTTCAGCCGCGGAACGTGACATTCTCCTCATCAACCAGGGGAAGTTATGCGCAAGATTGCTTTGGCTCTCGCACTGATGGTGATCGGCTCGTCGGCCCAAGCTGCGACGGTGGTCATCCTGACCGACCCGACAACGCTGGAGCGTCAGACCATCGTCGTCGACCGAAAAGGCCCGGACCGAGTCCTGATGTGCATGGCGCCGCCCGCAAGCAGCGGCTGCACCGAGCTTCCGGTCCGCCGCGCACCGTCCGCGCGCCGCTAGGATCAAGCGGCCGGCGGCACCTGCGCCGGGTGGCTGGGGATCGTCTCGTCGATGCAGGCCCATGCCGGTGCCTGGCTCGTCCAGATGGTCGCTTGCGGTGCGGCGATGCTGGTGTCGTCCAGCGTTCCGCCGCGAAGGAAGATGAGGTGCGGCCGCGCTTCCGCGGCGCTCGTTACCGGTGTCCCGCACTTGGGGCAGAAGCCGCGATGCATGACGTTGCCGCTGTCCGCGACGCTTTCGTAATCGGCGAGTTCACCGGTGATGGTCACCGCGTCGGATGGGAAAGCGACGTTGGCGGTCGCCGTTCCACCGCCCAGATACTGGCACAGACGGCACCAGCAGGTGCGGGCGGCCAACGGCTCGGCGGTGACCTCGTACCGCACCGCCCCGCATAGGCAGCCGCCGGTGATCGTCACGCGCTCACCGCTTCCAGTAGACCTTCGAACAGGCGGCGGCCGTCCGTGTTGCCATGCGCAGCCTCGACCGCCCGTTCCGGATGGGGCATCATGCCGAGCACATTGCCGCTCTCGTTGAGGATTCCGGCTATGTCATTGGCCGAGCCGTTGCAGCCTTCCTGATAGCGGAAGGCAACGCGGCCCTCGCCCTCGAGCCTCTTGAGGGTCTCGGGATCGGCCTGATAATTGCCGTCGTGATGGGCGACGGGGATCGTGATCTGTTCACCCGCCTGGTAGCGGCTGGTGAACAGGCTCTGGCTATTCTCGACCTTCAGCGCCACCGGCCGGCACACGAATGACAGCCCGGCATTGCGCATCAGCGCGCCCGGCAGCAGCCCCGCCTCGGTCAGCACCTGAAAGCCGTTGCAGACGCCGAAGACGGGAACGCCGCGCTTCGCCGCATCTGCAACCGCCTGCATCACCGGCGAGCGGGCCGCCATCGCGCCGGAACGCAGATAATCGCCATAGGAGAAGCCGCCCGGCAGGCCGATGAAGTCGGTTCCGTCCGGAAGCTCCGCCTCGCGATGCCACACCATCGCGGGTGCGCGGCCGGTCACCTGCTCGATCGCCACCGCAAGGTCACGATCGCAATTGGACCCGGGGAAGACGATAACCGCGCTCTTCACGCCGCTTGCAGCCTTTCGATCCGGAAATTCTCGATCACCGTGTTGGCGAGAAGCTTGCGGCACATCTCCTCGATGTCGCCGTCCGATGTGCCCTCGGCAAGGTCGAGTTCAATCAGCTTGCCCGCGCGAACGTCGTTGACGCCGCCGAAGCCCAAGCCTTCCAGCGCATGGTGGATCGCCTTGCCCTGGGGGTCGAGAACACCCGGCTTCAAGGTCACGAACACGCGCGCTTTCATGTGTCTTTTCCCGGCTGCTTGCTGTTGCCGCCCCTATGGCTTTGCGCAGCCGCGACGGCAAGCTTTACCCGGTGTTTACCGTAGCGGGTGCATGGCATGACCAGGAGCTTCTGCCCGGGGGTGGGTCATGCTTTGGGGTTTGTGCATCGCGCTATTCGTCGCCCTGGTCGGCTGGGGCGGCGCTTACTTCGGCTGGAGCGACCCGGAAGGAAAGGTGCAGCTGGCGCTAATCACCACCTTCATCATGGGCATCATCTGCGGCTACAAGTCGAAGGCCTAAGCCACCGCTTTGCGATCCGGAAGCAAGGTCAGCATCACCAGGGTAACCGCGGCGACGGCGGCACCGGCGACGAAGGCGGCGGCTGACCCGTCCCGATCCCAGATCAGGCCGGCGGCAAGACTGGCGAGCAAGGTCGCGATCCCGGTCACGAAGTAGAACGCGCCGAAGCCGGTCGCGCGCAGCTGCGGTGGTGCCGCATCGGCGATCATCCGCGCCATGACGCCCTGACTTAACGCCATGTGCGCCCCCCAAAGCGCGACGCCGAGCGCCAGCCCTGCGAGGCCCGGAACACCGGCCAGCACCAGGTCGCCGGCAATCAGCACCGCCAGCCCGGCCATCAGCAATGTTCGCGGCGCCACGCGGTCGCTCAGCGCGCCTGCGGGATACGCGAAGGCGAGGAACACCAAGTTGAAAAGGACCAGGGTCAGCGGCGCATAGGTTTGCGACAATCCGGCCTCCACGCCCTTGAGAATGAGGAAGCCTTCGGAAAAGCGGGCGAGTGCGAACAGGAAGCCGACCGCGATCAGGCGCCGCATGTTCCGGTCCAGATCTCGAAAGGCGGCGACCATCTTCTGCGACGATGCGGCGAGCCGCTGCTCCGGCTCCTTCAGCGCGATCAGGACCAGTAGGAAGGAGAGGGCGGCCGGGATCACCGCTACCCAGAAGACGGCGCGAATGTCGTCCGCGAACAGCAGCATCAGCCCGATGGCGGCGAGCGGCGCCAGCAGCGCACCGACCGTGTCCAGCGCCTGCCGCAACCCGAACGCGCGGCCGCGGATCTCGGGCGGGGTCTCATCGGCGATGATCGCATCTCGTGGCGCGCCGCGGATGCCCTTGCCGATCCGGTCGGCGAAGCGCGCCCCAAGGACCGCGACCAGGCTCCCGGCCATTGGGAACAAGGGCTTGGACAAAGCGGCGAGCCCGTAACCGGCTGCGACCAAGGGCTTGCGCCGGCCCGTGCGATCCGACAGCCGCCCCGACGCGAGTTTCGCAAAGTTCGCCGTCGCTTCCGCAACGCCGTCGACCGCACCCAGCGCCGCGGCAGGCAGGCCGAGAGTTACGGTGATGAACACCGGCAGCAGCGAATGATAAATCTCGCTGCTGAGGTCCATCAGCATGCTGACGAAGCCGAGCACCCAGACGTTGCGGGGGAGCTTCGCGCGGGTTGAAGGCGGCTTCACGGCATCAAGCTATCGGCAATATTGCATCTCCGCAAACATTTGCTACGCTGCAACGATGAACTGGACCGTTCCCGTCGACAAGCTTGCCGAGCGCTTGGGCGCGGTGGCGCAGCGTTGGGTTGTGGACGGTCCGGCGGAGCGTGCCGACCGCGCGCGGCGCAACCTTCTCGCCGCTATCGCCGAGCGCGAGCCGTCGACGCTGAATGAGGTAGCGGCCAACGTCGGCCGCGGCGCTCCGGCGGTCAGCCGCGCGGTGGACGCGCTGGTCCGCTCCGGCCACGTCGAGCGCGCGCCCGATCCCGACAATCGCCGCCGCCTGTGCCTGCGCTTGACCGAGGACGGGCGCAAACTGCTCGACGCCAAGCCCAAGGCGAGCGCCGTCATCGCCGACCGTCTCGGCCGCCTTGCTCAGTCGGAGCTTCGCGCCGTGGAGCGCGCCGTCGAAATACTCGAGCGCTAAAAGCCCGCCGCGACCGGTTGCCGCATTGCAGCAATTCCGCTAAGCGCGCGGCCAACTCTTACCCCCAGGAAAAATCATGAATCTGCGCAACGTGGCGATTATCGCCCACGTCGACCATGGCAAGACCACGCTCGTCGACCAGCTCTTCCGCCAATCCGGTACCTTCCGCGACAACCAGCGCGTCGAAGAACGGGCGATGGACTCCAACGACCTGGAGAAGGAGCGCGGGATCACCATTCTCGCCAAGTGCACCTCGGTCGAATGGAACGGCACCCACATCAACATCGTCGACACGCCGGGCCACGCCGACTTCGGTGCCGAGGTCGAGCGCATCCTGTCGATGGTCGACGGCGTCATTCTGCTGGTCGACGCCGCCGAAGGGCCGATGCCGCAGACCAAGTTCGTCACCGGCAAGGCGCTGAGCCTCGGCCTTCGTCCGATCGTCGTCGTCAACAAGATCGACCGTCCGGATGCGCGTCCGGCGGAAGTGCTCGACGAATGTTTCGAACTGTTCCTCAATCTCGATGCCAACGACGACCAGCTCGACTTCCCGGTGCTCTACGCCTCGGGCCGCGCGGGCTACGCGGGAGAGGAAGACACGGTTCGCGAGGGCGATCTGACGCCGCTGTTCCAGAAGATCGTCGATCACGTGCCCGCACCGGCGCTCGATCCTGCTGGCGAGTTCAAGATGCTCGCGACCTTGCTCGATCGCGACAATTTCCTCGGCCGTATCCTGACCGGCCGCATCGAGAGCGGCACGCTCAACGTCAACGACCCGATCCGGGCCGTCGACGTGAACGGCAAGACCGTCGAGGACGGCCGGGTCACCAAGCTGTTCGCCTTCCAGGGTCTTGAGCGTGTTCCGGTGGAGTCCGCCAAGGCGGGCGACATCGTCGCCATCGCGGGTCTTATGAAGGCGACGGTTTCCAACACCATCGGCACGCCGCAGATCACTGAGCCGCTTCATGCGCGCGAGATCGATCCGCCAACGCTCAGCATGACGTTCGCCGTCAACGACAGTCCGTTCGCGGGCAAGGACGGCGACAAGGTCCAGAGCCGCGTCATCCGCGAGCGCCTCGAGCGCGAAGCGGAAGGCAATGTCGCCATCCGCATCAGCGAGACTCCGGGCGGCGAAGCGTTTGAAGTCGCCGGCCGCGGCGAGCTTCAGCTCGGCGTGGTGATCGAGACGCTGCGCCGCGAAGGCTTCGAGCTCGGGATCAGCCGCCCCCGCGTGCTTTACCGCGACGGCCCGAACGGCCGCGAAGAGCCGTATGAAACGGTCGTCATCGACGTCGACGACGAGTTCAGCGGCACGGTCGTCGAGAAGATGGCGATGCGCAAGGCCGAGATGACCGACATGCGCCCGTCTGGCGGCGGCAAGACCCGCATCACCTTCTCCGCCCCGTCGCGTGGCCTGATCGGCTACCACGGCGAATTCCTGTCCGACACGCGCGGCACCGGAATCATGAACCGTTTGTTCGAGAAGTATGGTCCCTACAAGGGTCCGATCCAAGGCCGCCAGAACGGCGTCCTCATCTCGATGGAGACGGGCGCCGCGGTCGCTTACTCGCTCAACATGCTGGAAGAGCGCGGCGTGCTGTTCATCTCGCCGGGCGACATGCTCTACGAAGGCATGGTGATCGGCGAAAATGCCAAGCCGCAGGACCTTGAGGTCAACCCTTTGAAGTCCAAGCAGCTCACCAACTTCCGCGCCAGCGGCAAGGATGAAGGCATTCGCCTGACCCCGCCACGCCGCATGACCCTGGAGCAGGCGATCGCCTACATTCAGGACGACGAGCTTGTGGAGGTCACCCCCAAGGTGATCCGCATTCGCAAGCGCTACCTCGACCCGCACGAGCGCAAGCGCCAAAGCCGGAAGGCCGAGGCCGCCTGAACGGACGAGTTGCCCGCGCCATCCATTGGGTGCGCGCGGGCCACACGGCTTGTTGCAAGCCTATCGTCCGACTAGGGCCGGAGCCATGCGCCACGAGCAGCAAGGCCTGACCTGATGTTTCAACTGGACGACCGGCGTTTCAACCGGCTGGCGCTGTTGGGGGTCGCGGCGGGATTCCTGCTGCTCCTCGTCGCCCTCATCAGTGCCATCTTCGTCTTTTCGTTGAACCAGCGCTCCGTCGACGCTGTCCGCCAGACCTATTCGGTGGTGGGACAGCTCTCGCTGCTTGAGATTCAGCTTGAGCGTGCGGAGAACGGACGCCGCGGATATCTCCTGGCACGCTCCGACTATCGCCGTCAGGTCTATGAGGAGAATAGCCGCCTGGTGCCGGCCACGATGGCGGAACTTGAGGGTCTTGTTGCGCAAGTCCCCGACCAGAAAGCGCGAGCAGCTCGCGTACGACCGTTGATCGACGCGCAGCTGGCGGAACTGCGTCGCTCGATGCAGCTTGCAGACAGTAACCGTGCAGAGGCGCTGGCTAAATTCCAGGCGGCAAGCGCTGCAACCACGCTTCGTCAGATCCGCGCCCTCACAGGACAGATGCGCGAGGCCTCCTATGGACGCCTGAAGGAGCGAAGCGACCGGGAAAAGACGACGCTTCGCTGGATGCAGGCGGTGCTGGCGCTCACCGGCCTCCTGCTGCTGGCTGTCGGCGCCGCAAGCTTCTGGCTCGTGCGTCGCTACACGCGGGATCTCACCAGCGCGCGCGACCGGCTGCACCTGCTCAATACCAATCTCGAAGCGGCGGTCCGCGAACGCACCACCGATCTTCAGCGCGCCAACGACGAGATCCAGCGTTTCGCCTACATCGTCAGTCACGACCTTCGATCGCCGCTGGTCAACATTCTCGGTTTTACCGGTGAACTGGAAGCGGCCAGCAAGTCGATCGGCAAGCTGGTGGAAAAAGCGGATGCCGAAGCGCCACAGCTGGTGTCGGACGATGCGCGCATGGCGCGCGAAGATCTGCCCGAAGCGATCACCTTCATCCGGTCGTCTGCACAGAAGATGGATCGGCTCATCAACGCCATCCTCAAGATTTCCCGCGAAGGCCGGCGAACACTCGCCCCTGAACGACTGGAGATGGACACAATCGCGGGCGAGGTGATCAACAGCCTCAGCCACCGCGCCGTGGAGCTGGGCGCGTCGATCGAGGTGGAGGGCAAACTGCCCGACATCGTCAGCGACCGGATCGCCGTGGAGCAGATCCTTTCGAACCTTACCGAAAATGCGCTGAAATATTTGCAGACGGGCCGTCCGGGCGTGATCCGGATCCGCGGGGCCAGACGGGGAGGACTCGTCGAATATGACGTTGCCGACAACGGCCGCGGAATCGCTCCGGCCGATCATGAGCGGGTTTTTGAACTATTCCGCCGCGCGGGAAGTCAGGACCAGCCCGGCGAAGGCATCGGGCTCGCGCACGTCCGCGCGCTTGCCTACCGCCTCGGCGGCATGGTGACGGTGGAGTCGACGCTTGGCGAAGGCTCGACATTCCGTCTAAGCCTGCCGCCAAATTACATTAGCCAGGAAGGTGGCCAGTGAACACGCAACGCCCCGTCAACATCATCATGATCGAGGATGATGAGGGTCATGCCCGGCTGATCGAGAAGAACATCCGGCGCGCCGGCATCAACAATGACATTTGCCACTTTGTCGAAGGCGGCAAGGCGGTCGATTACATCTTCAACGATCCCAACGGTCCGGCGCAGAACGGGCCCGCGCTGATCCTCCTCGACCTCAACCTGCCGGACATGAGCGGGGTCGACATCCTTGGGCGGGTAAAGGGCGACGATCGGCTGAAGGCGACCCCGGTGGTGGTGCTGACCACGACCGACGACCGGCAGGAGATCCAGCGCTGCTACGACCTCGGCTGCAACGTCTACATCACCAAGCCGGTGAATTACGAGAATTTCGCCGATGCCATCCGCCAGCTCGGCCTTTTTCTGTCCGTCATTCAGGTACCCGATCCGCAAAGCTGATGGACGCACGGCGCGTACTCTATGTCGATGACGACGACGGTCTTCGGCGGCTGGTCGAGCGGCTGCTGGGCCGGCGCGGCTATGACGTCGTCACTGCCGCGACCGGCGGCCAGGCGCTCGATCTCGTGCGTGCCGAGCCGTTCGACCTCGTCGCGGTGGACCATTACATGCCGGAGATGGACGGCCTGTCGACTCTGACGGCGATCCACCAGGCGGTGCCCGGGCTGCCCGTCGTCTACGTTACCGGCTCGGAAGAAAGCAGCGTTGCCGTTGCGGCATTGAAGGCTGGTGCCGCCGAATATGTCGTCAAGTCGGCGGGCGGCGACTTCGTCGACCTGCTCGAAAAGGCCTTCGACCAGGCGCTATCGAAAGCAAAGCTGGAGCGGCAGAAGGCGGAGGCCGAGGAGGCGCTGCGCATCTCGAACGAGCGCTTGCACACGCTGCTTCGCGAAGTGAACCACCGCGTCGCCAACTCTTTGCAGCTTGTGTCGACCATGGTCGGCATGCAGTCGCGCATCCTGACCGACGAGGCGGCGCGCGATGCGCTTGGCGACACTCAGCGGCGCATCGATGCGATCGCCCAGGTCCACCGCAACCTATACGCTTCCGACGACGTCCAATCGGTGGCGATGGACGAATATCTCGCCGTACTCGTCCGCGAGCTCGAGCAGACCTGGTCTACCGAGGCGGCACCGCGCCCGATCCGGCTTCAGGCCGAGCCGGTCAGGTTGCAGGCGGAAAAAGCGCTGTCGCTTGGGGTCATCGTCAACGAGCTCGTCACCAACGCCTGCAAATATGCCTATGGCGAGGGCGTGCCCGGCGAAGTCCGGATCCACTTCGCGCGGGAGCATTCGGACGGCTTCCGCCTGACGGTGGAGGATGACGGCTGCGGCATGAGCCTGACGGACTCGCCGCGCGGCACGGGTCTGGGATCGAAGCTCATCACCGCCATGGCCAAGTCGCTTGCGACCAGCGTCACCTACGACCGGGCCCACAAAGGCGTTCGCGCGAGCCTAAGCGCCGCGCTTTAGCGCTTCACCGGATCAGGATCTTGGCGGCTATGTCGCCATTCGCTTGCGCCGCTCCCTCCGGGAAGGGTGGGGCGGCAAGCACGCCCGCGGCGTCGCTCCGCACAGATAGCGGCGCGTGCCACCGGCCGCTGCGCGGGTCGAACCAGTTCCATTGATATCGCACGCCGGGAGCAAAGCCCTTCAGCTGTGGTCGCAGCGCCTTGTTCTCGAAATAGGCGAGCGCAAATCCCTTGTCGGGTGTGCGCATCAGGAAGGACCAGCCGTCCAGGCCGTCGTCGAGCGCGTTCGGGATGCTTCGAGGCGCGATGTCGCCCGACGCGAGCTGGAGCTGCTGATAGCGGGCACCTTCGGACAGGATGAAGCTCTTGAGGTGCCGCATCTGGCCGCCGGACTGATAGTTCAGCGCCGTCCAGATGTGCGGCCGCCAGCCGGCCGGCTCACCGGTGCTGGTGAGGTCGTACGCGGCGGTGCCGTGGACGTGGCCGGCGAGCCCGCCCGACAGGACGGAGCCGTACATCATCGCGCGGGCAAAGTAGTTGTCGCGCGGGCTATTCTCCGCCGGAGTCTCGCCACCCGGCCGATTGATGCTGTGATTCCAGCCGGTGTAATAAGGCTCCAGGTTCGCGGCCGGCATAGCCGGTGAAAGGCGGAACAGCTCCTCGATCGACGCATAGATGGCGTGGTTGCGCGGATTGTTGCCGACCGTGTGCATGCTCAGCCACGGCGCCTGCTGGCCATGGCCGAAAACCTTATAGGTCGACCGGTCGATCAAGGTCGTGAACGGCTGGCCGAACGGCATCGGGCCGTACTTCTTGTGATGGTAGGTCAGCGCCGCGTTGAACTCGTCGGCAGTCAGGCTGAAGTCCTTCGGAATCCAGTCGAGATGGATGCCGCTGAACACCATGTTGTAGGCGCCGTAGCGGGCGATCAGATACTGGATGAAGCGTGCGTAGCTTTCGTTGAAGTCGAAATATCGCTTCCATGACGGCGCATTGTCGCGGCGGATCGGCTCGAAGAAGGGGACGAAGCCTTCCTCCGACAAATAGCGCATCTTCTTGTCGAGGCTGCGGAAGTATGCCGGGTTCAAGCGGTCGAAGTTGGCCAGCCCCTCGCGGTTGGCGAACACCTCGAACGGCCGGTTCCCCGCTTCGTCGTGCATGTCCTTACCGGTGGTCAGCGCTCCGTCGGCCGTGCTGATCTTTGCGCTCGGCGCCCAATGGCCGAACTTCTCCCAGGCGTTGCGGAGGTAGACGCCATCCTTGTTGGCGTAGGTGGCGCCGTGCGCGTCGGCCGCCCAATTGGGAAAGGCTGCGATAAAGGAGACGGAGTTGAAGCCCTGCCGCTTGCGCCAAGTGACTGCCTCTTCGAAGCTGATCCCCTCGGCCGGCACATAGTCGGCGGCGGGCTGAACGCCCTTGAACGGCAGGCGCCAGGTCGAGGCGGCGAGCCAGGTGTCGCCAACCAGGAAGTAGGGGGAGCCGTCGGCATAGTTGAGGGCATGGCCGTTGCCGCTGGCCCGAACGAAGCCGCGGCGATTGGGATTGGCGGCGATCTCCTCCGCGGTCCAGGCCACGGCCTTAAGAACTCCATTGCCTCCGGCGAGACCCGCATCGGCCTTGTTCGAGGCCGCCTTCCATCGCCACTCGCCGGGCGCGCTTGCCACGAACCGGACCTTGTAGGTGCGTCCTCCGTCCCAATAGCCCCAGACCTTCTTGCTGAAGCCCGGCCCCTGGAGTTCAATCCACAGGTCCACGTCCTTGTATGGGTTTGGATAATCGCGCGCCGCTTCGAAGGTGATCTCCTGCACCTCCCAGACGTGGACCTCACCCGATTGGAGGCGTGCCGCGGCCGCCGGCGACGCCACGAGGCCAAGGATCAGGCACAGAAATGCAATCAGCCGAACGCGCATCGAACATCCTCCAGG
Organism: Sphingomonas piscis; assembly: GCF_011300455.1. Taxonomy (NCBI): domain Bacteria; kingdom Pseudomonadati; phylum Pseudomonadota; class Alphaproteobacteria; order Sphingomonadales; family Sphingomonadaceae; genus Sphingomonas; species Sphingomonas piscis. The sequence goes on from NZ_CP049869.1 coordinate 2,137,724, forward strand.
TTGGGCATGGTAGCGCTAACCCGCGCGGCGGCAATGCTTGGCGGATATCAGGCGTTCGCCATTGCGATGATAAGTTCCCACTCCTCCTCGCGCACCGGTGCCACGGACAGGCGGGATTGGCGGAGCAGTTCCATTGCGGCGAGCTTTGGCTCGGACTTGATGGACTTTAGCGACACGGGCGTCAGTTCCCGCACGGGCTCGACCCGCACGGAGACCCAGTTCGGGTCTTTGGCGTCAGGCTGTGCTTCGCGGGTGATGCGCGCGATGCCGACGATCGCGGGCTCCTGCACGGAGCGGTAGAAGAAAGCCTCATCGCCCGTCTTCATTGCGCGAAGGTTGATGCGGGCAGTGGGATTGCGGACACCGTCCCACTCGGTCCCACCGTCCCGCACGAGATCGTCCCAGCTGTAGCTCGTCGGTTCCGATTTCAGCAGCCAGCGCGCCATTCGAATCTCCTCGAACGCGCGCTTAGTCGTGCTTTCGGCCTCCGCAAAGTGCGTGTTCCACGGTGAGTGGAGCCACTCCAGCGACAAACGAAAAGGTTCCGCACGCTCATCGCCTGGATGGCTCGACTCAACGAACTTTCGTTGAACCGCGTTAATTTCAACATAAATGGACCTCATCGAGAGCGAGCCGGGACGCTGAAAAGCGCAGCAGGCTCAAGAGCTTAAATCTGCAAGGGCCAACTGCCGGGAAGCGCCGATGCGCTGGACGGCGGCACCTGCCACCGACACGGAAGAGACTAAATGAACCGCATCATGGGTAGCCGCGGCTTGTCCGCGGTCACAGGTCTATTCATGCTTGCCTTCAGCCCCACTCAGGCGGTTGCCGCGCCGGCGGCTCCGGCCGGCATCGCTGCGCCCGCGTCGACTGCTTATGCGACCGCACTGGCCACGCCAATCGCTGCTCCTGCCATCAATGCGGTCGTTACCACTGGCGGCAGCGTCATTCAGAAAGCCGCCGCCTCATCCGTCACCGTTCGACTTGGCCCCGACATCGCCAAGGAAGCGGTGTGGCTGCAGCAGAACGGCTGGCACCTCGCAGGTCTCGTCGACCGCTACAGCGTCGGCGCGCCGCTCGACGAGCAGGCCACCTGCATCGCCGAAGCCGTCTACCACGAAGCGCGCGGCGAAAGCGTCGAGGGCCAGATGGCCGTTGCCCGGGTCATCATGAACCGTGCCGCGTCCGGCCGTTATCCCGCCAGCTGGTGCGGCACCGTGAAGCAGCCTTGGCAATTTTCCTTCGTCAATCCGCACACCGGCCACATCCCCTACATCGATCAGTCCTCCGCGTCCTGGCAGCGGGCTTTGGGAGTCACCCGTCTTGCGGTTGCAACGGCCATCGAGGCGCTGCCGAACGATGTGCTCTGGTACCATGCCGATTATGTCGCTCCGGGCTGGGGCAAGCGCCTGAGCAGGGTGCAAAAGATCGGCACTCACATCTTCTACCGCGCCTGATCGCTCGGTTCGGCGCATCGCGGATTCCCTTCAGCGTTAATCGGGGCGCGAAGGGATTCGCAGAGCGGCCGTTTGGCGCAACGATAAGCCGCAAGTTTCCGTGGCTTAGGGGAGGGCGCGCCGATGCTGAAGATCCTGGTGGTGGAGGATGACTCCGCGCTTGCGACCACGCTTAAATATCTGATCGAGGACAATCCGCGGTACCGGGTCACGGCGACGGTCGGGGATGCCGACAGCGCCATCGCGGAGGCGGAGCGCGACTTGCCCGACCTGGCGCTCGTCGACCTTCACCTTGCCCGCGGGACGACCGGCTTTTCGCTTGCGGTTCGACTTCACGACTTGGACGTCCCGACCTTGTTCGTGACCGGCAAGTCACCAGGCTTTCCGATGCCCGACCTGGCGCTCGGCTGCTTGCTGAAGCCGTTCACGGCCGAGGAGATCCACCGCGCCCTCAACATGGCGGAAGACCGAATGCGGGGGCGCGAGACGCTGCGTCCCAAGGTGCCGGCCAATCTCACCATGTATGAAGAGCAGACCGCACCGGTTCAGGAGGTGACCGGCTTCATCCCCTCACGCCTGTCGCTGCGCACCCGCATCGAACATTGGATTGCGGGCACCCAGCATTAACGGAACAAGCTGAGCGGCACCGCTTCGCCCATCAATCGGTAGCCGTCGAGCGAGGGGTGGAGTCCGTCGCCCGAGTCCAGCTCCTTCCGCATCCGTTCGGGACGCGCGGGATCGCGGGTCACTGCGTCGAAATCCACCACCGCATCGACATTGCCCTGCGCCCGGATCCACGCATTGATTGCCTGCCGGTCGGCCTCGTTGGCGGCGGTCGGGTGGTAATAAGCGGATGCGCCGTAGGGCAGGATCGTAGCGCCGATCACCTTGATGCCCTTGTCTCGGGCCCGGGCGACGATCTGCGCGTAACCGGTGAGCAAGCGGCGGACGAAGGCGCGATGCTCCTCTGCGCTGACCGGCGCGTCTCGAGTAAGCGTACCGAGGTCGTTCACGCCTTCAAGGATCAGCAGATATTTGACGCCGTCGCGCATCAGCACGTCGCGTTCGAACCGGGCAACCGCATTGGGGCCGAGCCCGTCAAGCAGGATGCGATTGCCGCCGATGCCCAGGTTGAGCACGGAAAGGTGCCGGGTGCGCGGCGAGGCCTGCAGGCGGCGGATTAACGTGTCCGACCAGCGGGCGTTGGTGTTGGGCTTGACCCCGAAACCGTCGGTGATGCTGTCGCCAAGCAGGGCGATTGCCGCGCCCCTGCTTGTCGCCAGGACGTCGACGCCGGTCAGCTGGTACCAATGATCCACCGTCGCCGCCGAGCTGAAATCGACCGACGCGAGCTGGTCGCCCTTGCCGATGTAGGACGTCGCGCGGGATCCGGGATGGCTTGTCACCACCGAGGGGTGATCGCGAAAGTGGATCGAGACGGCGAGCGTCGTCAGCGCGGCAACCGGCAGCGCCACGGGATCGGATACGAACTCGGCACCGGCCGGGATCGTGATTGCCGTCGCGCCTCCGAAGCGGAGCGGCCGGCTGGTTCCCGGCCGAAGCTTCGGCGAGGCGGGGTCCACCGCCACGCCGACGCTGGCGCCATTGATGGTCAGCGGCTCGCGACCGAAGGCGTTGGACAGCCGGACACGAAGCTCTCGGCCGCCGAGGCTGACCCGAACCAGCTGCCGCAAGGTCGAATTCTTGAAGTCGAGGGTGGGCACCACCTGGTCGCCCTGCGGTACCATCTGCGCCGACGCCCAGCTTGCGACCCAGGAGTCCCGCGCGGTGGCCGGCATTGCGGCGGCAGCCACGAGGGTTATTCCGGCGATCCAGCGTTTCCACATCAACATAGCGGCGACCTCTCCTGCGGCTCTGATGGCTGCGGTGACCATGCCGCCGATCCGGACGACGGTATAGTGGTTAGCGCTTCAGCGCCTGGTCGCAGCTTGTGCGCAAATCCTCGATCCGCGCCATGCGGGAGGCATCGCCATTGTCCCGCGCGCTAAGCTCGCTGCAGATAGCGGCCAGCATCTGCATGGCGATGTCGAGGTTCTGGAGCTTGGTGGCGTGGCGCATCAAGGTTTCGGGCTCCCCCGCCAGATCGTCGCCGAGATCCTCCATCAGTTGCGACACGCGGCCAAGGTCCGCGGCAAGCTGATCCTTGCCGAGGTCGGAAGGGAGGCCTGGCCTGCTTCCGAAGGCCCCGCCCGGCAGCGGCACGGCCCCGGCCTTCACCAGGGCAACGATATCGTCGACGCGCTGCTGTTCGGCATTTGCCGGCGGGGCGAGCCATTCGCGCACGTTGACGGGGGCGGAAAGGTGGACGCCGCAGCGCTTGCAGTCGGCCCAGACGACGCGGCCTTCCGCGCTGTAGCTGCCGCGGATCAGGTGAATGCCTGTTCCGGTCGGCGGCACCACCGGCGTTTCAATGAGTGCGCCCGTCAAGGACATGTTGCGGACCTTCACCGGATGACGATGGCGATCCCAGTACAAGGTAGCGGCGATGAACATGTTGGTCCGTGGCGCAGCACGCGCATCCGATTCTCGGACCTGGACCATGCCCTCGCTCAACGTCATCCGCTCCCATCGAATGCCGTAGCAGAACAAGGTTACCGAAAGGTGGTCCCTTCCGACATCTGCGAGTCACGAAACTGTCGCGCCGCGCCCCGATTGACAAAAAACTGCAACAAAACTGTCGTAAGCGCGGGTCGACACAGGGGTATCCGATGAAGTCAGTGAGCAGACCGTCCGCCATTTTGATGATTGCAGCCGCCGCGTGCACGGCACAGCAAGCCTCCGCGCGGGAGGACTCGCAGCTTTGGACGACGGCAAGCGCAACGGCCGAGCTCGGCGGCAATTTCCGCTTGTCGCAGGAACTGGTCGGTCGCTTCAGCGACAATCGCAACGGCCTGTATGAAATCGAGAGCAACACCCTGCTCGGTTATCGGCTCAACAAGTCGGTAACGGTTTGGGCCGGCTACACCCATGACCCGCAATATGCGGGCGGCGACTTCACGATCATGGAACGGCGCGCGCGGGAGCAGGTGACCGTCGACAATTTCGCTACGGTTGGAAAGGGCAAGCTCAGTGCCCGGCTTCGCGCCGAGCAGCGCTGGCGGGAGGGTGGCGACGGCACCGGATGGCGCGTTCGCCCCTATCTCAAATATGCGCTGCCGTTGGGAGGTGGCGGAAAAACCAACCTCAACCTGACGTCCGAGCCTTTCATCAACCTCAACACGACCAGCTTCCAGGCGAAGAAGGGGCTCGATCGCGTTCGCAATCTTGTCGCCGTTTCCACCAAGCTGAACAAGACCGTGACCGTCGAAGCGGGCTACCTCAACCAGCACGGCTTCGTGAAGGATGGCGAGGACACCAGCGACCATGTCGCGCATTTCGCGATCAGCACCAGCCTTTGAGCGCGCGAGACCTCCATCGGTCACGCTTTTGTCGCGAGACTGTCACGAATGCTTCATAGCAGCCCGCTTCGGGAGCGAAGATGACGAGCGGTACCGACCGGAACTTGATCGAAGCGTTGGAGGAGCCGAGCCTGATCGTCGGGTCCTTGATCATCGATGCGGCCAACGACGCCGCCCGATCGCTCTTCGGAGCCGGCATCGAAGGAAAGGACGTGCGGCTCGCGATCCGTCACCCGGTGGCGCTGGAACGTATTCTCAGCGGGCGGTCAGCGGACGCAGACATCACCGGCATCGGCGAATTCGGAAGGCCGTGGCGACTGACTGTCCGGACGCTCGACGGCGGGCGCCTGCTGATCCGGTTGTTCGACACCAGCGCAGCGGTCGCGGCCGATAAGATCCGGACAGATTTCGTTGCCAATGCGAGCCACGAGCTGCGCACGCCCTTGTCGACCATCCTCGGCTATGCCGAGCCGCTGGCCGACGATCCCGTGATGAGCGACGACGAGCGCTCGCACCTTGCGTCCATCATCCGCCTGGAAGCCAAGCGCATGGTCCGGATCATCGACGACCTGATGAGCCTGTCGCGGGTCGAGGCCGGGAGGTTCGAGGCGCTTCGGGAGCAGGTTTCCCTGCCCGACCTGCTGGTCGCCGCCGTCGGTGACGTGAAGCGCAGCCCGGGCGCGCGCAGTTGCCTGTTCGAGACCCAGATCGAAGAGGGCATCCCGACCGTGGTGGGCGATTCTGCGCAACTGGGACAATTGTTCGACAACCTCCTGTCCAACGCGCTTCGCTACGGCTGTCCGGGCGGGAAAGGCAGCATTCGCTCGCGCTTGTCGGTGGCCGACCATTGGGTGGTAATCAGCGTCGAGGACGAGGGGCCGGGCATTGCCAAAGCGCATATCCCGCACCTCACCAAGCGTTTCTACAAGGTCGACGATTCCCGCAACCGCGACAGCGGCGGCACGGGTCTTGGGCTCGCGCTCGTCAAGCATATCGTCGAGCGTCATCGTGGCCGGCTGTCGATCGAAAGCGAGGTCGGGGTGGGCACGCGAGTGACGGTTCAGCTGCCCGCCCAGGGTTGATCGGCGGATTGTAACAAAACTGTAACGCGGACGTCATGTTGGAGTCAGAAGACGTCCATAGTGCGCGCCCATGAGAGCTTTAGGGGACGAACCGGTGATGTTGAAACATTTGATCGTGCTGGCTTCGGCCGCGGCGCTTGCGGCTTGCGGAAGCAATGGGGGCGGATCCGGCGGTTCATCCTCGCAAATCAAGGTGGTGGGCTCCTCGACCGTTTACCCCTTTGCCAAGGCCGTCGCAGAGGACTTCCAGCGCGCGAATGCGGGGACCGGCGTGATCGTCGAATCGACTGGCACTGGCGCGGGCATCAAATTGTTCTGCGGCGGCGTCGGCAGCCAATATCCCGACCTCGTCAACGCGTCGCGTCAGCTCAAGGTCAGCGAATATGAGGCGTGCGCGAAGGCGGGCGCCAAGCAGATCATCGAAGTGCCGATCGGCATTGACGGCCTGACTCTGATCGAAGCGAACAGCGCGCAGCCGATGAAGCTGACGGTGCGCGACGTCTATGCCGCGATTGCCGCCAATCCGTTCGGTAAGCCCAACTCCGCCAAGACCTGGAAGGACGTCAATCCGGCGCTTCCCGCCGTCGCCATCCGGGTCATGGGCCCGCCGCCGACGTCCGGTACCCGCGACAGCCTCGCCGAGCTCATTCTGACCAAGGGTTGCGAAAGCGATCCGGCGATGAAGGCGCTGAAAAAGGCCGACGAGGCCAAGCACAAGGACATCTGCACCAAGGTCCGCGAAGACGGTGCCTTCGTCGAAGCCGGCGAGAACGACAATCTGCTCGTGAACAAGGTGGCGGCCGATCCGGGCACTTTGGGCGTGCTTGGCTATAGCTTTCTCGCCGAAAACGCCGACAAGGTTCGCGCGGTCCAACTGGGCGGCGTCGATCCCACTTCCGAGACGATCAGCAACCTGACCTATCCCGGAGCGCGCAAGCTCTACGTCTACGCCAAGGCCGAACATATCCAGGCCAAGCCGCTGATCCGCCAGTATATCGCTGCCTTCGCCAAAGCGTGGGGCAAGGGCGGGTCGCTGGAGCGGCTCGGCCTGGTGCCGCTCCATGATGCGGATGCGGCTGTAGCTGCCAAGCAGGCCGCCGAACTGAAGCCGCTCGACCCGGCAACGCTGAAGTAAGCGGATCTTCCCAATGTCGCTCGGACTCGCTCTTGTCGCGATCCTGCTGATCGCGGCGGGAGCGGCACTGATGGCCTTTCGCCGCGTCCAGGCGAAGCGGCGGGCCGGTGTCCGGCTTCACTCGCTGCCGGTCTATCACGCCTCCTACACCGCCTTTTGCGCGCTGGTCCCGGCCTTGCTGTTCCTGGCGGTCTGGTCGCCGGTCCAGGACGGGTTGGTTCGGCAGACGGTGCTGGCGAGCCCAGAGGGCCGCGCTCTTCCGGACTTCGAGATGCAGCGTGAGGCGATCCTGCAGGAAGCTGCGGAGATTGCCGCCGGTCAGCGGGCGCAGGGCTTCAATCCCGAGTCCAGCGTCTTGGCACCGCAGATTCGGCAGGCGCAGACGCGCTTTGCCGGCGTCGGCATGCTTGGCGGCGTGCTGCTCGCGCTCGCCGGAGCATTGTTCGCCCTCCGCCGCTCCGCTCCCGCATTCCGGGCGCGCACCGGGGTCGAGCGCTGGGTCATGGGGCTGCTGCTCGCCGCCTCGTTGCTGGCGATCCTGACGACGCTCGGAATCTTCCTCTCCTTGATGTTCGAAAGCCTGCGCTTCTTCTCGATGGTGTCGCCGGTCGAGTTCCTCACTGGAACTCAGTGGAGCCCGCAGACGGCGCTTCGGGCGGACCAGGCGGGTTCCTCTGGCGCCTTCGGCTCTATCCCGCTTTTCTGGGGCACCATCTTCATCGGTGCGATCATCGCCATGATCGTCGCCATCCCGCTCGGCCTGATGAGCGCGATCTACCTCACCCAATATGCACACGCGCGGGTGCGGTCCTGGCTGAAGCCGATCCTGGAGATTCTCGCCGGCATTCCGACCGTGGTCTACGGCTATTTCGCCGCGCTCACCGTCGCGCCGCTGGTGCGCGACGTCGGTGTCGGGATCGGCATCAGTTCGGCGAGCAGTGAAAGCGCGCTGGCGGCCGGGCTCGTGATGGGCATCATGATCATACCCTTCATCAGCTCGATGGCGGACGACAGCATCGCCGCGGTTCCGCAGGCGATGCGCGACGGCAGTCTGGCGATGGGCGCCACAAAGTCCGAGACCATCCGCAAGGTCGTGCTTCCGGCCGCGCTCCCCGGCGTCGTCGGCGGCGTCCTGCTCGCCGTGAGCCGGGCGATCGGCGAGACGATGATCGTGGTCATGGCCGCCGGCCTCTCCGCCAACCTCTCAGCCAACCCGTTCAGCAGCGTCACCACCGTGACCACGCAGATCGTCCAGCTGCTGACCGGCGACCAGGAGTTCGACAGCGCCAAGACGCTCGCCGCCTTCGCGCTCGGCCTCGTGCTGTTCCTCATCACCCTGGGGCTGAACCTCGTCGCGCTGACGGTGGTTCGCCGGTACCGGGAAGCATATGAATAGCGGCGCCGCTTCTCGATGGACCGATGAGCGGATGCAGGCGCGCGTTCGCCGCCGCTATGCCGCCGAGCGCCGGTTCAAGCTGGCGGGTCTCGCCGCCATCGGCGTCTCGCTGCTGTTCCTGGCTTTCCTGCTGGTGACCATGGCGACGCGCGGTTTGGGCGGTTTCATCCATCATGAGGCGCGGTTGACCCTCGACCTTCCGCGGTCGGACTTGTTCCTGGATCCGGCCGCGCTGCGCGGGCCCGACGGTGCCGCGCTGGTCGCCGGTGCCGATCTCGAAGGCGCGCTCATCAAGTCGGCGGCGGCGGAGTATGGCGCAAGCGGGCAGGGGATGTTCGGAGCCTCCGCCGCGCGCGAGCTCGGCCGCAAGCTGATCCGCGATCCCGGGCTGCTCGAGGCTCCGCGCGAAGTGTGGCTTCCCGTCGCAAGCGATGTCGATGTCGCCGCCAAGCATGACGGCGAGGCCGCGAGCGAGGCGATTGTGGCTGCCCTGCAGGCGAAGAGCGCGCTGAGGCAAAGGTTCAACCTCGATTTCCTGACCGCATCGGATGCGACCGACCCGTCCGCGGCTGGCGTATGGGGAGCACTCAAGGGCAGCTTCCTGACGATCCTCGTCACCATGCTGCTCGCCTTCCCGGTGGGCGTGCTGGCGGCCGTCTACCTGGAGGAATTCGCGCCAAAGAACCGGTGGACCGACGCGATCGAGGTGTCGATCAACAACCTTGCCGCGGTGCCGTCGATCATCTTCGGCTTGCTCGGCCTCGCGGTCTTCCTCAACGTCATGCACCTGCCGCGCTCGGCGCCCCTGGTCGGCGGGTTGACGCTGGCGCTAATGACCATGCCGGTGATCGTGATTGCCGGCCGCAATGCCATCAAGTCGGTGCCGCCCTCGATCCGCGATGCCGCCTACGGCGTTGGCGCCTCGACCATGCAGGTCGTCTTTCACCATGTGCTGCCGCTGGCGCTTCCGGGCATCCTCACCGGCACCATCATCGGAATGGCGCGAGCGCTCGGGGAGACCGCGCCCTTGCTGATGATCGGCATGCGCGCCTTTATCGCCAGCCCGCCGGGCGGGATTACCGATCCGGCCAGCGTACTTCCGGTGCAGATCTTCCTCTGGTCGGACGAAGTCGACCGCGCATTCGTCGAGAAGACGAGCGCCGCGATCATCGTCCTGCTTGTCTTCATGCTCCTCATGAACGGCCTTGCGATCTACCTTCGCAACCGCTTCGAACGCCGGTGGTGACCCCGTGAAAGAGAAAATGCCGATCAACACGAACACGCCGGTGCCGATGCCGTCAGCCGCCATCAGCGCAGACGCGCATCGTGCAGGGGCTTCGGTAATGGAGGACGACAACCTGCCTGCCGAGCCGGTGTCCTTCGCTTCGCCCGCGACCGCCCATGAACAGGCCGAGCAAGTAAGCGATGATCGCACGCCCAAGATGCGCGCGGAAAGCATCAGCGTTTTCTACGGACCGAAGCAGGCGATCAAGAACGTCTCCATCAACATCCACGACGATCGCGTGACTGCGTTCATCGGGCCGTCGGGCTGCGGCAAGTCGACCTTCCTGCGTTGCCTCAACCGGATGAACGACACGATCCCTGCGGCGCGCGTGACCGGCCTCATCGAGCTCGACGGCCACGACATCAATGCACCCGACATGGACGTGGTGCAGCTCCGCGCCCGGGTCGGCATGGTGTTCCAGAAGCCCAACCCATTCCCCAAGTCGATCTTCGAAAATGTCGCCTACGGGCCGCGGATCCACGGCCTCGCCAACTCGAAGAATGAGCTTGCGGAGATCGTCGAGAAATCGCTGAAGCGCGCCGGCCTGTGGGACGAGGTCAAGGACCGACTGAACGAGTCCGGAACCGCCCTCTCCGGCGGTCAGCAGCAGCGCCTGTGCATCGCCCGCGCAATCGCCGTCGATCCGGAAGTGATCCTGATGGACGAGCCTTGCTCGGCGCTCGACCCGATCGCGACCGCCAAGATCGAGGAACTCATCCACGAGCTTCGCGGCCGCTACGCAATCGCCATCGTCACCCACAATATGCAGCAGGCCGCGCGCGTGTCGCAGCGGACGGCCTTCTTCCACCTGGGCGAGCTGGTGGAATATGGGAAGACCAGCGAGATCTTCACGAACCCGCGCGAACAGCGCACCCAGGATTACATCACCGGCCGCTACGGCTGATCGGAGCAGACATGCAACAGACCGGCGGACATACCCTCAAGGCCTTCGACCAGGACATCGACCGAGTCCGTGCGCTCATCAGCCAGATGGGCGGCCTTGCCGAACATGCGATCGGCGAAGCCATGCGCTGCCTTGTCCAGCGCGACTCCGACGGTGCGCTGCGGGTCGTGGAGAATGACAAGAAGCTGGACGCTCTGGAAATTGAGACGGAGCGCCGGGCGGTGCAGCTGATCGCCCTCCGCGCGCCGATGGCCGGGGACCTTCGCGATGTCGTCGCGGCGCTGAAGATCTCGGGCGTCGTCGAGCGCATCGGCGATTATGCGAAGAACATCGCCAAGCGGGTTCCGCAGCTGGAACATGCCGGCAAGATCGAGCCCTTGTCGCTGCTTCCCGAAATGGCGCGGATCGCGACCGGTATGGTCCACGACGTGCTCGATTCCTTTGTTCAGCGTGATGCCGAGGCGGCGCTGGACGTCTGCCGTCGAGATTCCGCCGTCGACGATTTCTACGACAGCATCTTCCGCACGCTTTTGACCCACATGATGGAAAATCCGCACACCATCGGTCAGTCGGCGCACCTGCTGTTCGTCGCCAAGAATCTGGAACGCGTCGGCGATCACGCCACCAACATCGCCGAAATGGTCTATTACGCCGCGACCGGCCAGCACATGGCCGACCACAGCCGCACGGACGCGCTGACAGATCGTAAGTGAGGGTGGATGCCCCGCGAGGATTCGAACCTCGATAGACGGAATCAGAATCCGTAGTCTTACCATTAGACGACGGGGCAGTGAGGCGGGCGAGATAGAAAGGGGCTTGTCCCCTGTCAACGCCGCCACTGCCCGCAGCTTGCCCCCACACCGCAAACTATGATTTAAGCGGCTCAAGTCAGCCGCTCATACGGGCGGTCAAGGATAGAATGGGCGAGGACATGGCGCAAAGGGCCGCCACCGCGCCGGCCCCGGACCGCACAAGGGCGCCCGGCACACCGGCTCAATCACCGGCGCACAATGCGCGACCGTCGCAGCGTCACACCTATGGCGCCATCGATCTTGGCACCAACAATTGCCGCCTGTTGATCGCCCGGCCGGACGAGGGCGGCTTCACCGTCGTCGACTCCTTCTCCCGTATCGTCAGGCTCGGCGAAGGTCTGTCCCAGAGCAATCGCTTGTCGCAGGACGCGATGGACCGCGCCGTAGGAGCGCTCTCCGTTTGCGCCGACAAGCTCCGCCGCCGCAACGTCTCCCTGGCCCGCTCGGTCGCGACGGAGGCTTGCCGCCGGGCGGAGAACGGACAGGACTTCGTCGACCGGGTTCGAGAGGAGACCGGGATCGTCCTCGACATCATTCCGCCGCAGGAGGAAGCACGGCTTGCAGTGCTCGGTTGCCATAAGCTGCTTGAGCCGGGCGACGGCGCCGCGCTGATCTTCGACATCGGCGGCGGCTCGACCGAGCTGGTGCTGATCGACCAGGACGACGGCACCACCCGCATCCGCAGCTGGTGGAGTGCGCCATGGGGCGTCGTTTCGCTGACGGAAAGCGAGGGCAGGGAGGCAATCGAGGGCGCCGAGCGGCCATCGGCCTACAAGAGGATGCGGGAGCGTGCGCGTCACGCGTTTGCGCGATTTGCGGATACCTTGCCTGCACGATCCGACGACATCCGCTTGCTTGGCACCAGCGGGACGGTGACGACGCTCGCAAGCGTGCACCTGGCGCTGCCCTCCTACGACCGCAAGGTAATCGACGGCCTTCACGTGCCAATCGAGGCGATGCGCGACATCAGCGTTCGTATTTCCGAAATGACCCATGCCGAATGCGCCGCCTTGCCCTGCATCGGCATTGAACGTGCGGATCTGGTGCTGGCCGGCTGCGCGATCCTGGAGGCGATCCTCGACATCTGGCCGGCCAGGAACCTGGGCGTTGCCGACCGCGGCATCCGCGAGGGCATTCTCCGGTCGATGATGGCCCGCGACGGCTACCAGCTATGAAGCGCATCCGCACCGCCAAGGGGCGGAAGGTCAGCTCGACACGCTGGCTCGAGCGCCAGCTGAACGACCCCTATGTGAAGCGCGCCAGGGCAGAGAATTACCGCAGCCGCGCCGCCTTCAAGCTTATCGAGCTCGACGAGAAGTTCGGCTTCCTGAAGGGCACCAGGGCGATCGTCGACCTCGGCATCGCGCCGGGCGGATGGAGCCAGGTCGTCCGCCGAAGGCTGCCGCAGTCGAACGTCGTCGGCATCGACCTTCTACCCACCGACCCGATCGACGGCGTCACCATCCTGCAGATGGACTTCATGGACGAGAGCGCGCCCGACAAGCTGCGCGAGGCGCTGGGCGGCCCGGCCGACCTCGTCCTGTCCGACATGGCCGCGAACACCGTCGGGCATCCGCAGACCGACCACCTCCGTACCATGGGGCTGGTCGAGGCCGGCCTCCAGTTCGCGACGGAAGTGCTGAAGCCCGGCGGTGCCTATGTCGCCAAGGTGCTTGCGGGCGGCGCCGACAATAATCTCGTCGCGGAGATGAAGCGCCATTTCACCACCGTGAAACACGCCAAGCCCCCCGCCAGCCGCAAGGATAGCAGCGAATGGTATGTGGTCGCCCAGGGGTTCAAGGGCACTGACGACGCAGCGCCTCCGAGCTAGAGTCGGTGGCCCTTTTCGAGTAAAGCGGTCGTTCGGCTGACGCTCGGCCTGTTAGGGATTGCAGGCACACCAGATGTGGATCTGAGATAGAATGTCTGTTTTCGGTCTGAGCGCTCGCTTTACTGCTTTGTCCTCCGAGCGGCGGCGATCGCTTCCTTTAGCGCGTCGTAGCCGACGGCGCCGTTCAGCACCTTGTTGCCGATGATGAACAAGGGGGTCGCGTTGGCGCCGAGTTGCTGGGCCATTTGGTAGTTGCGCTTGAGCTCGGCCTCGGCCGCGGGATCGGCTGCGGCGGCATCGGGGATACCGGCGGCGCGTGCGGCAAGCGCAATGGTCTCCGGCCCGGGACGGCCGGCCGCGTACAGCGCGTCGTGGAACTGCGCGAACCGGCCGGCGCGTGAGGCCGCAAGCGACACCTTCGCCGCATCCAGGCTGGCCTGCCCAAGGATCGGGAATTCGCGGTAGACGACCCGCAGGCCCTTGTCCTCGGCGATCAGCCGCTCGATGTCGGGGTTGCTCGCCTTGCAATAGGTGCAGGCATAATCGAAGAATTCGACCAGGGTGACGTCGGGCTTGGCCGATCCTTTCCAGGACGAGGCGAAGGCTGTTTCCAAAGGCTGGCGATAAGCGGTGAGGACCGGTTCATACTGACGGTCGCGAAGCGCGTCCGACGCTTGAACCAGGATGTCCGGCTGCTCCACCAAAGCCTCGCGGACCAGCCGCGGGCCGAGCCACTGGGGTGCGGCGACGACCAACAGGCCCGCCGTCAGCACCGATCCCAGGACACCGCCGACGATCCCCGGCACCCACGGCGACCGGCCTTTGTGTTCGCTCACTTGGTCTTTTTCTCTCTATATCTCTTGTCGGTCTTCGCGAGCTCGGCGCGCGCTACCATGGCGATGTCCTGCGCGCGCAGATAGTCCGGGCTCCCGGAAGGAATGCCGCGCATTGCAAGCTGGGCGCTGGCAAGCGCAAGCTTCGGCTCGCCCTCCAGATTCTTGCTTTCGGCCATCGCCAGCGCAGCCCGCGCTTGATCGCCCTCCCGGCCATAAATGGTGCCGAGCTGATACCAGGCGAAGGGATTGTCGTTGTCTCGGGCCACGGCGGCCTTCAGCACCTCCTTGGCTTCCTTGAGGTTCTCGGGCTTCTCCGTCGCAACCAGCGCGTGGCCGAGCATGGAGGCAATGAGCGGTGAGCGGCCGCTACCGTCCACCGCCTCGCGAAGCGGCGCGATGGCGTCGGCGGGACGACCCGATTCCAGAAGGATCTGCCCCTTCAACTCGAGGAAATAGGGATCGTGCGGGTCCGCCTTCAGCAAGGCGTCCGCCTCGTTGAGGGCCGTCTCCGGGTAGGCACCGACATGATAGGCATAGGCGCGGGCATAATGGGCCGGAATGCTCTGGTCGCTGCTTGGGAAACGGGTGGTTGCAAGCTTGGGATTGAGGAAGCCGATCAGCTTGGCCTTCACCCGCTCGAACCGCGCCTCCAGCTTCGGATCGTATGGCCGGTTCCAGGCCGGGTCCTTTTGGTAGATCTGCTCGAGCGACTGGATACGCTCGCTGGAGAGGGGGTGAGTGCGGTCGTAGCTGTCCTTGGCATAGATCGCGAGGCGATATTCCTGCTGGTTCAGTTTCTTGAAAAAGCTGAGGCTGCCCTTGCCGCTGATACCCGCACCGGAAAGATATTTGGCGCCGGCCAAGTCGGCTGAGCTTTCCTGGGCGCGGGTGAAGGACAGGAAATTGCCCATCGCCACTTGCTGGCCAAGCGCCATGATGCCCATGCCCGCTTCGCCCGCGCCGGCCGCCATCGCCAGCGCGCCAAGCAAGACGGTCGCGATGTTAAGCTTGCCCGCCGAGCTGATGCCCTCCGACATGCGGATGGAGTGACCGCCGGCGACGTGGCCAAGTTCGTGCGCGATCACGCCCTGAAGCTCGCCGATATTGTCGGCCGCGGTGAGCAGGCCGGTGTGGATGTAGACGGTCTGCCCGGTAGCGACGAAGGCGTTGATCTCGCCGTCCTGGATCAGGACCACGTTGACGTTCTTGGGGTCGAGACCGGCCGCCGTGATCAGCGGTGCCGATGCGTCCCTGAACAAAGCTTCCGTTTCCGTATCGCGGAGGATCGACTGGGCCGCCGCGGGCTGCGCCGCCGCGAACACCATCAGCAGGCCAAGCATCATCAGCCGCATGACGCGGGGCAGTGCTTTTATCATGCGGCCGCTTCCCACCCCTCGACTGAACGGCCGATGAAGTGGGAAGCGGCGATCCGCCATGAAGGGATCAGCCGAAGGTCCGCTGCCACCAGCCGCGGCGGGGTTCGCCGGTCTGCTCAGCAGCCGAGTCATTGTCCGCTGCGGGAACCGGCGCGGCATCCGATGCCGCTTCGGGAGTCTCGGCCGGTGCTTCCGCAGCCGCTTCGACAGGAGCTTCGGACTTCTTCGTGCGACGAGCGCGCGGCTTTTTGGCCGGAGCCTCCGGCGCCGCCTCGGCTGCCTCCGGTGCTGCCGGCGCTTCGGCCGCAATCTCGGGTGCAGCCTCAGCGGTAGGCTCGGCTGCCGCCGCTTCGGCGGCGCGGGCGCGGGGACGACGACGGGTGCGCGGCTTTGCCTCCTCCGCAGGTGCCGTCTCGGCAACCGGTGCCTCCTCGGCGACCGGCGTCTCGATCATCGGCGAGGCGTCGGGCTGGACGTCAGGCTGCGCGTCTGCTGCCGGAGCATCCTCGCCGCCGCCACGGCCACCGCGACGACGTCGCCGGCGCGGACGCTCGCCGCTGTCTTCCGTCGGCGCCTCGGACCGTTCGGGAGCGTCCGCAACGGTTTCAGGCTGCTCGGCGCCCTCATCGGACTGCTCGGAGGCCTCTTCACCGCCTTCACGGCGGGAGCGGCCGCGGCCACCGCGACGGCGACGCCGGCGACGGCGGCCATTGCGATCCTCGTCGCCATGACGCTCGTCGCGGCGGCCCTCACCGCGTTCGCTGCGCTCTTCGTCCTCGGCTTCTTCCTCTTCCTCTTCCTCGTCTTCCTCAAGAGCGAGGTCGAGACTTGCATCCTCTTCCTCGACCGGGGCCGCGATCTGCGGACGCGGCTGGGCGACGGGACGCGGGCCGGAGCTTTCCACCGTCATCCGAGCGCCTTCGAGGCTCTCGTCGATGATGACCTCGACCTGGACGCCGTAGCGCTTTTCGATCTCGCCGAGCTCGGCGCGCTTCTTGTTGAGCAGGTAGATGGCGGCTTCGCGCCCGGCGCGGAGGCAGATCTTCTCGCCGCGGCCGCGCGTGGCTTCGTCCTCGATCATGCGCAGCGCCGACAGGCCGGCGGAAGCGGCGGTGCGCATCAGGCCGGTGCCCTCGCAATGCGGGCAGGCCTTGGTGGACGCTTCCAACACGCCGGTGCGCAGACGCTGGCGGCTCATTTCCATGAGGCCGAAGCTGGAGATGCGGCCGACCTGGATCCGCGCGCGGTCGTTCTTCAGCGCCTCCTTCATGGCCTTTTCGACTTTCCGGACATGGCTGTTCTGTTCCATGTCGATGAAGTCGATCACGACCAGGCCTGCCATGTCCCGCAGGCGGAGCTGGCGCGCGATCTCGGCCGCGGCCTCGAGGTTGGTGTTGTAGGCGGTCTGCTCGATATTATGCTCGCGCGTCGACCGGCCCGAGTTAATGTCGATCGAGACGAGAGCCTCGGTCGGATTGATGACGAGGTAGCCGCCCGACTTAAGCTGGACCACCGGCTGGTACATGGCGCCAAGCTGGTCCTCGACACCGAAGCGCTGGAACATCGGAGTTGAGTCGCTGTGCAACTTCACGCGCCGCACATGGCTCGGCATCAGCAGCTTCATGAAGCCGCGCGCGGCCTTGAAGCCCTCGTCCCCCTCGACCAGCACCTCGTCGATGTCGCGGTGATAGAGGTCGCGAATGGCACGCTTGATGAGGTCGCTGTCGCGATAGATGAGCGCCGGCGCGCTGCTTCCGAGCGTTTTCTCCCGGATCTCGTCCCAGAGGCGAGCAAGATAGTCGAAGTCGCGCTTGATCTCGACCTTGGTGCGCGACAGGCCGGCGGTGCGGACGATCAGGCCCATGGTCGACGGCAGGTTCAAGTCCGCCATGATCGTCTTCAGCCGCTTGCGGTCGGCACCGTTGGAAATCTTCCGGCTGATGCCGCCGCCGTGCGACGTGTTGGGCATCAGCACGCAATAGCGGCCGGCAAGGCTGAGATAGGTGGTGAGCGCCGCGCCCTTGTTGCCGCGCTCTTCCTTGACGACCTGGACCAGCAGCACCTGACGGCGCTGGATAACGTCCTGAATCTTGTAGCGGCGGCGCAGATTCATGCGCTTGCGGCGAAGTTCGTCGGCGGCGCTTTCGTCTACGGCCGAGCGCGGAGCACCGGCGCTCGCTTCTTCCGAACCCTCGCGAGGCTCGCCATTCTCGTCCTCGTGATCGTCATGCTCGTCGGCATGGCCATCATCGTCACGGCCGTCTTCGCTGTGATCGTGATCGTGATCGTCGTCGTGGGCGTTGCGTAGCCGCTCTTCCTCGGCGGCATGTTCGGCCTCTTCGCGAAGCAGCGCCTCGCGGTCCGCCTTCGGAATCTGGTAATAGTCCGGGTGGATTTCGCTGAAGGCCAGAAAGCCGTGGCGATTGCCGCCGTAATCGACGAACGCCGCCTGAAGCGACGGTTCGACCCTGGTTACCTTGGCGAGATAGATATTGCCCTTGAGCTGCTTGTGCTCGGCGGATTCGAAATCGAATTCTTCAACCCGATTGCCCTTGACGACGGCGACCCGGGTTTCCTCCGGGTGGCGCGCGTCGATCAGCATGCGCATGTTCATTGAATGGTCTCCGGGCGCGCGATGCAAACCGGCTTGGCCGGCGGCGCGCTGCAATTGGGCCCGGCCCGTCCGGCGTCGCACCGGGGGCAGGGACAGGATGTTGGGAAAGCGTGTCTGCTCCAATCGCCATCCGCGCGAATTTCGCGAGGGACGCGCCGACCAGCTCTTTGGAGAGCATGGACGTGGCGTTCTTTGGCATCATGTAGCGTCAACCTTGTGAGCCGCGCGCCTTGCACTGGTCGCGGCATATTCACCGGTTGGAACCGGGAACGGATGAAGGACTAGCACCGCCAATGCCCCGCCGCAACTGGCCGACCGAGCCCGCACCGCCGATCCTAGCAAACACATCATGCCTAATCGCTTGTTAACTACAAACCATGCTAGACGAGGCAAGGGCAGGGCGAGTTGTTGGGTAGAGTGCATCCTCGAACATGGGTCGGTGTGGCTGGGGGCGTCCTGCTCCTCGGTGCGGCGGCGCTTGCCTTTGGCCGGCGGGAGGCGGGCACGGAGACCGATAACCGCGTCACCGTCGCGCTCGCACCGCCGATCAAGGATCGCATCTGGGCAAACCCCAGGGCTGCGAC
This sequence comes from Sphingomonas piscis, assembly GCF_011300455.1. Lineage (NCBI taxonomy): Bacteria > Pseudomonadati > Pseudomonadota > Alphaproteobacteria > Sphingomonadales > Sphingomonadaceae > Sphingomonas > Sphingomonas piscis. The sequence goes on from NZ_CP049869.1 coordinate 2,156,455, forward strand.
CCGCCCGATCGTGGTCCTCGATGCGGGCCATGGCGGGCACGATCCAGGCGCCATCTCCGTTTCCGGTGAGGCCCGGGAGAAAGAGCTTACCCTGACCCTTGCGCGCGAACTTCGCGACGAACTGGTGAAGCGCGGCCGGGTTAGGGTGGCGATGACCCGCGACAGCGACAGCTATTTGACGCTGGAGGACCGGTCGGCGGTCGCGCGGCGGCTGAACGCGAGCCTGTTCCTGTCGCTGCACATGGACAGCGCGCCCAACCCGCTCGCTCGCGGCGCCACCGTCTATTCCTTGTCCGACGTGGCCTCCGATGCGGAATCGGAGCGGCTCGCCGCCCTTCAGAACCGCGGCCGTGGCGAGGGCGAGGCCGCCACCGACCCGGTCGACGCCTTGCTGTCCGAATTGGCGGTGCGCAGCCAAATGACCGAGTCGGCGGACCTTGCCGCACGTTTGGTCCGCAAAACCGCAGGGCAGATCGAGCTTCGCCCCGAACCGCACCGCTTCGCCGCATTCCACGTGCTTCGAAGCGCCGGCGGAGCCGCGGTGTTGTTCGAGGCCGGCTACCTCAGCAATGCCGAGGATGAGGCCATGCTCCGTTCGCCCGAGGCCCGGGCGAAAATCGTGCTTGCGCTTGCCCAGGCGATCGAAGCCGACGTGGCTGCGCGCGCAAGCCGCTGATCTTGCGCTTTTCGTGCCGCGCGTAAGCGGTTAGACGGCACAACAGATGAAAGCCCCGACGCTGCCGCTCGATCGCCTCCCGATTCCCGACCTGGTGCCCGCGACCCGCGCCGCCCGGGCGCGGCTGGAGCCCTTGTTCGCACGCCGGTGGGTCCGCTGGTTGAGCTGGGCCGCGCTCGTTGGCTTTTTGCTCTTCTCGGCGCTCTGGATCTACTTCGCGTCGACCATCCCGTCGTCCGAGAAGCTGATGGCGTACCAGCTGCCATTGCCGACCAACGTCCGCGGCAATGATGGCAACCCGGTTCAGACCTTCGCGCGCGAACGGCGGGTGGAGCTGTCCTACGACGAATATCCGCCGTTGGTGGTGCAGGCCTTCATCTCTGCCGAGGACAAGACCTTCTTCAGCCATGGCGGCATCGACTATCCCGGCCTTGCCGCCGCGGTGGTCGAATTCGTCGGCAAGAAGGCGACGGGCGGCGGCAGGTCCAAAGGCGGCTCCACCATTACGCAGCAGGTCGCCAAGGCGCTGCTCCAGGACAATAGTTATTCCATTACCCGCAAGGCTCGGGAGGGGATCCTCGCCTTCAGGCTGGAATCGACCCTAAGCAAGGAGCAGATCCTCGAGCTCTACCTCAACCAGATCTTCCTCGGCCGGAACGCCTATGGAGTGCAGGCCGCGAGCCGGGCCTATTTCGACAAGGATGTCGCCGACCTGACTTTGCCGGAAGCGGCCTATTTGGCGATCCTGCCCAAGGCGCCGTCCAACTACGATCCCGTCCGCGCCACGCAGCGCGCTCTAGACCGCCGCAACTATGTTCTGCGGGAAATGGAGAACAACGGCTACATCACCGCCGCCCAGCGCAACGAAGCGGCCGCAACCCAGCTTGGGACGATCCGCTACGGAAGCAATGAGAAGTTCCGGCAGCAGGGCGGCTATTTCATGGAAGAGGTGCGCCGGATCCTCGCCAAGCAGTTCGGCGAGAATGCCGATGGGGAGCATCCGAATAGCGTCTACGCGGGGGGCCTGTGGGTGCGCACGTCCATGGTGCCCCACATGCAGGATGCAGCCGCCGAGGCGCTCCGCGAAGGATTGGCCAAGTTCGACGGCGGACGTGGCTGGCGCGATCTTGGGTTGACCGTGGACCTCAGCGGCGACTGGGCAGGGCAGCTCGACCGCGCCCCGGTTGGGGTAGGCTTCAGCGATTGGCGCAAGGCGGTGGTGCTCGCAAAAAGCGGCAACGAAGCGGAGATCGGTTTCACCAACGGGTCAAAGGGCGTGCTTCCCGCATCCGCCGCGACGCAGGAGAAGCGCGGCGTCGGCGGCGCGGCTTTCGGTCACCTGAAGCCTGGCATGATCATCATCGTGAAGCAGAACGGCGCGAACGATTACGCGCTTCGCTCCATTCCGGAGATCGGCGGTGGCTTCATCGCGGAGGAGGTTCGCACCGGCCGGATCCTGGCGATGCAGGGTGGCTTCGACGTTATCGGGTCGAGCTACAACCGCGCGACCCAGGCGCTTCGACAGCCAGGCTCGGCATTCAAGCCCATCGTTTATGAAACGGCGCTGGAGAATGGCTTTACGCCCGCGTCGATCGTCGTCGATGCGCCCTTTTGCGTCTGGCAGGGCGCGGGGCTCGGCAACAAATGTTTCGTCAATTTCGATCGCCGCTACTCCGGTCCCAAGACAATGCGCTGGGGCGTCGAACAATCGCGCAACCTGATGACGGTGCGTACCGCCTCCCAGGTCGGAATGCAGAAAATCGTCGACCATGCCCGCACGCTGGGCGTGGGCAGTTTCGAGCCTTACCTCTCGATGGCGCTCGGCGCGGGCGACACCACGGTGATGAAGCTCACCAACGCTTATGCGATCATGGCCAATCAGGGACGTGAGGTGAAGCCGACGCTGATCGACTTCGTGCAGGACCGGAACGGCAAGGTCATCTACCGGTCGGACAATCGCTGCAGCATTATGGACAATTGCAATTCGGCGGACTGGGATGGCAAGGCAATGCCGCGCCCGCCGATCCGCGCCAAGCAATTGCTCGATCCGATGGCTGCGTTCCAGATGGTTCACGTCCTGACTGGCGTGGTCGAGCGCGGCACCGCAACAATCCTGCGCGACCTCAACCGGCCGATGTTTGGCAAGACTGGCACGACCACCGGCCCGACCAACGTCTGGTTCGTCGGGGGACGCCCGACATCGTCGGCGGCGTCTACATTGGCTATGACCAGCCAAGGCCGATGGGTCATGGCGCCCAGGGCGGCCGCATCGCGGCGCCGATCTTCAAGCAATTTGCCGAAAAGGCCTTCGCGGGCATGCCGCCCGTGCCGTTCGTGGCGCCGCAGGGCATCCGCTGGGTCCGCATCGATCGCACCAGCGGTCGCCGCGTGTTCGGATCCTTCCCCGTTCGGGAGGACCCGAAGTCGCCCGTCATCTGGGAAGCCTTCCAGCCGCAGACCGAACCGCGCCGGTCGTTCCGGAGCCGCGGTTCCGACGAGGCGGAAGACCAGGCCGACTCTGCAGCGCGTGTTGCAGCGGCTCCGCGGCGCCCGCGCCAGCCCCGCCCGGTTCAGGCGTCTGCGCCGCGCAGTCCAGCCCCGGCCGCGACCAATAGCTTGCCAACTGCAACGGCGACTAACTAGGTAGCGTCGACATCACGACCGGCGTCGGACCGGCCGGTGCCTATTCTCGGCCTGCCGCCCGGACCCGACCTCCAAGAGGACCTTACCATGCGCGCTGAAGCGCAAGCCTATGCCGACCAGATCAACGCCGCCACCGCCTTGCTTCGGCGCTTCCTCGACTGGGACCGCGCGCTCAAGCGGCTGGAGGAGCTGAACGCCAAGGTGGAGGATTCGACTCTCTGGGACGATCCCAAGGCCGCGCAAGAGGTGATGCGGGAACGGCGGCGGCTTGAGGAAGCGATCGGCGCCACACGCAAGCTTGAAACGGAACTGGCCGACACGCTTGAATTGATCGAGATGGCCGAGGCCGAAGGCGACGATGGCCTTGTCGACGATGGCGTCCGCAGCCTCGGCGAGCTTGCCGAGCGGGCCGAGCGCGACAAGGTCGCCGCCTTGCTTGCGGGCGAAGCAGACGCCAACAACGCTTATGTCGAGGTCAACGCCGGCGCCGGTGGGACGGAAAGCCAGGACTGGGCCGAGATGCTGCAGCGCATGTACACGCGCTGGGGCGAGCGGCACAGGATGAAGGTCGAACTGGTCGACTATCACTCCGGCGAGCAGGCCGGGATCAAGTCCGCGACCCTGCTGGTGAAGGGCGAGAATGCCTACGGCAACCTCAAGGTCGAGAGCGGCGTCCACCGCCTCGTCCGGATCAGTCCCTATGACAGCAACGCGCGCCGCCACACCAGCTTCTCGAGCGTCTGGGTCTATCCGGAAGTCGACGACGATATCGATATCGAGATCAACGAGGCGGATTTGCGTATCGACACGTACCGTGCGTCAGGCGCGGGCGGGCAGCACGTCAACACGACCGACAGCGCGGTCCGTATCACTCATATCCCGACCGGGATCGTCGTCGCCTGCCAGAACGAGCGATCGCAGCACAAGAATCGCGCGTCCGCGTTCAAGCAACTGAAGGCGCGCCTGTACGAGAATGAGCTTCAGAAGCGTGAGGCGGAAGCCAATGCCGCCAATGCCGCCAAGACCGATATCGGCTGGGGCCACCAGATCCGGTCCTACGTTCTCCAGCCGTACCAGCTTGTGAAGGATCTCCGCACCGGCGTGACCTCCACCGCGCCCGGCGACGTGCTCGACGGCGATCTGGACCGGTTCATGGCGGCAGCCTTGTCGCAGCGGGTCACGGGCGAAAAGGTCGAAGTCGAGGATGTCGATTAGGCTCGTTCTTCTCCTTCTCGGTTCGCTGACGCTCGATGCTTGCCGGGCCGCGCCCGCCGAGCCGCAATTTCCCAAGGCCCACCGCGATGTCGCGCCGATCGTCGGCGCGAGCTTCTCCACCGAGGACGCGCGCGACCGTGTTGGAGAAGCCGAGGAGGTGATGGCGCTTGCGGGCGTGAAATCCGGTATGTGGGTCGCGGACGTCGGCGCGGGTGAGGGCTACTATACCGTCCGGCTCGCGCCCGCTGTCGGAACCAAGGGCCGCGTACTCGCCGAGGACATCCAGGCGGACGTGCGCGCGAAACTGCTTGAGCGCGTGTCGCGCGAACGGCTCGACAATGTCGCGGTGCGGCTCGGCACGCCGGACGACCCGATGCTTCCGGCGCGAAGCTTCGAGCGGATATTCCTGGTCCACATGTACCATGAGGTGGAGGAGCCCTACGCCTTTCTCTGGCGGCTGCGCGAAGGGCTCAAGGACGGCGGGGAAGTGGTGGTGGTGGACGCCGACCGGCCGACGCGCCGCCATGGCATTCCGCCCAAGCTGCTGGTGTGCGAGTTCGCAGCATTGGGAATGCAGCCGACCAAGGTTCAAAAGCTTAGCGGCGGGGAAAGCTATTATGCATCCTTCCGCATCGCCGCGCCCCGGCCTCGGCCCGAGGAGATCAAGGCCTGTAAAGGGTAGGGGCTAAATGACGCCCAGCTGCCGCATGCTGCTGCACTGTCCGCCGCCGAACACCAAATGGTCCAAAACGAAGCAATCTAGTGCCTCGGCGACGGCGCACAGCTTCTTCGTGGCCCGAAAATCCGACAGGCTTGGACGCGAATCGCCGCTTGGGTGATTGTGGGCAAGGACCAGCCCGGCCGTTCCCAGCGATGCGGCAGTCGCGACGATCGTCCGCAGCGGGAAATCGGTGCTGCACGCATCGCCGATGTGGCGAGAGAGGTGAAGGCAGCGCGCTTGAGAGTCGAGATGCGCCACGAAGAGGTTCTCGACCGTAGGGTCGCAGTCGCTGAAGCAGCTTGTGAAGAAGCTTTCCGCTTCGGCGCTGCCTGTGATCCGGGCGGGTAATTCGGCACGCTGATGCTGCATTTCCTGTGCCTAGGATCATGCAACTGCCCGACCGATGAAGACCCGGTCCGAAACGGACCAAGATGCCGCCGGGGAAAAGCAGTTGGAGCGGGCGGAGCCTGCGTCTAGTCTCCCTTGCATGCGGCAATATCTCGATCTGATGCAGCGGGTGCTGGACGAAGGCGTCGAGCAGCAGGACCGGACCGGCACCGGCACCCTGTCGGTCTTCGGCGCCCAGATGCGCTTCGATCTCGGCCACGGTTTTCCGCTGCTGACGACCAAGAAGCTTCATCTGCGATCCATCATCGTCGAACTGCTCTGGTTCCTACGCGGCGACACCAACATTGCCTGGCTGAAGGACCGCAAGGTCAGCATCTGGGACGAATGGGCAGACGAGAATGGCGATCTCGGTCCGGTCTACGGCAAGCAATGGCGCCATTGGGAAACTGCGGACGGGCACGAGGTTGACCAGATTAGAGCGCTGGTGGACCTCATCAAGCGCGATCCGGCATCGCGGCGGCAGATCGTCACCGCGTGGAACCCGGGCGAGCTCGACCGCATGGCGCTGGCGCCCTGCCATTGCCTCTTCCAGACCCAGGTGGCGGCCGGCAGGCTGAACCTTCAACTATATCAACGCAGCGCCGACCTATTCCTCGGCGTGCCCTTCAACATCGCGTCTTATGCCTTGCTGACCCACATGCTGGCGCGGGAGTGCGGGCTGCAACCGGGGACTTTCGTCTGGACCGGGGGCGACGTTCACCTCTACTCCAACCATCTGGAGCAGACGCGCCTTCAGCTAACGCGCGAGCCCCGCCCGCTGCCACAGCTGATCCTCAAGGATCGGGGCCAGTCCCTGTTCGACTACGAGCCCGAAGACTTCGCGTTCGATGCTTACGATCCGCACCCGCACATCAGCGCGCCGGTGGCCGTCTAGTCACGCACAGAAAAGAACGGCGGCGAAATGGAAACCCTAGCCGCCTTCCGCGTTCCTCTCTCCGCAAACAAGGAGAACGCACATGGTTCGCAAAATCGTGACGATGGTCGTCATCGGCGGCGCAATGGCGATTTCTGCCTGCAACACCGTTCGCGGTGCCGCAGCGGACGTCAATTCCGTCGCTAACGAAGTCGACAAGAACACCTGATTTCGCCATGATCGTTCCGCCAGGGGAATGGAGGAATGATCATGGTTCGTAAGCTTGTGACCGCTGCTGCAATCGGCATGGCTGTGATGCTCGCCGGCTGCAACACCGTTCGCGGCGCCGCAGCCGATCTTAACTCCGCCGCAAATTGCACCGAAGATGCAATCCGCGGCGGACGCTGCTGATCAATTAAGCGGTATGAAAAGGAGCCCCGCCGGGAGCGATTCCGGCGGGGCTTTCCTATAACTTAGAACTCGAACCCGACGCCGCCGTTGGCACCGACATTCTTCTCACTGTCGTAGGTGACGCCTAGCTTGAAGGTGGCATTGCCTCCCTGCAGCCGGTGTGATGCGCCGACCGCGAACGCCGTCTTGCCGCGAAAGGTGCCGAAGCCACCGGCGATCATGGTACGGCCCTCGCCGTTCGCCTGCGGAAGGCCCGCAGCCGCCAGCGCCGAAGCCGTGCCGGCCCGGCCTTCCCGTGCATTGTCGCGGATGTCGAACGACAGATCGTCGATCCGCGATGTCAGCGCTGCGTCCGCCGATGCCCGAGCAGCGCTTTCGCTGGTTATCATGGAGGTCGCGGCGGTCAGCTGGCTGACGTTCACCGCATCGCCGGCGGCAACGCCATTGGCCATATTGCTGACCGTCCGCCCTCCGACATTGACCTGGTTGGCCGCCGTCGTGACGGTATCGGCGCCGAGCGCGACCGAGTTCATGTGAACCGCCTGCGCACCCTGACCCAGAGCGGTCGCATTCGCCATCGTCGCCGAGGAGCCCTGGCCCAACGTCGTCGAATCCACGCCGGTGGCGTTGGTCTGACGGCCGATCGCGGTAGCCTGCGCGGCCGTCGCCTCGGCGCTATTGCCGAGCGCGGTCGCATTGTTGGCGGTCGCATCCGCTTCCCAGCCGATCGCGGTTGCGCCGATCCCGGTGGCGCTGGAATCACCGCCGATCGCGGTCACGTGGACGCCGGTCGCCTTGGCCTGGCTGCCGATTGCGACATTGTCGTCCGTCGCACCGGCGCCGGTCGTGTTCTGCGCCAGCGCACCGTCGCCGATGGCAATGGAATCGCGGCCGTTCGCGACCGCTCCGTCGCCGTCCCCGTCGGCGTCACCGCCAATCGCAATCGCTCCGACGCCGCGCGCTTCCGTGTCCGACCCGACGGCGGTTCCCGACGCATCGGTCGCAAGAGCGCCATAAGCGCCACCGTCCGTGTTGCCGCCGATGGCGACACCGCCGACCCCAAGCGCGGCGGCCTGGCCACCGACCACTGTCGTCTGGGCGGCGCCACCGAAGGCGCGGCCCCCGATCGCCGTGGCGTTGGTTCCAGTCGACAAGGCGTCGGCACCGACCGCCACGCTGTAAACGCCGTTCGCTACGGCGCCGTCGCCGTCGGCGTTGCCGTCGCTGCCGATCGAGACTGCGCCGACCTGGCGCGCTTCCGAATCGGCGCCGATCGCAATTCCGGCGGCATCGGTTGCGAGTGCCCCGTAGGCGCCGCCGTCGGTGTTGCCGCCGACGGCGATCCCGCCGGTGCCGAGCGCAGCGGCATTGTTGCCATTGACCGTGGTCTGGTCGGCAAGGCCCGCCGCCCCATCGCCCGTTACAGTTGCGCCGACGCCTGTGGCCGTCGAGCCGGCACCGCATTCGGTGCTTTCGGCAGCAGGACCGGCATTACACTCCGGCGTCGGGTCCGCCTGTGCAGCCGATGCGAAAGCGATGATCGATAGGGTTGCGACGCCCGTGAGTAGACCGGTCCTGAAATGTGTCATGTACTGCCTCCGTTTTTGTTGCGCCGACGACAGCCGGGACGGTCCAGAAGGGACCGCCACGACCGTCGGAGGCATCGACAGCTACGGAGGCGAGAAGGGCGCGGATGCGCGGCACCGGAAATAATTTGCTGAGGAAGATCAGACTGGGTTCAGCGTGCCCGCGGCGAGCACCGGCCCGGTCGGCGCGCCGGTCGGTGAACCGCCGCTCGGCTCAAGCGAGAGCGCGATGGTGGCGCCGCTGGCAACCTGCGCGGCAAGAGCTGGGTCGAGCCGCCGGCGCTGCACACCGCTGGGCTGCACGAGGCCGAGCGAGACCGGCGCCTGACCCGCCGGGATCAGCCACAATTCGTGATCGCGCCCGGCTTCCCGACCGACGCGGCCCGGAGTGATGACGATCTCCCGCTGCGTGCCTGCATAAGTGACGGCAAGCGAGGTCGGGCCTTCTTCGGACGCGAGTGACGCCACCAGCACCGGTGCAGGAGTCGGGGCAGTGACCGGCGACTGCGGCGGCTGCGGGGGAGTGGGCAGCAAGAGCAATGCCGCCGCGGCTGCCGCAGCAGCAGCCGTCGTTGCGGCCGAAACCGACTTCCAGAAGCGGACCTTGCGGGCAAGCTGATGCACCTCGCCGCCGCTGGCGCCGGAGATGCGCCGCTCGATCAGCGACCAGAGGTCCGCCCGCGGCTGTACCGGGGCAATGTCGTTCAACAAGGGCGCGAAACGTTCCTGCCAGGCCGCGACATCGCGCGCGAAGGCATCGTCCGTCGTGGCGCGATTGCGGGCGTCGAGCAGTTCCTGACCCTCGAGCAAGCCAAGCGCATATTCCGCGGCAAGGATTTCGTCGTCGCTCATCCGCTGAGGCAGCCCTTCAGCTGCAGCAACCCGCGCCGGATCCAGCTCTTCATCGTGCCGAGCGGCACATTGTCGCGCAGCGCCAAGTGTGAATAGGCAAGCCCGTCGAAGAAGGCGGCGCGGATCGCTTTACGGTGCGTCGTTTCCAGGCCGTCCATGCAGTGGCGGAGGCGCTCGGCCTCCTGAGCATCGGAAACGCGGGTGAATGCGTCGGGAGAGGCATCCGCGACCTGCTCGGCCTGGTCGAGTCCATCTGCCGGTCGGACGCGCCGGGAGCGAAGGCGGTCGATCGCCCGATTGCGCGCAATGGTAGCGAGCCATGTGATCGGGCTGGAACGCTCGCGGTCGAAGCTCCCGGCCCGCGACCACACGCTGACGTACACCTCCTGAAGCACGTCCTCAGCCTCGTCCTGTTCTTTCAGGATGCGCGCGCAGATCCCCAGCAGCTTGGCGGAGGTCAGATCGTAGACGGTCTTTAAGCCCGCCTTGTCGCCATTCGCCACACGCGACAAAGCGGCGATCAGGTGCTCCCTGTCGTACACAGGCGCTTGCGAGGGAGCAGGACGGGCCACATCAATGGTAGTGGCACCGGCGCAAGCCGTTGGCTAGGCAGTTCCGTCACGGACGCCATCTCCGCTGGAAACCGCCCGACGCATGAAGCTCGTCGAACGCCGCTGCGATGCGAAGCAGCATCTGCGCATCCTCCTTGGTCGCGGCAGTCGTCGCCCTGGCCCGGCACCACTCCGCTTCCTCGGCAAAGGTCCGCGAATGGGAAGGAGCATATTGATGGGTCGGTGAGAGGTCGGCGAACACCCCGCCGTTGCTACCAGCAGCGGTTGGCATCGACCCACCTCCGTCCATCCGCACGGCAGACGGCTTCGACAGCAATATCGGGCGCCGGATCTCCGCGCATTCGCCGCCCGGCATCGAGCAACGCATTGTCTCTTTTTGTCGCTGCCTGGTTCGCCACCCATCGACTGGTCGTCACTGTCACTCTCCCAACTGTTTGAAGGGAGATACGGATGGTCTAGCCGGGCGGATGCAGCTGGGTGTCGTGCTGGGTCCGACGGCCTAGCGTAACCGATGCCAGGATCCCGATCAGGGCAACAAGGCTGATGATCAGCGTGGGCGCCTGCACCCAGCCACTTGCGTCGATGAGCGCGTTTGCCGCCAGTGGACCCAGCCCGCTCAGCAACGTGAAGCTGATGTTGAGAGACAGGGCCACGCCGCTGAACCGCACCCGGGCGGGGAAAAGGCTGGCGGTCAGGTAAGCAAAGCTGCCGTTCGCACCGGCCACTGCGAGCGTCAGCATGCTAAGCACGAGCGCAAGGTTTGCGCTTCCCGAAGCAAGCAAGTGATACGCCAAAGGCGCCCCGAACAGCAGCAGGATCGAAGACAGCAGTAGCAAGTGCCGAGGCGGCACCTTGTCGGCCAGCCAGGCTGCACCCAGCAGCGACAGCGACATGACCAGCAGCGCAACGTTCATTGCGACGGACACGGACTGGCGCTCATAGCCGAGCACCTGCGTGAGATATGCCGGCATGTGGGCGAACAGCAGACCGTTGAATCCCGCCGTCAGCGCAACAACGGCGCAACCGACAATGACCGCGCCGCCGTGTGAACGTAAGACGTCCCGAACGGGGTTGCGCGACGCCGCTTCGCGGAAACGGAGGAACTCCGGCGTTTCCTCCAGATTGCGCCGAAGCCAGAAGCTGACGAGTCCAAGCGCCCCGCCAAGGATCAAGGCAATCCGCCAACCGTAGCCGAGCATCGCGTCAGGCGTCAGAATCAGGCCGAGCACCAGATTGACGAAGGCAGCGAGCAGGACGCCGCCGTTGACCAGAGCGAAGACGATCCCACAGGCGAGGCCCGGCCGGCGCTCCATCGTCTCGAACACGAAAGTAATCGCGCCGGGCAGTTCCCCGCCGATGCAGAGGCCTTGGATGAAGCGAAGCAATACGAGAAGGAACGTCGCCGCGAGGCCCCAGGACGCGTAGCTCGGGATCAAGCCGATGCCGAGGGTCGAGAGCGACATGGTGAAGACGGTCACGACGAACACCGTCTTGCGTCCGTAGCGGTCACCGAAATGGCTCGACACCATGCCTCCAAGAGGGCGGGCGAGATAGCCGATCGCGAAAACCGCAAGCGCGAGTGTCAGCGCCATCGGCTCGGCGTTTGGGAAGAAGGCGGCCGTGATCGCCTGCGCGAAGATGCCGTAAACGATGAAGTCGTAATATTCGAGAGCGCCACCCAGCGCCGCCAGCACGACCATCCGTGCGGATCGGTCACTCTTCTCGCTGATGCGTGCAGGTGAGGCTGAAGTGTTCATGGAAGAGCGCCCGTGACGAAAGCTGCACTGTCACAGTGCGCACCGGTGAGATCAAGCTGCGGCGTGGGGTTCCATTTCGCGCGATACTGATTATATAGGGAAGTGCTGAACGTCGCCTGCGACGGATGATGGGCCGCTTAGGCCGCCCCCTTTATCCCTCTACTAGCTTCAAGACGCCGGGATGTGCCGCTGTTGGCGCATGCCCGTCATACGTGCGATAAAGGATACCCATCATGATCACCGGAACCGTAAAATTCTTCAACAACGACAAAGGCTATGGCTTCATTGCGCCGGAAGACGGCACGAGCGATGCCTTTGTTCACATCTCGGCCGTCGAGCGCGCCGGAATGTCCACGCTCGATAAGGACCAGCGCGTTTCTTACGAGCTTGAAACCGATCGCCGCGGCAAGACCTCTGCTGTGAACCTGCAGAGCGCGTAAATCGAAGATGGCGGATGCTTAGGTGTCCGCCATTTTTCTACCTGTCGTTCGGAGGCCCTCTCGCGAACGCTCCCCTGCCTCTCTGCCCTCTGTGCGTCGCGCAGACCGGATGAGCTGGTTCGTCACACGAGGTCGCCTATGTCCAGAGTAGCAATTGCGCCATTCCTGATCGCCAAGGATGAGGAAGGCAACTTCCGCATCACGACGCGCAGCACCCGCTTCAACACCTGGGGCTATCCAATCGTGACCTCCGTCATGCAGCCGGAGGCGTTCAAAAGCGCGATCGCAGCACGCAACCATGCCAAGCTGGAGCTTGGTGCGGAGGCCGGGCAGTTTGCTTCCAAGTAGCATTCCCGCAGCCCATTTGAATCATGAGCACGAGCTGTCTGCACAGCAGGTGCTTGAGGCTCAGCAAGCCTTGGATGTCGCAGCTTTCAACGGAATCTTGAGCCTCGCGATCATATTGCGGAAGCGCCATCTGCTCACGGATCTCGAAACCGGAAACCTGCACGAGATCATGAGCCGGCCGCTCTCGATGACAGGCAATGCGAGCAATCCTGTCGTCCAGGATGCTCAGCACAACCTCGATCAACTCTTCGCATTACTTGTGAAATAGACTGCACACCTTCTGCTCAGCGCGGCAGGACGGCACCGGCGTTTCGGCAATCTAAGCTAGACGCCTCCTCGGTGGGTGCTGCGCACGCTAAAGAACGGTACGAACCCCATTTCTTATTTCGAGCGACAAGCAATTGCCGCCGCAACTACGCTTCCAAGGACCTTACGTGGCTTCATTCAAAAATCCCTCCTTTCAAGACCGCCAAGCTGCCGCAGCAGATGCGAAGCAGAAGGCGCTTGACCAGCTGAAAGCGAAGACTCCGAAGGACGAGGAGGTGTTGGCTCAAGAACGTGCTGCCTGGACCGCCAAGCAGCAGAAGCTGGCGGAAGACCGTCAGGTCAAAGCCGAGCTGGCCGCCGCAGCAAAAGCGGAGAGGGCCGCTGCAAAGGAAGCAGCAAAAGCTGCTGAAGAGCTTAAGGCGGCTCGACTGAGGCCAGCGACGCCCGAGGAAATGAAGGCTGCTCGGGACGCCAGATACGCGGCTCGGAAGGCCCGGAAATAGAAGCCAAGGGCCGGGCTCAATTCCAAACATTGCAAACTTTGCCGCCGAAGCTTGCCCTTTAGACCGACACAATTGGCAGTTGCGCGCATTGAGGGGAAACCAGATGAACGTCCGGCAGGCCACCATCGCCGACCTCGAATGCCTGGCTCCGCTATTCGCCGGCTATCGGACCTTTTACGGTCAAACCCCTGATGTCGACCTGGCGCGCGAGTTTTTGCGCCAGCGGTTGAGTCGTGAACAATCCGTCATTTTCCTCGCGGCCTCAGCAGGGAAGAGTGTCGGGTTCGCACAGCTCTACCCAAGCTTTTCCTCGGGGAGCGCGGCTCGCATCTACATCTTGAACGATCTTTACGTGCAGCCCAAGGCGCGTGGTCGCGGCATCGGGCGAGCGCTTCTGGCCGCATCGGTTGAGTATGGTCGAGCAGCAGGCGCAGTCAGCCTGACGCTTTCGACCGCAAACGACAATGCGTTGGCACAAGCGCTTTACGAAAGCGCAGGCTGGCAGCCTGAAACAGTGTTTCGCACTTATAATTTACCGCTCGCGTGATTCCAGCCTGGACCCTTAGCTGCTGTGTGCAGGAGGTCCGCGATAGACCCCTTTTCGGGATCCTTCTCGTTCACCGCCCCGGGCACCTGAACCGAGCTATGAGCTGCATCGGCAGCTTACCCTCTTGTCGCGGTGGATCCAGCCGTCGCCGCCCCGCACATGTTGAACCGCAAAGGTTACCAGCAGACCGTCCGGTGCAGTCGCCTCCCGCTCTCCGCATCCGCGAATGTCCGTTTTCCACGCCCTGCGGACATCAAGAACAACGCGCAGCAAGTCTTGGGCGCGGTATTGCGTCCCACAGCGCAGCCGTTTTGAGGACGAAACCGCCTCCCTCGGCGGGGGAGAGGACAGCGAGAACAGCTCGGTCACTGCGTATCTGGGCATGAGACACTCCCGTCGCCGGAACCGATGCCCTTCGCTCATCGCCTCGCAAGATCTGCTTGATGTGCACCTTTAGCTGCCACCGACTTCGCCAATGCGAGGACGGAGCCGCATCTGAAAGACTTTCGGCGCTCAATGGCACTACTCGTCCCACCACCACGAGATCAGTGCATCGATAAGGTAGCTCGCTCGTGCGGGGAACGTCGCCGCTTGTTGTGGTGCAACCGGCAAAGCAGAGGGACGAAAGCAGGATAGGCCGGCCAACCATCAAGAGACGGTACCTCGGGCAATGACGGCTTTTCAACTTATGTGGACGTTGGATCGACCAGCCATGCCGCCGGCGTCTTACCAGCCCTAAAGAAGGAGCGCCCGCCAGTTTCCCGGCGGGCGCTCTCTAGTATTCCGATTAGGCGGTCACACGGGGCGACCGCCCGGTTCGAGAGCCCTTAGGCTTCCGATTCCTGAAGGTAATCACCGGCATCGGCATCGGTGCCGTGACCCGAGGGTGCCACTGCGCCCAAGGGATCGTCACCCGTGCCCGCATCGTCGCGGGCCGAGCGGGCGAGTTCCGCGGCGCGGAGCTCCTCCGCCGAGTCCGGAGCGACCAGCGCTTCGGCCATGCGGCGCTGGGCCGCACGAAGCGCCGTGTCGCGGCTGGTGGCCGCAACGCGCAGGCGGTTCATGCCGGCGCCGGTACCCGCCGGGATGAGGCGGCCGACGATGACATTCTCCTTGAGGCCGTTCAGCGTATCCACCTTGCCCTGCACCGAAGCCTCGGTGAGCACGCGGGTGGTTTCCTGGAACGAGGCGGCCGAGATGAAGCTGCGGGTCTGCAGCGACGCCTTGGTGATGCCGAGGAGGACTGGCTTGCCTTCCGCCGGCTTCTTGCCCTTGCCGAGCTTGGAGTTGAGGTCGTCCATCTCCTCGCGGTCGACCTGTTCGCCGGCCAGCAGGGTGGTGTCGCCACCGTCGGTGATCTCGACCTTCTGCAGCATCTGGCGAACGATCACCTCGATGTGCTTGTCGTTGATCTTCACGCCCTGCAGTCGGTAAACCTCCTGGATCTCGCTGACGAGATATTCGGCCAGTGCGACGACGCCCAGGACTTCCAGGATGTCGTGGGGATCGGGCGAACCGCCGACGAGATTGTCGCCGCGCTTCACATAATCGCCTTCCTGGACGTCGATGACCTTCGACTTCGGCACCAGATATTCGACTGCCTCCGAACCGTCGTCCGGAACGATCGCGATCTTGCGCTTGGCCTTATAGTCCTTACGGAACGAGACCTTGCCCGAGACCTTTGCGATGATCGCATTCTCCTTGGGCTTGCGGGCCTCGAACAGCTCGGCGACCCGCGGCAGACCGCCGGTGATGTCGCGCGTACGGGCGGCTTCCCGCGGCATACGGGCGAGCACTTCGCCGGCTTCGACCTGCTGGCCGTCCTCGACCGCGACGATCGCGCCAGGCGCCATCCGGTACACACCGGCGTCCGACGCATCCGACCCCGTCAGGGTCAGGCGCGGCGCAAGCGTGTCCTTCTTGGACTTGGCATTGTCGTCGGTAACCACGCGCTGCGCGATGCCGGTCGACTCATCCACCTGCTCCGTCATCGTGCGGTTCTCGATCAGGTCCTGATACTTCACCGTACCGGCCTTTTCGGTGATAACCGGGCTGAACGAGGGGTCCCATTCGGCAATACGGTCGCCACGGCTGACGATGTGGCCGCTGTCGCACAGCAGGTGCGCACCATAAGGCACGCGGTGCGTCGACAGCTCGCGCCCGTCCATGTCGAGGATCGCGATCTCGCCCGAACGCGACAGCGAGACATGCTGGCCGCGCGGGTTGGTGATCGTCGGCATGTCGCGGAACTCGATGGTGCCGTCGACCGGCGCCTCGAGGTTCGACTGCTCGTTGAGCTGCGCCGCGCCGCCGATGTGGAAGGTCCGCATCGTCAGCTGCGTGCCCGGCTCACCGATCGACTGGGCGGCAATGACGCCGACCGCTTCACCGATGTTGACCGGCGTACCGCGGGCGAGGTCACGTCCGTAGCACTTGCCGCAAACGCCCTGCTTGGCGGCGCAGACCAGCGGCGAACGGATCTTGACGCCCTGGACGCCAAGCTCCTCGATCCTCGCCACCATCGGCTCGTCGAGCAGCGTGCCTTCCTGGATGAAGACGTCGCCGGTCTTGGCGTCGACGATGTCCTCCGCCGTGGTACGGCCAAGGATACGCTCCGCAAGCGAGGCGATCACTGCACCGCCCTGAACGATCGCGCGCATTTCCAACGCCTGATCGGTCCCGCAATCCTCCTCGATGATCACGGCGTCTTGGCTCACGTCCACGAGACGGCGGGTCAGGTAACCCGAGTTTGCCGTCTTGAGCGCCGTGTCCGCGAGACCCTTACGGGCACCGTGGGTCGAGTTGAAATACTCAAGGACGGTCAGGCCTTCCTTGAAGTTCGAGATGATCGGCGTTTCGATGATCTCGCCCGACGGCTTGGCCATCAGGCCGCGCATACCCGCCAGCTGCTTGATCTGCGCCTGCGAACCACGGGCACCGGAGTGAGCCATCATGTAGATGGAGTTGACCGGCTTCTCGCGGCCATCGTCGCCCTTCGGAGTCGCCGAGATTTCCTTCATCATCTCGCCGGCAACGCGGTCACCGCAACGCGACCAGGCGTCGATCACCTTGTTGTACTTTTCCTGCTGGGTGATCAGGCCGTCCTGATACTGCTGCTCGTAATCCTTCACGAGTGCGCGGGTTTCCTCGACCAGAGGCTCCTTCGCAGCCGGGATGACCATGTCGTCCTTGCCGAACGAGATGCCGGCCTTGAACGCGTGGCGGAAGCCAAGCGCCATGATGGCGTCCGCGAACAGCACCGTCTCCTTCTGACCGGTGTGGCGATAGACGGTGTCGATGACGTCGCCGATCTCCTTCTTGGTCAGCAGGCGGTTGACCGTCTCGAACGGCACCTTGTGGCTCTTCGGCAGAGTCTCACCGAGCAGCATGCGGCCAGGCGTCGTCTCGAAGCGCTTCATATACTGCTTGCCGGCCTCGTCCGTCTGGGGGACGCGGCTGACGATCTTGGAGTGAAGCGTCACGGCACCGGCGGCAAGCGCCTGGTGCACTTCGGCCATGTCCGACAGCATCGAACCCTGGCCCGGCTCTCCGTCCTTCTCCATCGAAAGGTAATAGAGACCCAGAACCATGTCCTGCGACGGCACGATGATCGGCTTGCCGTTAGCGGGGCTGAGGATGTTGTTGGTGGACATCATCAGCACGCGCGCTTCCAGCTGCGCCTCAAGGCTCAACGGAACGTGGACGGCCATCTGGTCGCCGTCGAAGTCGGCGTTGAAGGCGGCGCAGACCAGCGGGTGAAGCTGGATCGCCTTGCCCTCGATCAGCACCGGCTCGAACGCCTGAATGCCCAAGCGGTGAAGCGTCGGGGCGCGGTTCAGAAGCACCGGATGCTCCCGGATCACCTCGTCGAGGATGTCCCAGACTTCCTTGCGCTCTTTCTCGACCCACTTCTTCGCCTGCTTCAGGGTCATGGAGAGACCCTTGGCGTCGAGACGCGAGTAGATGAACGGCTTGAACAGCTCCAAGGCCATCTTCTTCGGAAGGCCGCACTGGTGAAGCTTCAGCTCCGGACCGGTGACGATGACCGAACGGCCGGAATAGTCGACGCGCTTGCCGAGCAGGTTCTGGCGGAAGCGGCCCTGCTTGCCCTTCAGCATGTCGGACAGCGACTTCAGCGGACGCTTGTTGGCGCCCGTGATGGTGCGGCCGCGGCGACCGTTGTCGAACAGGGCGTCAACCGCTTCCTGAAGCATGCGCTTTTCGTTGCGGACGATGATGTCCGGCGCGCGCAGCTCCATCAGCCGCTTCAGGCGGTTGTTGCGGTTGATAACGCGGCGATAGAGGTCGTTGAGGTCCGACGTCGCGAAGCGGCCGCCGTCCAGCGGAACCAGCGGGCGAAGCTCCGGCGGGATGACCGGAACGACGTCCAGGATCATCCACTCCGGACGGTTGCCGGACTCCAGGAAGCTCTCGACGACCTTCAGGCGCTTGATGATCTTCTTGGGCTTCAGCTCCGACTTGGTGGTCGCAAGCTCTTCAAGAAGCTGGGTGCGCTCGCCTTCGAGGTCGAGGTCCATCAGCATGATCTTGACGGCTTCCGCGCCGATACCGGCCGAGAAGGCGTCCTCGCCATATTCGTCCTGAGCGGCGAGAAGCTCGTCCTCGGTGAGGAGCTGATACTTCTCAAGGGCGGTCAGGCCCGGCTCGATCACGACATAGCTCTCGAAGTAGAGCACGCGCTCCAGCTGCTTCAGCTGCATGTCGAGCAGCAGGCCGATGCGGCTCGGAAGCGACTTCAGGAACCAGATGTGGGCAACCGGAGCCGCCAGCTCGATGTGGCCCATGCGCTCGCGGCGGACCTTGGAGACGGTAACTTCGACACCGCACTTTTCGCAGACGATGCCCTTGTACTTCATCCGCTTATATTTGCCGCACAGGCACTCGTAGTCCTTGATCGGACCGAAAATGCGCGCGCAGAACAGGCCGTCACGCTCCGGCTTGAACGTGCGGTAGTTGATCGTCTCGGGCTTCTTGATCTCGCCGAAGGACCAGCTGCGGATCTTCTCGGGCGACGAGATGCCGATCTTGATCTGGTCGAACATCTCCGGCTTGGCCACCGGGTTCGCGAAATTGGTGAGTTCGTTCATGTCTTGCTCCTAGCTCCTCCCAACCGGGAGGAGCTGTATGGACGTATCTTGATTATTCGGCGGCGAGGGCGGTCGGCTCTTCCCCATCGTCGATGGAGTTGAGCTCGACGTTCAGGCCAAGGCTGCGCATTTCCTTCACGAGCACGTTGAAGCTCTCCGGAATGCCTGCCTCGAACGTGTCGTCGCCCTTGACGATCGCTTCGTAGACCTTGGTACGGCCGATCACGTCGTCCGACTTCACGGTCAGCATTTCCTGAAGCGTGTAGGCAGCGCCGTAAGCCTGCAGCGCCCACACCTCCATTTCGCCGAACCGCTGTCCGCCGAACTGCGCCTTACCACCCAGCGGCTGCTGGGTGACCAGGCTGTACGGGCCGATGGACCGGGCGTGGATCTTGTCGTCGACCAGGTGGTGAAGCTTCAGCATGTAGATGTAGCCCACCGTCACCTTGCGGTCGAACGGATCGCCGGTGCGGCCGTCGAACAGGGTGACCTGGCCCGACCGGTCGAGACCGGCGCGCTCCAGCATGTCGGCAACGTCCGGCTCACGGGCGCCGTCGAACACCGGGGTGCCCATCGGAATGCCGCCCGTCAGGTTGGACGCAAGCTCCATCACCGCACCATCGTCGCGGGCGTCGATGTCGCCGTGGTAGGCCTCGCCGTAGATCTCCTTGAGCTTGGTACGAACGCCGGTGACATCCTTGCCGACCAGTTCCTTCCCGCGCTCATGGATGCCGTCGAGCATCTCCTGGATCTGCTTGCCGAGACCGCGGGCGGCCCAGCCAAGATGGGTCTCGAAGATCTGACCGACGTTCATGCGGCTCGGCACGCCAAGCGGGTTCAGAACGATGTCGACCGGGGTTCCGTCCTCAAGGAACGGCATGTCCTCGTTCGGCAGGATGCGGCTGATGACGCCCTTGTTGCCGTGACGGCCGGCCATCTTGTCGCCCGGCTGAAGCTTGCGCTTCACGGCAACGAAGACCTTGACCATCTTCAGCACGCCCGGCGCCAGTTCGTCGCCCGCCTCGACCTTCTGAACGCGGTCCTCGAAGCGCTTGACGATGACGTTGACCGCCTCGTCATACTGCGCCTTCAAGGCCTCAAGGTCGGACTGACGGGCATCGTCCTTGACGGCGATCTTCCACCAGTCGTGACGCTCGGTCGCTTCCAGCGCCGCATCGTCGAGGGTCGCACCCTTCTTGATGGTCTTCGGCGCCGCGGTCGCGACCTGTCCGATCAGCATCTCACGAAGACGCGAGAAGGTGGCGCGGTTGAGGATGGCGCGTTCGTCGTCCGCGTCCTTCTTCAGCCGGTCCTTCTCCTCGGCCTGGATGGCGCGGGTACGGTCGTCGATGTCGATGCCGTGACGGTT
Organism: Sphingomonas piscis; assembly: GCF_011300455.1. Taxonomy (NCBI): domain Bacteria; kingdom Pseudomonadati; phylum Pseudomonadota; class Alphaproteobacteria; order Sphingomonadales; family Sphingomonadaceae; genus Sphingomonas; species Sphingomonas piscis. The sequence continues at coordinate 2,176,731 of NZ_CP049869.1, forward strand.
GAAGACGCGCACGTCGACGATCGTTCCGGCAACGCCCGGGGCAGGCGGAGCGAGGTGTCGCGGACGTCGGATGCCTTTTCACCGAAGATGGCGCGGAGGAGCTTTTCTTCCGGCGTCATCGGGCTTTCGCCCTTTGGCGTGATCTTGCCGACCAGAATGTCGCCCGGCTCGACCTCGGCACCGATGTAGACGATGCCCGCCTCGTCGAGGTTGCGAAGCGCTTCCTCACCGACGTTCGGGATATCGCGGGTGATGTCTTCCGGCCCGAGCTTGGTGTCGCGGGCCATGACTTCGAACTCCTCGATGTGAATCGAGGTGAAGACGTCGTCCTTAACGATCCGCTCCGAGATCAGGATGGAGTCTTCGTAGTTGTAGCCATTCCACGGCATGAAGGCGACGAGCACGTTGCGGCCGAGCGCAAGCTCGCCGAACTGGGTCGAAGGACCGTCGGCGATGACGTCGCCAGCTTCCACCGCATCGCCCACCTTCACCAGCGGACGCTGGTTGATGCAGGTCGACTGGTTGGAGCGCTGGAACTTCATCAGCGTGTAGATGTCGACGCCGGACTCGCCCGGACGAAGATCACCGGTGGCGCGCACCACGATGCGGCTGGCGTCGACCTGGTCGACGATGCCCGACCGCTTGGCGGCAATTGCCGCGCCCGAGTCACGCGCAACCGTTTCTTCCATGCCGGTGCCGACCAACGGCGCATCCGCCTGCAGGAGGGGAACGGCCTGGCGCTGCATATTCGAACCCATCAGCGCGCGGTT